>NZ_JAVRBN020000024.1:0-114427 GCF_034531305.2 Nostoc sp. ChiQUE02
CAAGCACGCTCTAGATTACCAGAAAAATTATTAGAAAAGCTTTTTAAAAAAGCGGCAGATAATTTTTCCTGGTTTTCGCACTCAACGAGTTAGCTTAATTACTACTCTTTTAGATACAAAAACTTATTCTACTCTGGAAATTGTTGGGCTTTACGGTCAACTTTGGGATGTTGAACTAGATTTAAGACATCTAAAAACTACCTTGGGTATGGATATTCTACGATGTAAAACACCCTCAATGGTACGCAAAGAAATTTACGTTTTTTTGCTGGCTTATAATTTACTTCGGAGTTTGATGTGGGATGCCGGAACTACTTACACCACTCCTCCATTACGCCTATCGTTGCAAGGTACTCGCCACCATTTAATTAATTTTATTCCTAAATTATTAGCAGCAACTTCAACAAAACGTCTCCGAATTTATCGCAATGAAGCTAAAAGTTATTGCTCACAAGGCTGTTCCTGACCGCCCTGTTAGAAATGAACCACGAGTTCGTAAACGTCGCCCAAAAATTTACCCCTTGATGACGAAACCCCGGCATGAATTACGCAAGCAATTGCAAACTGCTTAAACCGCAAGGGTTCCGGCTTTTCTTAGTGCCATTCAATCTAGACTATAAAGATGCTTCGGCTCAAATGGTACCATTAAAGCGAAATGGGCTGCCAGAGGATGTTGCCGGAGCTATTCTGCTGCTCGCATCCGACGAAGCAAAATTTATTACCGGGGCATATTTACCCGTGAGTAGCGGTATACAAATGCTTTGATTGGTGTCAGGAAGCAATGATGAGATGACGTAGATAGCAAGCATACAAAAATCCCCCTCTATACCGTTAGGTGAGAGGGGGAGATAGCTAAGGTCAGAGGATATCTATCAAAAACTTCAACCGAATTTCCCGGCGGTTGAGGCTATGAGGAATGCTGCATAGGTAAGGATGTAGCCAACTGTGAAGTGAGCTAGACCTACTAACCAACCTTGGACAATAGACAGAGCAACGGGCTTATCTTTCCAGTAAACTAAGTTAGCCAGTGGAGTGCATTCATGTGCCCAGACTAGAGTTTCAATTAACTCTTGCCAGTACCCACGCCAGCTAATGAGGAACATGAAACCGGTTGCCCAAACCAGGTGTCCAAAGAGGAACATCCAAGCCCAGACAGATAAATTACTTGTGCCGTAGGGATTGTAACCGTTAATTAACTGAGCGGAGTTAGCCCAGAGATAATCACGGAACCAACCCATGAGATATGTAGAGTTCTCATTGAATTGAGCGACGTTACCTTGCCAAACACCGAGATGCTTCCAGTGCCAATAGAAAGTTACCCAACCAAGGAGATTCAGCATCCAGAACATAGCGAGATAGAAAGACTGTTCCCAAGAGGAAGTTTGGCAAGTACCACCCCGACCAGGCCCATCGCAGGGGAAGGTGAAGCCGAAGTCCTTTTTATCAGGCATCAATTTGGTACCACGAGCATCCAAGGCACCCTTGACACAAATCAAGGTAGTGGTGTGCAGACCTAAAGCGATCGCATGGTGAACCAGGAAATCACCAGGGCCAATGGTCAAGAACAGGGAGTTAGTACCGGAATTAATCGCATCTACCCAATTTGGCAACCAGACGTTACCGTAGTTGGGCCAAGCTGTGTAGGCAATGCTATCTGGATTAGATAGTAAAGCATCCATGCCATACAGCAGTTTCCCGTGAGCAGATTGGATGAATTGAGCAAACACCGGCTCAATCAAAATTTGCTTTTCAGGAGTGCCAAAGGCAACCACAACATCATTGTGGACGTATAACCCCAGAGTGTGGAAGCCCAAGAATAGCGACACCCAACTCAGGTGAGAGATAATCGCTTCTTTGTGCTTGAGGACGCGCTCAAGGACGTTGTTTTTGTTTTGCTCTGGATCGTAGTCTCGTATCCAGAAAATACCAGCATGGGCGAATGCACCAATCATCAAGAACCCAGCGATGTACTGGTGATGAGTGTACAGTGCTGCCTGTGTTGTGTAGTCCTTACCGATGAAGGCGTAAGGAGGCATTGAGTACATGTGCTGTGCAACTAACGATGCAGCAGTTCCCAATGCTGCCAAGTGTATAGATAACTGGAAGTGCAACGAGTTGTTATAGGTGTCGTATAGCCCTTGGTGCGGTAAGTTGAACTGACCTTCAGTTTGGATGCCAAAGAATTTTTTGGAGTTGAGCATCTCTTTGATGCTGTGACCAATCCCGAAGTTAGTCCGGTACATGTGACCGGCGACGATAAAGATGACTGCGATCGCTAAATGGTGATGAGCCATATCGGTCAGCCATAGCGATTCAGTCTGGGGATGAAAACCACCCAAAAAAGTCAGAATTGCCGTCCCTGCGCCTTGAGATGTGCCAAACAAATGCCCTGGTGTATCAGGATTCTGGGCATATACACCCCAGTCACCCCTCCAGAAAGGTGCTAAACCTGCTGGGTGCGGCAAAACTGTAAGAAAATTATTCCAACCAACATGAACACCGCGAGATTCGGGAATGGCAACGTGAATAAGATGCCCAGCCCAAGCCAGAGAGCTAACACCAAACAAACCTGCCAAGTGGTGATTCAGACGAGGTTCAGCACTCTTGAACCAAGCCAAGCTGGGACGATATTTAGGTTGCAAGTGGAGCCAACCAGCAAACAAGAACAACGCTGCTAACAGCAACAAGAACACTGAACCTTGGTAGAGGTCATTATTCGTCCGCATCCCAATGGTGTACCACCAGTGGTAGACACCAGAGTAAGCAATGTTAACAGGAAAGGGAGCGCCCCCTTGGGTAAAAGCTTCTACTGCTGGTTTGCCAAAGTGAGGATCCCAAATTGCGTGGGCGATTGGGCGAATATGCAGAGGATCTTTAATCCACTGTTCAAAATTACCTTGCCAAGCTACGTGGAACAATAGACTAGATGCCCACAGAAATATGATTGCCACGTGACCGAAGTGAGTAGCGAAAATCTTTTGGTAAAGATTTTCCTCGGTCATACCATCATGGCTTTCAAAATCATTTCCCGTAGCGATCGCATACCAGATCCGACGTGTAGTCGGGTCTTGTGCGAGATCCTGGTTAAATTTAGGATATTTTGTGGCCATGCAATTTAATTACATCTCCTTAAACGCTAATCCAAGTTGCTAGTTCTAACGAGTCAGCAACTTTTTACAATTGAATCAGCACCCTTTCAGCCTTGGATTGGAGGTCAATCTAAATAGCAAAAGCTGATGAGTATTGAGGATAAAACAGACTTAATTCTTAGACTTACATCATTAGGCAGTATGATGCAATTCATTTCCATAGAAGTAATAAAATAATTAATGACTACCATTTCCATCTAACTATCGGACGATATTTGTATTAAATTAACTTGTAGTCTTAAATACAGCCTCAAAGCTACAAATTTTAGTAATTTTTTTATTAAAATGAGCTTAGAACTTTGTAAATACGTGACATGATGAGAATTTTTTTAGCAAAATAAAACAAAAAATTAAGCTCAAGTTTATGTACGTATTAATAAGCTCTGATACCAATAATTTGTACTTTTTGTGGGACTAAATTAGGTGAATTAGTCAGGGGTTAATAATTCCGTAGTAAAGAGCAACAACAAATAAGAAAGTAGCCAATATAACCACGGTAAACCCATAGCGAGCTAGTAGATTGGGTAAGTCCTGATTGGTGATTACATTATCCCTTTGTACCTGAGTCATAGGCTCAGATTTATCAGGTTCTTGAGCATTCATGTCGTTAGGTGGGTTCTCTGGCAGAGAAACATTATTCTCTGTTATTTTGTTTTGAGTCTCTTGGGATTTCATGGGCTTTTTTTCGTGTCTTTCTAGCTCCGATGCTTTCATAGTTTAAAATATTGGCTAACGATTACATCGTTCTTGAGAACTACCTTGGCTTGATGTGCGATTCGCCTAGAGGTGTTAGTCGATGTGAAGTTAATCTGTAATTACAAATACACTTTTCTAAACAACTGGATTAAATTTAAATTTTTGAGTTTTTAGAAAATTACCAATTGGGCGAAGTGGGTATATTTGCTAATGATGCTTTACCAGAGAAGAAGGCGAAGGGATTATCAATAGTGGTTGTAAATATTGAAATGCCAAACTCGATATAATACCGTACTCACGTTTTTTTCAAACCACAGACATACGCATATAAACACAGATAAATCTCATAATTATCTGTATTCATCTGTGGTTACTAATTTTCTATGAACGAGGAAGTCTCCAAAAAGCTAGAGTTAATCAGGCAAACCTTGCATGAATCCGAAGTGCAAGGCGTGCGTTTGCGTGGTACAGACTGGTTTGCTTGGGCAACGGCTGGTGCTTCTAATACCGTGCTGCTGACTGCTGAAACTGGCGTAGCAGAAGTATTAGTAACTACTGACGAGGCTTGGGTATTGACGGATGAAATTGAAGCGCAGCGTCTTAAGGATGAAGAACTGCCTGCTAATTTTAAGGTGCATGTCAACCCTTGGGCTGATGGTGCTGCCCGTGAGTCTTTCGTTCGTGATGTAACTGGCGGCGGAAAAGTAGTTAGCGATGTCTCCGACAACGCGAAGCGCGAACGCCCCATCTCCAATTTAGAAAAACCGTTACCCCCATCTCTGCAATTTCATAAACGGGTAATGATGTCAAGTGAATTAGAGCGATATCGCCAAGTCGGGCAAAAAGCTAGTCAAGCAATGACAGAGGTACTCAAAGCTGCCAAGCCAACTTGGACAGAATATCAATTAGCGGGTGCGGGTGCAGAGGCATTATGGGCGAAAGGATTGCATCCGGCGCTGACACTAGTAGCAGGTGAAAGGCGTTTACCGCTATACCGTCATGCTACACCCACAGGAGAACAGATTGGACGGCAAGCAATGCTGGTGTTTTGCGCTAGAGGATACGGTTTGTATGCAAATCTGACTCGATTTGTTTGTTTTGGTGAGCTTTCAGGCGAACAGGCCGAATTGCATTCCCATGTGCGCGAAATAGAAGCAGTAGTTTTGAATTTGTGCCAACCCGGAACCACACTCGATGCAGTTTATCACGCCCTAGCTCAGGCTTATGAGCAGCATGGATTTCCCAATGCCATCCGCGAACATCACCAAGGAGGAACCACTGGATATTTAGCGCGAGAAATCGTAGCAAATCCAACTACTACTGATACTTTGGCAGAAGGTATTGCTGTCGCTTGGAATCCTAGTTTACCAGGGGCAAAGGTTGAAGATACTTTTGTGATTCTCAAGGATGGAAAGTTGGAAAATCTGACTTTTGATCCAAATTTTCCTAGTGTTGAGGTAGAAGGAAGGTTACGCCCTGTACCTTTGTACAATTAAAAATTATGGATTTTCAACAAGTATTCGGTAAACCACCTGAAACTCAAGCCAGTGCGCCAGGAAGAGTAAATTTACTCGGCGAACATACCGACTATAACGATGGCTTCGTTCTGCCAACTGCGATTCCTCAATCCACGACGGTACAGCTAGGTTTGAGTAGCGATGGCCATCATCACTTTTACTCGGAAAATCTCAACGAGCAAGTGAGCATTTTAGATATAAACCATTCCCCGTCTGGATTTGCCAGTTATATTTTTGGCTGTATTGAGATTTTACAAAAAGCAGGATACAAGATACCATCACTTTGTGTGTATGTTAAATCATCGGTTCCTATGGGTTCGGGTTTGTCTAGCAGCGCTGCTTTAGAAGTGGCAACGCTTCGGGCAGTACGCCAACTTTTGAACCTTGCCATTGATGATGTTGAAATCGCCCAATTCGCCCAGCAAGCAGAAATTCACTATGCTGGCGTGCAGTGCGGCATCATGGATCAGATGGCTTCTAGCTTGGCTGATACTGAACATATCTTATTTTTAGATACTCGGACTTTAGAACGCCGGGTGATGCCTTTGCCTGAGAAAGCCGAGATTTTGGTTATTGATAGCGGCGTACCCCGTACCCTTGCAAGTAGCGGTTATAACCAGCGTCGGGCTGAGTGTGAGGAGGCGGCGCGATCGCTAGGAGTTAAGGCACTGCGAGATATTACTGATGTTGAAGTAACAGAAAAACTACCCGAACCTCTACGCCGTCGCGCTCGTCATGTGATTACAGAAAATAACCGCGTCTTAGAAGTATTGCAGGGAGTAACATCTGAGCGCTTTGGCGAATTGATGAACGCATCCCACGCCAGTTTGCGAGATGATTATGAAGTCTCCGTACCTGCGCTGGATACTCTAGTAGAACTGTTGCAAAAAACTCCGGGAGTATATGGTGCAAGACTCACAGGTGCTGGTTTTGGCGGGGCAAGTGTCGCTTTGGTTGCGGTTGGTGAAGCTAGAAGTATTACAACCCATATCCTTGAACAATACAAGCAAGCAGGTTACACCGGACAAATTTTAGTTCCTTCTTTGGAGTTAAGTAATGCAGCCTAAAGTTGTTTATGGAAATACAGCCGTTGAAGGTGTAAATCGTTGGGGATGGTTCATGGGTCACTTTATCACCCCTGAAGACGATCCGCGTTCCACGGAAATGCTAGAAGTAAAATGGGCTGTTCACTAAGCAGGTGACAGTAGAACTGAATGGGCAGTAAATAACCAAGCTGCTACGCTTTCAATTCTCACAGGACTTACGCAACTGTCAATTAAAGTTTCATAATCTTACTTCGATTGTTGTTTTCCAGGAGTGACAAAATAGGGTTAAAAAGCTGCTCCTTAAATTTTCAAAGTGGGGTATCGCTTGCGTAATATCATGTCCAGTTGAACGCTTGTCGTTGCGAACGGAGTGAAGCAATCGCAGAGACCTTGTGATTGCTTCGTTCCACTACGTTGCACTCGCAATGACATATCACAAGTAATTTACCGGACATGATATAAATGGAGAGTTGGTTGAGTGGAACGAGTAGCGATTACCTATTTATGTAGTGGTTTAATGCGATCGCATTTCAACTGCTGGCAAATTGTAGCACTCGTTCCCATTCCCAACGCCACACCGTCTCTACCAGTATTTGTTTGCCGTTGGTGAATTTGATGAATTCTTGTCCAAAGGCAATAAAAGACAGTGGATAGGGGCTAGTTGATTGGGAGGGGTAGCAATTACAGCACTTTCATCCAGTTTGAGCGCTAATCGGGCAATGACGCTGTATCGAAATTCATTGGTCAGAATTGAGTGTAATTTCCTTATGACTGAAGCTCCCCAGGATGACCGATTACAGCAGATAAAGTAGTCAATAAATCTGTCACAGTGTAAGGCTTAGACAGAAACTTCTCAGCACCAACAGCAATAGCCTTTTGCTCGTTAGCGGGTAAACCACTGGTGGCAATAATCTTAATATTGGGGTTGAACGTTCGCAGGATGGAGATAGTTGTTAATCCGTCCATGTTGGGCATGGACATATCTAGCAAAACTGCACTAATTCGTTCCTTATACTGGGCATACAAAGCGATCGCCTCAATGCCATCGTTAGCAACAAGGGTTTTGTAGTTATAATCTTCTAAAGTTTCCTGATTGGTTTGTTTTACTAAGTCTTCATCATCAACAACTAAAATCAATTCGCCATTACCTAAAGGTAATTCTGCCTTTATTATTGTCTCGGTTGCTGTGCCTTCTCCTCTGGGTAAAAACACTTGAAATTGTGTCCCTTTACCTACTTGAGTTGATACTTTCACAAAACCACCGTGGTTTTTGATGATACCTAAAACTGTTGACAGTCCTAGCCCTGTACCTTTACCAACTTCTTTAGTTGTAAAAAAGGGATCAAATATGCGCTCTAAGAATTCTGGAGGGATTCCCGTCCCTGTATCTGATACGGTAACAACGATGTAGCCTCCTGCTTTTGCGTCCAGGTGCATTCGGGCGTTTGTTTCGTCAATCATCCGGTTTTCGGCATTAATTGTGAGCATACCATCATTGGGCATAGCGTCACGGGCATTGACTGCCAAGTTCATAAATACCTGTTCTAGTTGGGTGGGATCGGCTTGCACCATCCATAATGTGTTTATGGGAATGTCATTAACAATTTCGATGGATTTAGGAAATGTCTGTTTGATGACTTTGACCAATTCTTGGAGCAAATGCCCAGGTTGCAACAAGATGCGCTTCCCTTCTGTACCACGGGTAAAGGCGAGAATTTGTTTAACTAAGTTCGCTCCACGCTGCGAGCTGTTTTCTAGTGTTTTAAACAGTTCTTGAGTCTGCAAATCCACATTTTTGTATCTCAAAGGCAGCAATTCGGCAATCATGATTATGGGAGCAAAGACGTTGTTGAGGTCGTGAGCAATGCCACTGGCTAGAGTTCCTACACTCTCCAAGCGTTGAGCGCGGTAAAATTGTTGCTCTAGTTGTTTTTTCTCGGTGATGTCGGTGTTGACTGATAAGATAGATTGGCTTTGTCCGAATTGATTGTGTACCAGTGTCCACCGACTAGCAACGATAATTTTTCTCCCAGTTTTGGTGGTTTTTTCTAACTCCCCTTGCCAATAACCTTGTTCGAGAGTGGTTTTGAAACCTGCTGCTAGTTGAGACAAGGATTCTACGTTGAAAAGTTCATGGACTAATTTCCCCATGCTTTCCTGTGCTGTCCAACCGTATAACTTTTCAGCACCTGGACTCCAGAACAGAATGCGGTTTTCTAAATCGCGGACAAAAATGGCATCGGTAGCAATATCAATTAAAGCTGCTTGTTCGGCAATTTTCTGTTCGGCCAGCTTGCGATCGCTAATATTGCGGCTGACGGCTGCCAGACCAATTAGCCGGTCGTTGGTGTCTTTGACGCAAGAAACGCTGTAAACCATCCATAATGCTTCTCCCGTCTGGAAATGACGGAAACGAATTTCTACTTCCGCCCGTCCCTCACGCAAAACACGCGGGAAAAATTCATTGATGATAAAGTCCTGATCTTCAGGAAAGAAAAATTCCCTGACTGGCGTTTCGCTATATTGCTGAGTGTCATTTAGCCCGACTAGTTGCATACCCGCCGGGTTCAAATAGAATGGCACAAAATTCATATCACACATACCGATAAATTCTGTGCTGTTATCGGCCAGAGAAACAAATTTACGGATTTCAAGTTCCGATTGTTTGCGTTCGGTGATATCTATATTCACCCCAATCATCTGGAGTGGCTTATTAGTAGTGTCATCATACAATACTTGACCCTTGCATACTGACCAACCAACTGTACCATCTGAGTAAATAAACCGGAATTCGAGATTATGGGGTACTTGCTGGTCAATTGCTCGCAAAACTGATTGATGCAGCAATTCGCGGTCTTCAGGGTGGACAATGAGATTTAAAAAATTTTCATAGCTGACATCAAAGGTATCAGGAGTTAGACCAAATAAAGTAAACAAACTCTCAGACCAGATAACCTGATTGGTTTTCAGATTCCATTCCCAAGTGCCAATTTTACCAACACTAAGTGCCAGTTGTAACCGCCGCTCACTTTCTCTGAGAGTTTCCTCAGTCTGTTTACGATCGCGCAACATGGCTTGGCGATCGCTCACATCCCGCATTATTGAAAGATGACGATGTGGTATAAAATTGGCAACCGCCGCAAATTCAGTTTCTCGCACTGTGCCATCAGGACAATATAAGTTAAACTTACCCAACATTTGTCCTTGTTCGTAGAACTGTTGCCAAGCTTGGGTAAAATCAAATTCGGGTGCTGCAAAATCCGCGATTGTGGAACCTAACAGTTCTTCCTTCGATACACCAAACAGCTTACAGGCTGCTGGATTTCCCTCTATATAGCGCCCCTCGTCATCTGCAATAGCGATCGCATCAAGAGCATGATCGAAAAGAGCTTTCCACTGATGTTCACGCTGCTGGAGTACTATTTCAGTTTGTTTGCGCTCCTCAATTTCCCGTTTCAAACGTACATTTGCTTGCAGTAGTTCAGCTGTACGCTCCGCCACCCGTAACTCTAATTCTTGTTGAGCTTGGCGGCGTTGTTTAACTTCCTGTTCTAACTGCTGGTTGCATTGCCTAAGTTTAACCGTTTGTTCCTCAACTTTTGCTTGCAAAACTTGAATTACCCTGACTATTTCTAGGGGATCAAGCACTTGCAGGAGATTAGTTTGTGTCACCAGTCCTTGCAGTTCGCTTTGTTCTCCAACTACGGTTAATCGCCGCACCTTTCGCTCTTGCATCAGCTGGTGAACAGTCCATAAAGATTCTGTGGGACTGATGCTTAATACAGGCGTACTCATCACATCTTGCGCCTGGGTTTGGGCTATATCTAGTCCCTGTAACTGGAATTTAATAATATCTTTTTCAGTGATCATTCCTACTGGGATCAATTTCGCCTTCTGTTGTGCGACAATCACAACACAACTGATCTGGCGATCGCTCATCATTTGAGACAATTTCAGCACAGATGTAGTCGAGGGAGCATGAATAACTTCTGTTACCATCACTTCCGTCACACATTGTAGCTTCAGCAGATGAATTGGTTGGATAACCTGACGAATTCTGTCTTGGGTAATTAAGCCTACCAATTGTCCAAGATCATCTACTACAGGTAGATGACGAATACAATGCTGGTGCATAAAAGATAAAGCTGTTATGGCGTTTTTAGCCTGAGCCAACCTCAGGCTAATGACTGGTTGTGTCATCACCTCTGAAATTTTGACACTGGATAAAATTTTTCCTATCCCAGTCAGCCTTACTATATCCCGAAGAGTTAATATACCTATTAAGCTTGTTTCCTCAACTACTAAAACACAACTACTAAAATCAAAGGTAGATTCTACTATACTGCTGCTTACCCGATTCATTAGAGCAATAACATCAATAAGTGGGGTATCAGGTAATACAGTTAAAGGAGAATATTCAACTATCTGCTCTAGAGTTGGTAAATCCACAGGATAAAGTGCTCGCATTAGTTCAACCTGTTAGTTCAAGCAATTAAAAAATTGATTTCAAAAATCAGACGATGACAAAATCAGCTGAAAAATTATCAATCTTAAATCCAGATGGCAAAATTTAGCTTTCTGCTTTAATCAAAGTTCTGTTTTTAAATTTTTGCTCAGGAAGCTCACACAAATAATTTACCTTTTTAATCGCTGATACTCCTAGTCATCAATGTTAATTTTTTCAAAATGGAAGTTATTTTTGTGCGACTCCTAATGTACTTAAATAGTTTTTTGTAATGTTGATAACTTTCTTATGAAAATGTATTAGCTTAATTATATAACCTAACTTGTTAATTACAAAAGTGCTTATATAAGGTAAAGACATAGATAAAAAATTTGAGGTTAAGCATAAAACCTTTGCTCGTGACTAGATGAATTTATTTGAGTAATTTTTGAGTAATGAGATCAAAAACTGTCTCAATATCAATACTTTATTCCCCAATACAAATCCTTACAACATTATCAATGCTTTCATAGTTGAAGATACCATATAGAGTAGCCTTGGAAACGAATTGATTACAAGTGCCCTCTTCTCCCTCATCAAGAGGCGATTGCATTACTAAACTTATCCACACTTTAAAAAGATAGTTGGTATCTTTCGCCAGCAAGAACTGCCCTATTCAAGAACTGCGTCTTCATTGAGATGATTTTTCAACTAAATTTTCTTTACAATAGCTTTCAAACGCTTAAACCGCTGATTCTGTTCTGACCACTTTTTGCAAGCATCTTTAACAATTGTTATCTCTGAGGCCGATAAAAACTCATCCCCTTGCCCAGACGCTATAATTTTAGCTGCTATAACCGCCTCTTCATACTCCACACAGTACTTAACCAGTTCTGTGCAAAATATCTTTTCTCTTTCTTCTATTGATGTAAAGTAATTACTTGGCATTATTCAACAGATAATATAAGTCTTATTTTGAAACTACATCAACTAAAATAAGTTTCCGTTTCAAATCCTACGAATTGTATAAATTTATAAGTTCTACCTAGAGATACTTGAGAAAATGTAGTTAATTTATATCTAGAATAGTAAGAGGCTGTGAGGGTTTGAGAGCATCACCTGATGAAAATATTAAAAAATAATTAAAGATTTTTTCCAAGTAAGAGAAAAGTAAACATGCTCCCTCTTGAGCATAGCAATCGGTTATAAAGCTGTACGTCTGCACAACTTGGCTGCGATCGCAGCCTCATTCCAAGAAAATAATCTTGTAGTCAATTGCGCTCTTCCATCACTCTCATGAGAGTGATGGAAGAGCGTTAATTTGACGACAGCCCGAATGCTTTTAAAAGCAGACTAAGGTATAGCGTTTCCTAATCATAGAAGGTATATCATATTCCCCTCATCGCTTGTGGGGAGGGGGTTGGGGGTGGGGTTCTTGTATCTCACTCAAGCGAGAACCGCTATATCTATGCCATTAACTAGCTTTTCGATTAGTTCGATAGACTCGTGCATCGTTTTTTGATAACATTTTGGATGAGAAAAATGAAAGTTCAAGCCTTAGAAAAATATGGCAGTGCTTTTACCCAAACAAGGGTTTTTGAAAAGCTAAAAGCACTACCATACATGTTGCTGAGGATCATGTTATATCTGAAATTTTTCAATGTCATCAAAAAACAAAAATGTCCTGTTTCAATAAATAGGATTAGAACCGAATAAGCCCGTAATAAGCACTTGCAGCAGCTAAAAGAATTGTTAATACTCTCAAAGTTGTGCTTATACCAAATCTATGTGAACCTGCATAGAATAATTCCCTTGCAAGGCATGGAATTTCAAGTGTTTTATTCTGTGCATCTTCATAGAGAATTGGTATTAGTAGAAATTGTATAGAGGTGTTTCTATTAAGAGCTTCTTTAGTTTCACCCTCAAGTGTCATCCGTTCGGTATTGTTAGAATTTGTTACGTTGTCACTTTTCATGGTTATTATCCTGTTTGATTATTTATTACAATTTCGCCTTTAGTCCCAAAAATTACATCTAGCTTTAGGATTAGCAAAAAAGCTAGAAATAATCAAATGTAATTAAACGTTCCGGGAGCATCCACCTGATTACAAATCGGCAGATTAAGCTTCTTGCTAACTCCTTCTAGCAGCTGTTGTTGTTCAAGCCAATAGCTCATGCCTACCTTCAAGAATTTCCCTTGAATTGCCTGGGCATCATCTGAACGGAATTTCTATGCAAATTATCGGTCAAATATAAAATTCTCGGTCAAATATATTACTCCAGACTTCCAAAAACTATCGCCAATCCTCAATTGTTTCACCCTTGGCTTCGTAAGAGGCTAACTCCCGCGTCAGTTCCGAAAATGCCTTGATCCAAATATCTGTCAGCACTAACTGATAGTCAAAGCTAGCTTGGGATAGCTGGATTAAAGCATCAAAAGTTTTCAACAGTTGGTTAATTTCACAGGTTTGCTGCTGTGTGCCCATTAGGTTTACTCCGTTATTTTTCCTAAGATAATCCGCACAATAACCCCTATAAGAATTCGTTAAAAATTCTGGATTCAATGCACAGATATAGCAACACCTGTGAAAAACCTTTTTGTTTTAACAAAACACTAATGCACTCCACCGTTTTGAGTCTGCGTGGAATCGTACACGCCCCAATATTCAATACCGCGATCGCGTAATATCGGCTCGACGCGATGAATTTCTTCTTCTGAGCCTTCTAGGATGAGCAAATAATAACTCTGCTGGAGGCGATCGCTATAAACTCTGGCTCTGTCTTCGGGTATGCCTAAATCACCTAGTGCCTTTAACAAATTTTGATTTGCTGCGGCTCCCACAGCAACACCTGCCACGCTACTAACCAATGCTACACCTACGGAACCTGCTGCGAGTACGGCTCCTAAACCGGGAAGTGCCAAACTACTCAAACCAAGTAACGCGCTACCCCAAGTAGTCGCTGTCAGCGTGTCTCCTACCGCTCCGGTTGTATTGACATCTTGATTACCAATGCGATCGCTTACTTGGGTTTCGCCTAAGTTTTCGCCTTGCTCTACATCTTTAGCAATGACAGAAACTTTCTCCATAGGAAAGTTTGCAGTTTTTAATTCATTAATTGCCTGCTCTATCTGTTGAGAATTAGCAAATACTCCTAATGCACGTATAGTGTCTTTAGTTATCATATTTACCTCTTTCACAATTGTATTAGTGCGTCCATCTATAACCCCAATATTTCGCCTCACTTGAGGAGTAGAGTAAGTATTAAAACGCTACTAAGTTGTTTATTAAATTTATTTCCCCAAGGGGGGATAAATATAAGTGAAGATTTAGCGAACCAAGTGGAGTACGTCACGTACTAAACTATAGCCAGCCAAATCCCAAAGTAGGTAAGAAACAAAGCCAATCATCGCTAAACGACCATTCCACAGTTCTTGTTGGGGATTCCACCCAAGAATCCAAGCATTGCGATCGACAGCGTTATAGGCTTTAGCTTCAGTAGATAATTCAACCACTTTGTTAGTTTCAGTTACCATTGCAAATATTCCTTAATAACTCTACTACACCCACATCTTAGTTACTATTACGGTTGTAGTTCTCTGTCTATTGGGGAATCTAAAAGTGTCACAGGAAGTATCTGTAAGCATTATCTAGATTTTTGATAGTTTAGACTAAAAAGCATCAGGAGCTTACCCCAAAAAGCTCAGAGAAATATCATCTGTAGCCTTCAGACTAAACTTTTAAATGAACCAATCTCCTAATGCTATTTACTTTTTTTACAAACAGCCTCTTAGTCTGATTCACTCCTCAAGACAGATGTAAAAGCAGATTTAATTGAACCTCCTGCTTCCTTGATTTTCTGGGCGATAGGTTGCTCATTATGTAAAAACACACGCGCACAGTTACGTCCCGGCAAACCGGAAATTGAACCACCCGGATGAGTTCCAGCACCAGTAAGATACAAGTTATCAATTGGTGTTTTGTAGTTAGCTAATTCCGGCAACGGACGGAAGCAAAGCATCTGTTCTAAAGTCATATCGATGTGGTAATAATTACCTTTGTAAGTCCCTAACCGTTCTCCCAACTCAGCCGGACTTTCGACATGACGGGCGATGATTGAATGTTGCAGATTGGGCGAATACTGCGCCAGTTTATTAATCACCTTATCTGCAACTTTGTTTTTCAGTTCATCCGTCCAACCCGTACCCTTTAAACCTGTACCCTCTGAACCAGCAATTTGATAAGGGGCAAAAAACTCTATCCATAATGTGTGCTTGCCTTCCGGTGCCATTGATGGGTCGAGTCCGGTAGGCATCACCACATACATTGATGGGTCTTCATCAGGAATTTTGCCCAGAGTAATCAGACTATGGGCTTGTTCCACATGATTGACGGAATCAGCAATCAGAATAGAACCCATCAGATAGTTATCTTGGTGATTGTGGTGGACAAAGCGCAAGGGTTCAGATAAAGCACAATCGATTTTGAGGATGGTTTCATTGTTGTTGACGATGCGGCGATCTAACCTTTCGCGCAAGTTGCAATCGCTATTATCAACATCGCTACTATCCATTAATTGCAGGAATAAGCGCTTGGCATCAATACTTGAAATTACACCTTTGTTGGCACGATATTCTTTACCACCAGCAACTTGCACACCAACAGCTTTACCATCATCTACCAATACTTTTTCTACCTTTTGGTCGGTGAGGATCGTACCACCTTCAGCTTTTACCATCTTCACCAAAGCTTCCACAAGTCCGCCACTACCGCCACGTGGCCTTGCCATACCGGGATTATGACGCAACATCATCATCATAGCCCCAAAGGACATAGCTTTTTGCGAGGGAGGGGAACTCAGTTCTGCTGAAAGCCTAGCCAGAGGTGCTTTGAGAAACTCAGAATCGAAATACTCGTTAATATTATCTGTGGCACTGCTGAGTAGAGTACGAAGTAAATCAAGGGTTGTATTAGAGCCACCGAGAAGAGAAAATAAGTCTTGCAGACTATTGAGATTGTAATTACCAGCAATATCAACAATTGATTTGGGTGGTGCATTGAAGAAAGGAGCAATCCCTGTGATAAAGCGTTGCCAAAAGTCGGCATACTCAGCGTATTTTTCAGCATCGCGCTGACTGTAACGGGCAATTTCGGCACAAGTCTTTTCCACCGACTTATGGGCTAAGAAATACTTGCCATCTGGATGGGGGCAAAAGGCAACTGGATCGCAGCTAAGATATTCCAAGCCGTACTTATGTAGTTCCAATTCCTGGATGACTGGCCCTAAGAAAATAAACAGATGGTTAATCGCGCAAGGACTAAATTTAAAACCAGGTGCTTCATCAGGCATAAGTTCTTCAGTTGTAGAACCGCCACCAGGGAGCGATCGCCCTTCTAATAACAGGACGCTGTAACCAGCTTTCAGCAGGTAGCCAGCACAAACTAAGCCATTATGACCAGCGCCAATAATTACAACGTCATACGATTCCATGACTGCAATGGGGGGAGTAAAGTATATTCCCTGATATTAGGAAGTGCTGAAGATATCTAAATCTTTCGTGGGTTATAGAATATTTATATATCTAGTAGTAGTATTTTTATCGCCAAGAAGTAAATTTATTTTTAACCCATTTTTATTATTATTTTGTACCCAATCGATAAAGATTATAAATAAATCCATATTTTATATTATTTATAGTTCAATACAGTTCAGATAAGACCAAACCACTTGTAGAGACGGCGATTTATCGCTTCTCAAAACCCACTTGAATAATTTTTTCTAAGTATTCTTCTCCTGATATTTCTTTTGGATCTGCAATTGTTTTCATTACAACTTGTTTATCAAAGACCAGAAGATAGACAACATTAGTAAAATTCCGCATTGCTTTGAAAATACGAAATAACTGCTTGATATCTTCAGCAGGCAACCGATCAATATCGTCAATTATTACAACTATTCGCCGTTGCTGCTGTACTAACGTGTCTTCTACTTCTTCTTTTAATTGGGAAGCTTCCTTGTCCTTCTCGTCCAATAATGCTGCTAATGCCTTACCAGTTTGAGCATAAGGTAGAGGAATGTCTCAAATAATGGCGGCAAAATCAGCTAATCTGTCTTTCAAACCTTTTGGCACAGATGACTGTTGGCTTAAAACGTTTTGTAATTGCTCGAAAAAGCGTCTTGTGATATTTTGGTGTCCAGACAATAACCAGGGATTAAAAGGAACGATGATTGGTTGCTCATCGTCTGGCTTTTGCTGAAGATAGTGAACTACAAAGTTTAACAGTGTGGATTTGCCAGAGTTCCAAGAACCGTAAACTGCAATAACGAAACCTTCAGGAAAGGTCATTTTACAAATACTGTCTGCTAGATACTTGGCGAAGTTGGCATGTCCTAGCAAGTCTTTTTCAGGATCGACTAAGGAGCTATCTACCGATATATCGTTAATTTCTGTCTGTGCCATAAAAGAGTTTTTTACTGATGTTGCGATCGCCTCTATCGGGCCGTAGCCCATCGTGACACATTCAGTAGGATGAGCAATGATACCTTAGGATAGAAATTTTCAGTAAAATAATTTCCTCAAGACTTATGCAATTGGTTTTAGATTAGTTATTTGGCATCGCTGAAATTAGAAGGTTAAATAGACAAACAGCGTATATGGTAAATTTTATCTCTACATTATCTAAAAAGACTACTCAAATAATTGGAATTTAACCCCAATCATAACTATTGGTTAGATAAATGCAGCATTCTTTATATCTATATGTACTAGTGAAAGCTAAATTTTAATACTCCTATATAAAGGTATTAATTCTCAAGAATGATTTTGAAAAAATCCTATTATTTTATCTTCACCAAATATTAATTAACTGCTAAATTTATTACACTAAAGCTTCTAGCAAAATCTGTATTAACTTTAGGTCAAATAATTGACTTATGAGATGGAAGCCTAGCCACAGTTATATATTAGTTATTTCTGTTCAAGCAGTTTATAGTCAATACTTACTATGGACTAGTTCTTCAGGATAAGTAAGCAACTGCAATGCCTTAGTACTTATTGATTAAATTTTATATAAGTTTTCCTAATTGTGGCTAATAGTAGCTATAACAATTTAATTCTTTAAATATTGACTAAATAATATGGTTCAGCCCTAAGAAGATGACATTTCAACGGATGGTTGCACTTGTACCCTTAGTTTTTGTTCAAGAGCAACGCTCTATACCATTAGGCCAGCTAATGCGATTCTTATTCCCAATCAAGCAGTCAACTGATCTGATAGAAGTGGAATAATAAGTTTTCAATTATGTATTTCAACAACATCCCAGCAAACAATAGAGTCGTTGAGCATCACGAATAGCGTTTCCATCGGGGTCGTTGTTGAAATACACGTAAACGTCAATTTCCTGCATTAGAAATGAACGGATACGTTCAACCCATGTAGATAGCTCTTCATCGGTATAACCTACGTTCCATTGCCCACTGTGCATACGAATATAAGTCCAAGGGGCAGTCAAACAGACATCAAGGGGAACTGTTGGGCCGACAGGTAGACAAAGGGCTACACCCGCGCTTTCTAGTAGTTCATAAACTTGTGGAATCAGCCAGCTTGAATGACGAAATTCAACTGTAAATCTTTGTTGTGGGTAGGTTTGCAGTAATTCTAAAAAGGGCTGAAGACGTTCAATATTAATATGCCAAGTATGAGGAAATTGAAATAAAATAGGGCCGAGCTTTTCTTGCAATCCAGATGCGCGTTCCATTATGCGAGATAGCGGCTCTATCGGGTCTTTTAACTTCTTCATGTGGGTGAGATAGCGGCTACCTTTAACAGCAAAAAGAAAGTTAGAGGGTGTTTGCTTGCGCCAAGTTTCAAAGACAGACCGTTCTGGCAAACGATAAAAAGAAAAGTTAATTTCTACAGTAGCAAAATGTTGGGCGTAAAATGATAGTTGCTGGTCGCTAGGTAAATATGGTGGATAGAAAATATTCATCCAATGTTTATAAACCCAACCACTAGTACCAATTTTTAGTTTATTCATTCAGTTATCTAACTTAGATTATTCTTCTGAAAACTTAAGTCGTAGTTTCAACAATAATTTGCTATATTAAAACTTCATAACAAAAAAATAATGTAATTGAATTAGCCACAATTCCATCTATTAAATAATTAATTATAAATTAAGCTATGTTACTTATGCAATATAAACTTAATTAAACTTGCTCTTAAAAAGCGGCTCTAAACCTATTTTAAAGGCTAAAACCGCTTCCTCTAATCCTGGAATTATTCACTATCACTTCCTTCCATTTTTAATCTCCTTAAAATCATTTTAAAGCTAGTAGTTGATGGCTAAATTGTTGGAGTTGAGATTGAACCCAACTACCGCCATTAGCTATACATTTATAGCAGATATCTCCATAGCCTTCGCCTTGGTCATTGCATACAATTAATCTGGCTTCATGTGTCTGAAAATTTTGCTGACAAATTAAACATATTTTGTTAATTTTGTCTGTATTACACTCGATTTGAAATTTCATATTTGTTATCCTTATTAAATACATTTAAATAAAAACAAATTATATATGTTATTGCTTATAGTTTTTGGTAGAGAATTTACATCTATAAAAATAAGTATATGATTTAATATTTAAAGGGGCTATTAATATACTTTAATTTTTTATTAAAGCCAAATTTTTTAGCCGGGCTTTTACCTTACTGAAAGCAAAACTACACTGCTATAGTTTGACAATCATCTCTACAATAATATTTCTTAACTTCTCTTAAAAGCTTTACCAATGTAGCCGACAGAATGATTAAGTATTTGCCATCTAGCGATACAGTTCAAACTGGCGTAGGTTGCTTCCCCAACCTACGCTCTTAGCGTTCCCATAGGGTAACAAGTGGCATTTGCGGAACCCAACATTATCAAAGCTTTGTTGGGTTTCGCTGTTGCGAAACTCAACCTACTATTCTTCTTAACCCAAGCGTATTGAGCTATATATTCAGACTTGAAAGCTCAGATTTAATTGGGTTTCATTAATTACGTATTTCCTTAGCGTAGCGGGGCATAATCCATTACGAATTGATATGAGTTATTTCTTGGTAAAGGCAGCCACCTTGTCTTGTCCTGCGGTCATATAAGCACAAGCCATGTGTGATGAATTATAGGCCCAACCAATGCGTCCTTGACGGTCTATGAGGATGCACCCAGCTTCACCTTTAACCTTAGAAGCCAAAGCGTCAATCGCCATTTGTGCGGCTTCATCTGGATGCCGATCGCCAGTCAAAAAATCGATCGCAGTTTTAGCCAAAACCACCGGGATAATTGACTCGCCATCACCTGTTGTTGAACAAGCGCCGAATTTATTATCAGCATATAAGCCACAGCCAACAAGCGCAGTGTCACCGACGCGACCTTGTTGCTGCTTTGTAGTCCCGCCAGTTGAAGTACCAGCAGCTAAAACACCGCTAGCATCCAAAGCAACACAACCTATGGTATTAGGGCGATCGATTACTTCTTGATCTTCTTTCCACTGCTGCCATTGCTCCTCAGCTATTAAGTCTTCTTTTTTACACATTTCGGCACCACAATCTATAGCGAAGCGTTCTCCACCCCGCGCTACTAGCAGCCTGGGTTTTTCATCCATAATTTTTCGGGCAACCGAGATTGGATGACGTATACCCTGAACTGCTGCGATCGCTCCCCAACTTAAAGAGCCTTCCATAATCGCCGCGTCTAACTCCACTTCTCCGTCGCTGTTGAGAGTTGCACCAAGACCAGCGTTAAATGTCGGGTCAGCTTCCAAAACACGGGTAGCTGCTTCAACAGCTTCTGCGGCAGTACCTCCGCTAATTAGCACTGCCCAACCAGCTTCTGCTGCTGCTGTACAGCCTGCATTATTGGCTGCAACTTTGTCGTCTGTGATGGTTTTTGCTCCACCATGAACAATGATGGTCGGTATCATATAATTCCTTCTTGTTAGTATGAATTTTGTGGGACTGCAATCGCCTTCACAGGTTCGTCAATTAGTTGTAGCGATCGCATTTTTAAAGTCTCTAAACCCAAGTGCTGGGTTGCTGATATAAAGACAGCTTCAGGATAATCTTGTTGAACTCTAGCCCAGGTTTCGCTATCTACTTTGTCAACCTTGTTAAAAACAAGCAAACTTTTTTCTGGAATATCAGGCATTTCTTCAAGTATTTCCAGCACACTCGTAATATGGCTTTCCCAAGCTGGATGGGATAAATCCACGACATGGATCGTGGCATCTGCCTCAACTACTTCCTCCAATGTGGCGCGAAATGCATCCATCAGTGGTGGCGGGAGTTCGTGAATAAACCCTACAGTATCTGTGAGCAGAATCGAGCGACGTTCATGTGTTTCGGGGTCTGTAATTACTACCTTGCGGGTTGTTGGGTCGAGGGTAGCAAATAGTTGATCTGCGGTGAAAACCTCTGCATTGGTTAACACATTCAGCAAAGTAGATTTACCAGCATTGGTATAGCCAACTAATGCCAAAACCGGAATTTCTTGCTGTTGTCGTTGTTGTCTAATCCGGGCGCGATGTGCTTGTAATTGGTTTACTTCCTGCTGTAATTGAGCAATTCGCCGTTGAATTGTTCGCCTTTCCGTCTCGAGTTTTGTTTCACCAGGTCCTCGTGTACCAATCCCCGCACCTAATCGAGACATCTCCTGACCGCGACCGCGCAACCGAGGTAACATATATTCGAGTTGTGCCAGTTCTACTTGTAATTTACCTTCTTGAGTGCGAGCGCGTTGAGCAAAAATATCCAGAATTACTTCCGTGCGGTCTACAACTCGGATGCCAATCTCTTGTTCTAAATTGCGGGCTTGAGATGCAGAAATATCTCGGTCAAAAACGATTAGATTAGCTCTTAGTTTTTGAGCCAAAAGAGTGATTTCTTCAATTTTCCCCTTACCGACGACTGTTTGAGGATGGGCACGGTCGCGCTTTTGCCGCATTGTATCGAGTACAATTCCCCCAGCACTTTCAACCAAACGTACTAGTTCTGCAAGTCCATCTTCAAATCGCTGAACAGAAACATCTTCTGTCTGCACTCCTAGCAGCAACACCCTGTCTTGGTCGGAAACAATTTCTTGAGATAAGAATATTCCATCCCCTGCATCAACAATTTCTCTTTCCCATTCGTGAACTAATTCATCAAATTCCTGTTCGGTTAGATCGTCCAAACTTAGAGGAGGTGAAATTACCCAAGGACTTTCTGAATCAGGGAAAAGATAAGTTAGAAAAGCTTCTTTTACTTCGCCATCAATTGCGGTTAACATGACAAGAGCATCTAAGCGCTGACGCATCATTGCAATCAAAGCGGCTTCATCAGGTGGTTCTGATTTAACTTGAGTAGCAATACAACGGATTCCGCTCAAACGTTCTACACTGCGGCGAGGTAATTCTTCAGGTGGAATTTGAGTTTGGCTTGGTGTTCCGACAGCAATTCGGATAATTTGCCCACGCCGATTGAGATAACAACAAATCGGGTGATGAATTTGTTGACTGATTGTAGCTAAGGTTTGAGCAAATTCTGGCGTAATAAATCTATCTGCTGGTTGATTTTGCTCATAAAGCTCTTGCAGTCGTTTAATCTGACTAGCTTTTATGCCCTGAACATTGCCATAAATTTTTTGCATAAAACTAATAATTCATAAGTTAGTTTCATCTGTGTATATTGTTATTTTGGTCTTTTTTAATTTTGATTTAATCTACCAAGAGAAATAAGCAACTTAGCTATAGATAATTACCTCACAATCAAGCTTCTATAAAATTGTTTATAGACCAATTAAGTGAGTATTAACCATGAATGAGACTGTAAACATGTAAGTTTCACTATGGTTAACGCAGACACAACAGCAGAGGTGCAGAGAACATAGACTAGATGTCTCTAATTTACGTACAATTATTGTTCATTAGCCACCAAGAACGCAAATGTGCGATCGCTTCTTCTTTTTGTTTGGCTTCGACTTCGATCCACGGTGCTTGGTGGTAAACGTTAGGCATATCGGTAATCAAGTCGCTGTGTTTTCTGTCATTGAAAGCTTGCTCACCATTGGAAATATGGACTAATTGCCAATCTGGATTTGTCCAAGTTTCTCGCGCTGCGTAAAACATGGATGCTACACTCGGATGATCGTAGTTATCCAAATTTTCGTGGCAAATATGGTGATGGGCATCAAATACCATCGGCACACCAGCTTGCTGACATACTGCTAAAATTTCATCGGCACTATAAGCGTATTCATCGTTTTCTAGAGTCAAGCGGCTTTTGATATTTTCTGGTAGTTCGGAAATTACTTTTACTAGTTGTTCAGCCCGTTGAGATTTGCCACCATGAATATTCATCAATGACCAAGGCGATCGCGGTAAACCCAGTAAGTCAAGTATACGTGCATGTCCTGCTAAATTATTGATACTTGCCTGTACCACTTCGGGAGAATCAGAACTTAGCACTACATATTGATCTGGATGCAACACCATTCTGATGCTCAATGCATTTGCTCGTTCACCAATTGCTGCTAAATCAGCGCTCATTGCCTCTAATATATTTGCGCCAATTTCGTCTTCTAAGTCACTTAGGGGAAATAAATTAGAAGACATCCGATAAAGCTGAATTTTATTCTGCTGACAAAAGGAGAGGGCATCATGTAAGCGTTGTAAATTATGCTGATACAGTTCACTCAGGGCATTTTTGCGATCGCTAAGAGAAAGTTTTAAGTATCGGGTGCGCGTCATTGTCCGAAAGCGCACTTGTTTATCAGAGGTAATGCAAACTAGCCCTAAAGAGGGCTGTGTACTTTTTTGGCACTGCTGTGCATTAGGTAAATTTTGAAACTCGATTACGCTCATTAACTAATACTAACTGATACTTTTTTTAAGCCATTCTTTAATTTAAACAAGTTCTCCCATTGGCTTACGAGTACCTAAAGAATGAATTTCTAAGCCTTACAGGATGTTTTAAAATGTCTTTACTTATGTCGTTGTTGATGCCATTGCCAAGCATGGGCGATAATTTCGTTCAAATTAGGATACTCTGGATGCCAACCCAATATTTTAGTTGCTTTGTCGCTACTGCCAACTAAAATAGGAGGGTCGCCTGGTCTGCGATCGCGTTCTTCTATTTTAATTTCTTTGCCTGTTATCTCTTTAGCAGTTTCTATTACTTCTCTGACTGAAAAACCACTACCATTTCCTAGATTAAATACTTCGCTTTCTCCAGCTTTGAGCAGATATTCCAAACCTAAAATATGGGCTTGTGCCAAGTCAGTCACATGAATATAATCTCGGATACAAGTTCCATCAGGTGTAGGGTAATCAGTACCGAAAATCAAAATAGATTCACGCTTACCAAAAGCAGTTAGTAGTACTAGTGGTATGAGATGAGTTTCAGGTTCGTGGTCTTCACCCAGCAACCCATTAGGGTCAGCACCTGCGGCATTAAAGTAACGGAAACGTACAGACTTTAAATTATAGGCTGTATCAAAATCAGAGAGAATTCTTTCTACCATCCACTTGCTTGTAGCATAAGGACTAATGGGATCTTGTGGATGTTCTTCGGTAAGAGGAACGAACTTTGGCACGCCATAAAGAGCGCAAGTAGAAGAAAAGATAAATTTGTTAACTGACGCAGCAAGCATTGCTTCTAAAAGTGTCAGAGTGCCTGCAACATTATTTTGGTAATATTTGGCTGGGTCGGTAACAGATTCACCCACTGCGATATAGGCAGCAAAATGCATTACTGCCGTTATATTATGGTTTAAAAATATGTCATCGAGAAGAGAGCGATCGCTCATATCTCCAACAATCAATTTTACCTGTAAAACTTCTTCTACAAGTTCTCGATGTCCGTTCGACAGATTATCTAAAACGATTACTTCATAACCTGCGTTTTTCAGAGCTAATGCAGCATGGGAGCCAATATATCCGGCTCCTCCTGTTACTAAAATAGTTGACATAATTTGGTGATGGGGAATGGGGAATGGGGAATGGGGTATAGATTTACTCCCCTGCTCCCCTTAAAATTAGATTGCCAGCCAGACTACTAATTTCTTTCTTCCAAGTAGCGAGAAATTGCATTGTCAAGGTGTGGCATTAATTCACCTCGATTGCTACCAAGAACACTGTAAGCTGGGCGGGGAGCAATGAAACCAAGTTCTTGTGTAGGACGAGCAATTAGACTGCTGACACTTATACCTGCTTTTTTCGCCGCTAATCGTGCCAAGTCAGCCCAAGCAACAGCACTTTTGTTAGCCAAATGCCACAAACCTTTTTCACCATCAATCAATAAATCAAGGCTGGCATGGACAAGATCGGGTACATAAGTAGGGGAAACGATCGCATCTTCGGCTGCGACAAAAGTTTTTCCAGCAGCTAATTGCCGTAGGGCGATCGTCACAAAGTTATAATCATCCCACGGACCGAAAAATGCGCTGGTACGAATCACTAGCGATGCCGGATGAGCCTGTAATACTAGCTTTTCTGCCAAAACTTTGCTGCATCCATATACATTCAGGGGCGCAACGGTATCAGTTTCGACATAAGGGTTAGACTCAGCACCATCGAATACCAAATCTGAAGAGAAAGTTAGCAGCGCTACATTATGTTGAGCGCAAGCAGCAGCTAAAATCGCTGCTCCTTCAGCGTTTACCTTCAAACAAATATCAGGTTCACGTTCGGCATCGTCTACCCGCACGTATCCCGCAGCGTTCACAACTGCCCACGGTTGCAACTCGGCAAGTACTTTATTGACGGAAGCAGGATTGGCAATATCCATATCTTGTCGTCTTAGCAGGCAATATGAAATTCCTCGCACTTGACATAACCGAGCAAAAGCCTTGCCTAGTGTTCCTGTGGCTCCGACGATCGCCAGGGGACGATTGGAAGCAGGAGAGGAAAGCGGGAGAGATGGGGGAGATATGCGACAACTGACGGCTGGGTATAATAGGCGCTCTTCTCGATGCCACCATCCTGGTGTATCAAGTAATGGATGATTGGGTTTATGCCCAGTGGCTAAATCTCGCACCATTTTAGCGATCGCTGTCTGTCTGGGGCGTGATGAGCGCAAATCGAACACGCCTGACTCGTAGTATCCTGCCGAGCGAGTCACTAAACTATTCCAATCGTAGCTGCCGAGAAGTGCCCAAGCAGTCACAGCACGAACATCTGCACCCCAATCTCGTAATTCTTGCGCTGCATTCCACACTTCATAGAACCAGCGTAGCTGCTCCTCACGAGTGCAACTCAAATGAACTTCAGTGACAGCAAGGGGCAGTTTGTAGCGTTCCCATGTCTCTTTGAGCAATGTTCGCGGCCCTGCCAAACCCTCAGCACAAACTCGTACTGCCTCTACATCTGCATACTTGTCCCGACCATTACCACCATGCGTCCAAGCTGGATAGTTTTCTAGGTTTTCATCTAAAAAGCGATCGCTCGTCAGGTAATGGTTAATGCCGATGATGTCAGGCGGACAGGTATATTGCAGAGATTCTTCAAGCTCAGTTTTGCTGATGCCACAGTAGCGCAAGTAACCCCACATAGGATGAGTCGGGTTGATTCGACCGCATAATAAATCAAAACTCAACCAGCGACGCTCATTCTCAAATTCTGCTTGATAAGCTAGCTTTGGTGTACTATGAGTTTTACCCAAATCTTCAGTTTGTACGAGTTGAGCATCGGGGTTGACTTCCCGGATTGCTTGCATCGAAAGAGCGATCGCTTTACACTCTCCTAACAAAGCACGGGCGAAAGTTAAATTATCTCGACCGTGAGGATACCAGTGACCGTACATCCCACTGAATCGTGCTGTTGTCAGTGGCTCATTTATGGGTGTGTAATGTGTAACCCAAGGATAGCGTTCTGCAACTGCACGAGCAAACACCGCTAGTTTTTCTGGAAATTCTGGATCTACCAAGCTGGTATCACGCGGGCCACTGCCATGATGCACTAATCCCACAATCGGACGGATGCCGAGTTCGCGCAAACGCCCCAGCCGTTCATCTGCCCACGACCAATCAGCATTCTCTAAACCATTGGGCGCTATCCTCTCCCAAAGTATTGGATAACGGATAGCGTGTATGCCAAGTTCAGCGAATAAATCTAGGTCATCCAAGCGCGTTGCATGACCATTGCGTTCTAACTGATCGAGATACTCTTCACCCACACGATTAACCGTACACTCTACACCAGCCCAAACTTCTAGAAGAAGTTGTGCTTTGTTAGTGTTGAGCGTCGAGTCGAAAGCAGAAGCCATAATTTACAACTCAAGCTGATATTTTATTTGATGCGTTCTTTTCAAGTTTTGTAGGGTGTGTTATGCCGGAGGCTAACGCACCATCCTAGATTTTCGGTGCGTTATACAGAGCAGCCCTAATTACGAATTACGAATTAACGCGATGTGCAACTTATTCTTAGAACCCCGCTTTCATTCCTCTCGTCCACAGAGAGATACGATGTACACACAAGTCTGAAATAGCTGATTAACCAAGGTTTTACCCCACCCTAACCCTCCCCTTATAAAGGGGAGGGAACTAGATTTCCGGTCTCCCCCCTTTCCAAGGGGGGATTAAGGGGGGTAATTCGGCGTGAATTACGAATTATTTAAGCCTTAACCGCAATTTGTTTGTACACAGACAAAGCCTGAGCAACACATTGATCCATGTTGTAGTACTTGTAGGTCGCTAATCGTCCTACAAAATAGATCCCTGGTGTTTCATCTGCCAGCACCTTATATTTCTTGTAAATTTCCTGATTCTCAGGGCGCGGTACGGGATAATAAGGGTCTCCTTCAGCTTTCGGGAACTCGTAAACAATACTAGTTTTAGAGTGTTCTTGACCAGTTAAGTATTTAAACTCTGTCACACGAGTATAAAGCTGTTCATTGGGATAATTTATGACTGGCGCTTTTTGAAACACAGCGGTGTTGTGCGTCTCATGCTTGAAATCAAGCGAGCGATATGGTAATTTGCCGTAACGATAATCAAAGTATTCGTCAACCGGCCCGGAGTAAATCATCTCGCGGCAAGGTATAGCTTTTTGAATTTCTTGATAATCAGTGTTGAGCATTACCTTGATGTTCGGGTGATTGAGCATATTCTCGAACATCCGGGTAAAACCGTGCAGTGGCATTGCCTGATAAGTATCAGTAAAATAGCGATCGTCACGATTGGTACGGGTGGGAATTCTGGCAATTACTGATTTATCAAGTTCTGATGGGTCAAGTCCCCATTGTTTGCGCGTATAATTTCGGAAAAACTTTTCATACAGTTCTCGACCAACTTTGCTTACCACCACATCCTCACTAGTACGGATGTATTCCATTGGTTCAGCAAGGGATTTGTAAAACTCCTCCACCTCAAATGAATTGAGATTCATGCCATACAGCTTGTTGATGGTGTCGAGGTTGATCGGAATCGGAACAAGTTGCCCGTCTACACTGGCAAGGACGCGATGTTCGTAAGACCGCCACTTAGTAAAGCGCGAGAGGTATTCAAAAACTTCGCGGGAGTTGGTGTGAAAGATGTGGGGGCCGTATTTGTGTACGAGAACGCCATGATCGTCATAATGATCGTAGGCATTGCCGCCTATGTGGTTGCGCTTGTCTACAACCAGCACTTTTTTACCTTGAGTTGCTAAACGTTCTGCAATGACGCTACCAGAAAAACCAGCGCCGACAACCAAGTAATCGAAGACAAAATCTCTGGTAATGATATTTGGTGCTTGTTTACCAGCCGCACCTGTGGAGTTAGCTTTGTCTTCACCATCACGGGCTGCAATGGCAGAGTCAATCAGCTTCATCATTGATGCCCAAGTGCGATCCCAAGAAATCTTTTCTAAAAAGGCATCTACTCGACTCAGCCATTCTGAGGTTGGGGTATCCTCTTGCATTGCTTGTTCTGCGGCGGTGACGAACTCAGAAACTGTGTCTGCAATTCGCACCAGTTTTGACTCTCCATAAGGACGCACCACATCTCGAATCGAAGTAGATACTACAGGTCTACCTGCGGCAAGATACTCTGGAGTTTTGGTAGGGCTAATAAAGCGTGTTGACTTATTACGCGCAAAGGGCAACATTGCTAAGTCCCACCCTGCTAAATAGGCAGGTAGCTGTTTATAGTTTCTGCCACCGAGATAATGGATATTTTCATACTGAGGCAGAGTTGCGGGATCGATTTTGACAACTGGCCCAATAATTACTAGATGCCAATCGGGGCGTGCTTCGGCAATACCTGCAAGCAGTTCAATATCCATCCGTTCATCAATTACGCCAAAGAAACCAAGGCGAGGATGGGGAATATGAGCTTGATCTTCTGGTTCTTGAAGATTTCTCGCCTGGCCAAAGTGGGCGACATCTACACTGCTGGGAAAGGCATAAACGTTGGGGTGCTGGTTCACCTTACTTTCGTAAAGGCTTTGTCCACCTGTAAATACTAAGTCTGCACGGCTGAATAGTTCGGCTTCGTAATTCTTTAAAGTGGGTGATGCTCCCTGGAATGCAGACAATTCATCCATGCAATCATACACCACAGCTTGGGGTTGCAAGTGGCGGGTAAAAGCGATCGCCATTGGTGTGTAATACCAACAAATGTATTTGTTGATATTATGCTCTGCAAATAAATTATTAATTAGTACTTGTAAATCTGCGTTGATTGCTTCTTCGCTTAAACCTTGTTGCAGGTGTGGCACAACCACAACTACTCCATTAGAATCTTCGTTTATATCTAACCTTGCCAAGAGTTCTTCAGAGAAAATTGGCTCCTCAATAAAGAACACTCGCTTCCCTTGAGCGCAACGACTAAGAAGATGTTGTGGCCTTTGATAAACGAAATTCCAACGTAAATGAGATAAGCAAACTATATCAGGTGTGTCTTTAAAGGTTTCTGTTGATTGAACTTTTTTATTAGACGAAGTTAAATTCAACCGTGACGGACTCGATGATTGCGTTTCAGCTAGCTGCGATCGCTTGGTTTTACGCTGCTTCGACGAAATAATATTGCTGACACCGTTGTTTTTGACTTGAGATTTTTCACTTGCCATAGATGCTCTCATTATTTAAATTATTAATTATGACTAGCCAATCGCTAATACCTTTTCTTTGTAAGGCAGCACCAAGCTTACTTTCAGGCAAAAGCTTGTAACATATTTTGCTGCTTTTCAATATTGAATCGGTATAATCAATACTTGACTAGGTTGCATTAATAATAAAATACTGTTTTATATGTAATTTTTTCATCTACCAAAATAAATATAAAATTACTTCTGTATTAAGTCCTAAGCACTATATTTTTTCCAATATCTAACTCTATATAAAATTAAGTATTAAATAATGTAACGCAGTTTTTTAGATTTAAAATCCTATACAAATTTAGTTGTTTTTGTCTGTTCGATTTCGTACATAGTATAATCAAAATTAATAAATTCAGTTTATTTATTACCTGACTTCATTACTCATACTAAATGTTTCAGCCTACTAGTATATATAAGTTGCCTATTTTTAAGTATTAAAATAGTATATTTTTTTACAAAAAATCGATTCAATTGTTACCTTGAATACATACTGTTGTAATAATTATTTTACAAACCATAGTAAATAAAGAAATTTCTTTTATTGTTGGTTTTTTGGAAACAAGTATTATAAATTTCACCCTGGTGATATATGTGTTCTCTCAACCTTAGGTAGGTTAAAAGCTTTTTGACTGTGTATACAATTGCTCGTAATTCAATTCATAAACCTCACGCGATCGCTTCTAATGATGCCAATCCGTGAAGCGATCGCCTTTTTCTCAATATTTATCAAATAAAATAGTTAATCCAGTCAGTATAAGCATTGAAATTTAAAGGCCCTAATCTTGCTTTATAATGGCAATCAACATTAATGAGTTAAGTAGCAAACTTTCTGGGTTTAGAAGTTTTTTACTTTTAAATATTTAATTTAAATTTTTTTAAATCGAAATTCTGACTTTAGATATAAAAACTCAAACTTAATCTTAAAACGACTGACAGAGAATACATTGAAACCTGTGACAGATAATCGCAAGTTTTATATTAGCTACAACGTTAGTTATTACCTTATTAGTCAAAGGAATTGCGAGTAATGAATGCAAGTGTTTTGTCAGCACCTAAGTTCCGTAGCGGTCAAAAGGTAGAGTTTATCGGCGGAGAAGGCATCATCAAAAATTACCGACCTCAGTCAGGTAGCTGGATTTATTTGCTAGAGATGCCTATGGGTTTAGAGCCAGAAATGGGTGGAGTTGGTTATGAGACTATGATTTGGCTATCTGAGATAGATATCTATTCGCCCTTCAATAATTTTTCTCATAATAAAATACTAAAAAATGAACAAAAAATGCTCTTTTTAGAAGTCGCTAAAAGAACAAATTATGATAAAACTACAAACAATTAATCAGGAAGTTTTTGAAGTATATAGCCTAAATGCGGCCAGAATCTAAGCTCTTTTAAGATAGCATTTATTACTTTTGATAGAGTGAAATATATGAAATACTAAGTTGAATTATAAATATTGTTCTTAGACACTTAACTAGCTAGAGGCAATCTATTTATATCTGTTAACAAATTAGATTCTAATAATTTCTCAGCTAGCGGTTACTATTTCGTAAACATCTACACACTTAACAAGAGAAAAAAATGGAAAACATCAACCAGGCAAAAATGATAGAGCGTTACATTGCTTTGGCTATCGGAATCATTTATTTACTTTTAGGTATAGCTGGATTTGTACCAGCTTTGGTTTCATTACCAGGAACGAGCGAATCTTTTGTTCCACTTGATGAATCTGCTGGTGCTTATTCTGCGGGTTTTGGTTATATCTTTGGTGCAATTCCCACCAACTTTTTGCATAACATTGTACGTTGCGCCGTAGGATTGTTAGGGATTACTTCTTACAACAATACTACTACTGCGCGTCTATTCAATCGTGCTTTTGCAATTTCTTATGCATTGCTGGCGATCATAGGATTGTTGCCTTTGGGTAAGACATTTTTCGGCTTAATGCCATTGTTCGGTACCAATGTTTTGCTTAATGCATTAGCAGCGATCGCTGCTGGCTACTATAGCGTTGTTATACCAGCTAAAGTGAGCGGTGTTAATGTATCGCAAAATCTTCAATAGTTGCTGATGGTCTGCGGTGTCCAGATAGGGCCATTGCAAGATGGCCCTTCTAGTTTCCAGATCAGCATATCTAAGCAGATTTGTCGCATATCCATATTTTCCGTCCAAGCATGGTAGACAACATACTCAGTCTTACCATCTGGCGCAACAACAATAGAATTATGTCCCGGCCCTCTAACGAAATTAGGAACAGACTTTAACACCCGTGGCCCAGTTTCGTTGCCTGCATCAGAGTAAGGCTCAAGGCCCCATCATGTTATCAGCAATGCCATAATCTACACCATAGCCCTCTTTTAAGAAATCGCAAGCTTTCTTAAAAGAGGGATATTTGAACAATAATCCTCTATATAACTCATAGTTGTGCATTGGTGTCAATAGATATTTGCATAAAAAAGACGTAGCACTGCTACGTCTTTACAATAGTTCTGGATAACGCATATTTAATTTCTGGAGATGTCTAATGGCAACTCCTCTGTTTGTTGCTGTACAAAAATACTATTAACGAACTCTGCGATCTCTATTCGATTCCCACCGGGATCTCGGAGGAAAAACCGCACACATCCTGGAAGTGGTCGTTGATCGGGAATAATTTCTACCCCATATCCTTTTAGGTGTTTCTCAAAGGCGTTCAAGTTATCGACTTGGAAACAAAAATGTCGTCTAGATGCTTGGTTATTGGCGTTTTTCTCTGTACTGACGTGCAATTCAATGTCTCCCACCTCGTACCAAGCTCCTGAATCGTTTTTCATGACTTCAGGTCTGGGAATTTCTGTCAATCCCAAAACTTTGCTGTAGAAAGACAGCATTGCATCCTCCACCTCAAGAGGATAAGTCACCTGAATATGATGAACTGCTTTGAGTGCCATTTTCATTCTCCTGTTGGTACATATCAGAATTTAGGGGACTAGGGGATAGTTTTCTTTTCTGCTCCCTGTAACCTTTACCCTATCCCCTTCTTAAATAAGGACTTGCCTTTGCACATTGTTTGTGAAATACTACTCTAGAAACTACGGCAAATCGGTATAGTTTAAGTAGTTTTATAGAAAACTTACCATAAAACATTTCGTCCTCAAAGCAATTACAGGCTAATCCCTAAGATGACAAACCCAGAAATTCACACCGCTCAAGTTAAAGTCCCTAACGGAGATTTGCAAATTGATGCTTACTTAGCTGAACCAGCAAAAAAGGGAACCTTCCCAGCAGTTATCGTGATTCAGGAAATCTTTGGCGTCAATATTCACATTCGGGAAGTCGCTGAAAAATTTGCCAAAGAGGGGTATGTGGCGATCGCTCCGACTTTATTTCAACGCACCGCTCCCGGTTTCGAGGGTGGATACACTCCTGAAGATGTCCAGCAAGGAAGAGGGTATAAGGAGCAGACAACAGCAGATGAAATATTGAGTGATATTAAAGCTGCGATCGCCTACTTAAGAACTCTACCAAATGTGCAAGGAGATGCAATCGGCTCCATTGGTTTCTGCTTTGGTGGTCACGTTGTTTATCTAGCTGCGACTTTACCAGATATTAAAGTCACAGCTTCTTTCTATGGTGGCGGTATTCCCAACTCAACTCCTGGCGGTGGAGAACCAACCATCACCCGCACTCCTGATATTAAAGGCCCCATTTACGCATTCTTTGGTCTTGAAGATAAAGGAATTCCCTTGGAGCAAACAGAGCAGATCGAGGCGGAACTAAAGAAACATCACATTCCTCATGCTGTCTTCCGCTATCCTGGTGCAGAACACGGCTTTTTCTGCAACCATCGCGCTAGCTACAATGCCGAAGCTGCTGCTGATGCTTGGAAAAACGTTCAAGAACTTTTCCAAAAGAACCTTCAGCTTCAAAAAGTCTAAATCTTTATGTTAAGAGCAATACGCGGTAGAGGTGCACATTTGTACGCCTCTACGACTTAACATCGGCAAATATCAGCTAAATAACCAAAAGCAAATAAAAACAAAGTATCAGGTCCATGATTACCGCCTTCAAACAGCCACGAGTTAAGATTTTCCAACGTTTTTCACTATTTTTATTACCGGGATTATTAACTATCTCAACGACCTTAATCAGTTGCTCAGTTGAAACCCCAAACTCAGAAAATAAAACCACTGGTTTAAAAACCAAAGTCGTCCGGATGGGATACCAAAGTTCTGGGGATATTTTCAGACTTAAAGGATTGATAGAAAAGCGTCTACAGCCTTTAGGTGTTTCTGTCGAATGGGCGCAGTTTGCTGCTGGACCACAACTGATGGAAGCGATGAATGTGGGTAGAGTTGATATTGGTTCTGTAGGCGAAACTCCCCCAATCTTTGCCCAAGCTGCTGGTACATCTTTAGTATATGTTGCTAGTAATAAACCCAGCACTGGCAAAGGAAGCGGAATTATCGTCCAAAATAATTCACCGATTCGCACTTTAGCTGACCTCAAAGGTAAAAAAGTAGTTTTCCAAAAAGGTTCTGCTTCCCATTACTTATTAATAAAAGCCTTAGAAGAGGCTGGTTTGAAATATAGTGATATTCAAGCCCTTAGCCTACCCCCCTCGGAAGCCCGTGATGCTTTTATTCAAGGGAAAATTGATGCCTGGGTAACTTGGGATCCTTATTTAGCCGTGGCCCAAAAAAAGGCAAATGCTCGTGTTTTGAGAGATGCTAGTGGCATTGCTACTCAGGGCGGATATTACATGGCGGCGCGAAAGTTTGCCACAGAAAATCCGAAATTAGTACGATTAGTTCTTGAAGAGATAAATAACACAGGTCAATGGAGTGAGAAAAACCGCTCAGAAGTTGTAAAACTTACGATTCCTCACCTCAAAATTGATGAAGATATTTTAACAACAATGGTTGAAAGGCGAACTTATGGTTTAAGACCAATTACGCCAGAAATCATGGAAAATCAACAGAAGATTGCAGATTTGTTTGCTAAAGAAAAAGTGATTCCTAAACCCATTAGTATCAAGGAAGCGATGCTGACTAGCGAACAATATGCAGCCATCACACCGGAAACCATTAGTCAGAAATAGCACCAGGAGATAGGAACATGGAAGTTTTTTGGTATTTGCCTACACAGGGAGACGAGCGTTATTTAGGTACTACAATTGGCAGGCGACCAGCCACTTATCCCTATATGCAGCAAATCGCTCAAGCTGTTGATAAATTGGGCTATGGTGGGATGTTGATTGGTACTGGACAAAAACAGGATACTTGGATTGTAGCTACTTCGTTAATTTCAGTTACGGAACGCTTGCGGTTTCTTGTAGCCTTTCGTCCAGCAATTATGTCGCCTTCTTTGGCAGTCAGGATGGCTGCCACTTTTGACCAAATTTCTAATGGTAGAATTATTCTGAATGTTGTCACTGGTGGCGACACAAAAGAACTTGCTAAAGATGGGATTTTCTTAAATCACGATCAGCGTTATGAACTCACAGATGAGTTTTTGACAATTTGGCGATCGCTCATGCAAGGTGACGAAGTAACCTTTAATGGACATCACTTGAAAGTTAAAGAGGCAAAACTCCAGTTTCCTCCTGTACAGAAGCCTTATCCCACCTTATATTTTGGTGGTTCTTCAGATGCTGCTCTCCAAGTTGCAGCTAAACATATTGATGTGTATTTAACTTGGGGTGAACCACCAGATCAAGTTGCTCAAAAGATTACAAAGGTACGCCGATTAGCAGCAGAACAAGGTAGAACAGTCCGCTTTGGGATTCGGATGCACGTCATAGTGCGTGAAACTACCCAAAAAGCTTGGGATGCAGCTAATGAACTGATTCAGTATGTGGATGATGAAACCATAGCTGCTGCACATCGGCGGTTTGCCCAATCTGAATCAGAAGGACAACGCCGCATGGCCCAACTGCATAATGGTAATCGCAAAAACTTAGAAATTAGCCCCAACTTATGGGCAGGTGTTGGCTTAGTGCGTGGAGGTGCTGGGACTGCTTTAGTTGGAGATCCAGAGACAGTTGCAGCGCGAATGCTGGAATATGCCGATTTAGGAATCGATACCTTCGTTTTTTCAGGTTATCCCCATCTCGAAGAAGCCTATCGAGTCGCTGAATTACTGTTTCCCCACTTGCCACTACAAACTCCTGCAATCGCATTACCGCAGCAAGTTGCAAGTACATTCAGTGAATTTATCAGCAAAACAGATTTACTCAAACCACAGCCTGTGTAATTTAACAAGAAAGCCAGAAGTTTGAGGGTAGAAACCTTAGGAGATATTAGTTAATTGGCGTTGCAGAATAGAAATATGAATTAGTGCGTAGGCGTAGCCAGTCGTAGACATCGCTATGGAATGTCCAAGGTGTGCATCAACCCACATTCGCAAAAATGGGAAACAAAGGATTAATCAGCTGTACAGTCATTCCTGGTCGTAAATTAGCAGCACGCTCTGAGGGTACTGATAAATTGACTTCCAAAGGATGATTTTGGGTAATGGTTGCAAGTTGAGTGGAAGGACTGACATAATCACCCACCTTTGTGGGAATATTGCCAATTGTCCCAGCAAAAGGAGCAATAATCTGGTAATACTGAAGTTCAACCTGCTGTCCCCTAACATTGGCAGATGTCTGTTGGAAGACTTTCTCCTTACTGGCAACGATTGATCGCTGTGCTTCAATTCGAGCTTTAGCGGCATCAAGTTCTGCTTTGGCATTATCAAGGTTATTGCGCCTGCCATCTAACACTTCTTGACTGACTGCGCCTTCTTGGTACAGAGTTGAGTAGCGATCGTATTGCTGCTGTTGTAGTGTTACGTCTGACGCTTTAGCGCGGCGATCGGCTTCTAAGGGAATTAGTGAAGCTTTGGCACTTTCAACGTCTGCTTGGGCTGAAGCGGCGGCAGCACGAGAACTGGCAATCTCGGCTTGTTGACGATCGAGCAACAGAAGAATATCTTACTGATGAACAACTTAAAACAATTAGTAATGAAACTGCAAGCAAAAGAGAGTATAAACACAATCTTTTAGACTATCTCGTTTATTTCCTTGACAATTTTGACAGTTCAATCTCAATGCACCAAGAGATTGGAAGATATTTAGGTGTAAGTAAACATTCACTGAATAAAATACATCAGACTGAAAATGGTATTTTGGTTCGTTCAAAATCAGAAGTGATAATTGCAAATATTCTTTATCGTTCAAATATTGATTTTCAATATGAAGAAAAACTTTTTTATAATAAACATCAATGGAAAGAACCTGACTTCACAATAAGACATAATGGCAATGTTTGGTATTGGGAACACCTTGGGCTTTTAGGTAACGAGCAATACAACGAAAATTGGCAGGAGAAAAAGAAACTTTACAAAGAGCTTGGAGTATTTGATAAAGTATTAACGACACAGGAAAGTGCAGTTTTAAGCAACCAAGTAAATGAGTTAATTAAAAAAATAAAATAAGTGTTTTATCGGCAACTAAAAGCTCTAATTCGCTCTTAATCCATTGTTGAATTTGACCATAGCTTTGAAACCCGGAGGTTTCCTACAACCGCTTTTTCAAACTTTCTAAGTCTGAACCACTGATGAGAAGAATGTTTCCGGGCGCTTGTTTGACCTCAAGCAAGCCCCTTGTTCCTTCATCTTTATACTTTCTAACCCAACGAGTTATGGTTGCTTCTTTGAGTGATATTGAAACAATTGAGATCAGGTGAATTTTTCGGAATACAAAACTCTGGGTAGGAAGGATCGCAGTTATTTTGCTGTTACGTTGGTATTCTTATCGATAGCGATTAGTGAAGTTAGACTTTCTACCAGTTTTTATACGTAATTAACATAATATTAATTTTGTGACAAGGCATGGGAATACTAAAACAAAGTGTCACAGATTCTTATTGCCATCAGCACAAAATGCAAATCAACCCTAATCAATTTCTACCACCGAGGCGACCACTACCAGTAATTGTGCTTGCTGATGTCAGTACCAGTATGGAAGGCGAAAAAATTACTACCTTGAATGCTGCACTGGTAGAAATGCACCAAAAGTTTCAGACTGTGCATGATACCCGTTCTCAGATCCATACTGGCATAATTACATTCGCCAGCAATGCTCAACAAATTCTCAGCTTAACCCCTGTAGAGAACGTTAAAATACCTACTTTGGCTGCTGGTGGGACAACTGCACTGCGATGGGAGCCGCTTTCAATATTGCTTTACAACTGTTGCAGGATGAGCAACAAATGCCAAAACGCTCTTATCTTCCGACTCTCGTGTTAGTTAGCGATGGTCAACCTAATGATGATTGGGAAGAACCATTACAAAAGCTTTTGGATTCCGATAGAGGTAAACGTGCAGTGCGTTTAGCTGTGGGTATTGGTGATGATTGTGACTTTGATGTCCTCAAGCGTTTCGTAAATCATCCAGAAATTCCGGTCGTGCGTGCAACAGCGGTTAGCAAGTTGATGGACTTTTTCCGGGTTGTCAGTATGTCGGTTATGGCGCGTTCGGTAGCTCAAAATCCAAACTCTACCAGCAATTCACCACTACATTTGTTGAATGATGATGACGATGATTTGCCGTTTGATTAAACCGAAAGGATCAAAGTGCCTAAATTCTCTTTTCCAAAACCAGGTGCAGTTGTTCGAGACACAGAAGGACGACGCTATAAATTAGTTGCACAACTAAATCAAGGAATGCAAGGAGCAATATATACCAGTGAGGATGAAAGTATCCTTGTAAAAGTCCGCAAACCGCCTGACTCTAGTTCAGCAGATTTTCATAAACATCTGCGTATTTTGATCCGCCGCAATTTAGAGGTTGATGCCTTGGTGTTGCCTCGTGCTGTTTTGGATGAGCCTTACTTGGGCTATGTGATGGATCGGGTTAATGACAGCATTCCATTGGTGGAATTAGTTTACCCCAAAATACTTACTACTAATTGGCACGTTGCTACAGGAGGATTGCGCCGTCGCTTAAGGATTGCTGCTCAATTAGCCAGAACCATACAGCAAATCCACCGCAATGGTCTTTGTTACGTGGATTTATCTTGGCAAAATGTCCTAGTATCATCAGACTCCAAGCAAACTTTTATCAAACTTATCGATGCGGACAATTTGATTGTTCCGGGCACATCGTTTGCTGAAGTTATGGGTAGTCCTGGGTTTATTGCCCCAGAAATTTTGAAAGAGTCTCGTTTTCCTGATCACACGTGCGATCGCTGGTCTTTGGCGGTGGCAATTTTTCATCTGTTAGTGCTAAATCATCCCTTTTTTGGAGATGAAGTCCTCGAAGGTGAGCCGGAATTAGAGGAAATGGCTTACCGGGGAGAACTGCCTTTTATAGACTCCAGAGACAACGAACAAAATCGCTCATCTGTGGGTTTACCATTAGGTCGCGTGTTAACTAGGAAACTCAGAGACTTAAGCCGCCGAGCTTTTGAAAATGGTGTAGCAGACCCTTGGGCGCGACCATCGCCAGAAGAATGGCTAATTGCTTTGTTGGAAGCTGCGGATCAAACCGCACTTTGCCCCAAATGTGGTGCTACTACCTATTTACCAGAAATGCGAGGTACTCCCTTCGTTTGTGGCTGGTGCAGACAAACAAGCGATCGCCCAATTGAACTTGGTTTCTTTGATGTCGATCCAGCTATTGATAACTTAGACGAAGACGAGCGCAAGGAATTGATCAGAAATAAAAAACCCCATCGGCTAGTTTTAGATAAAGAACAGAGGATACTTCCTAACCGCTTGGTGAATGGCGACCCAGAAGCAACTGGCGATGCCGGACAATTTGGGGCAAAGCGGAATCGTAATAATGAGTCAATTTTTAGGATTAAAAATTTGAGTCAAAATACTTGGGCAACTAAAGATGCTGCCGGAAACAAACATACCTGTCCTCCTGGTGATTATGTGTGGCTATTCAATCAAACGGTAATTCTCTTTCCATCTGGTATTAGAGCAAAGGTGCGTAATCCTTACCCACACATGGGGGGTCAAGGATGAAATTATTTGACTTGAAATTTGGCAAAGAGGTAAGCGGACGTTTTTTGCTGCAAAGAGGTGCGGCACAGTCAGATTGGGAAGATAAAATAGTTGAATTACAACGAATTGATGAAGGTATTCTTGGCTTTGAAGTTCCCAACAGTAATGATTCCGATTTGGTAATCGAAGTTGAGTCAAACTCTGCTGATGCCAAGGTATTAATGTGGGAATTGCAATCAGGGCAGGTTAGTATACTTGGTTGCATTATGAAAGCAGCAGCCCAGGAAGTTGAAATTAAAGGACAAGCTTTTACTCTCCCAGAAGCTGAAATTCCCGTACAGTTGCAAGTGGCGCTGACTGACGAATTTATCGAGACAGTTGTGATGCGCCAGTGGTCTAAAGTAAAGACGTTTAAAGATGCGAAACGCTGTTTGGAACGGGAGTTTTTGCTTGATAAATTTGGCTATTGGTTTGTTAATTCCGGTGCTAGCGATCCAGACTTGGAACGGGGATTTACTGTGGTTGGGGCTGATCTCGCTCTTGATTTGACTTTTACTGATGATAAGCGACAACTGGTAGCAAAACGAATTGTTAAACATCGCGGGCAAAATCTTGATCGCCGCCCTATATATTTAATGCGCCAATCGTTAGAGTTCTGCGACAAAACAGCCGCTAGTACTATATATTCGGCAGCAATTGCAGCCCTTGACAAAGCTGTTAGAGAAAATAATAGTTGGATTGCCAGTTGGAAGCATTATAACTCAGAAGAAGGAAGAATTTTAGAAGAGCGTTTTGGATCTTTGCCACCTTTACGCTATCAAGGCAGACCAAAACTAAAATCTGATGATAGTAGTAAAACTTTACTAATTTTTAACTTAGAACTATCAGCCAACCTTAAGCCTTGGGTTGAGCATATTTCTGGTGATGGACTGCCAATAATAATAGAAAGCGATGGAGGTAAGCCAGAAGGATTAACAGTGGATTGCGACCAGAAAAATAAGCGCCTCACAGTTGTTTGGGAAAGTGATAACGAGCCACCCAGTGATGGAATAATTTCTCCCTCTATGGCTTTGGAGGAGTCGAAACTCAAAAAACGTGATAATGCGATCGCAGGCATGAGCCTTTCAGGACTTCCTGTTGACCGACTTGGAGGCAAAAAAGGGGAAGATCGAGGAGCCGAGGTAATTCAAGCGTGGGGCGATCAAGTTATTAAGGTTGTGCGATCGCACTTCAAGAACGAACCTTTTGCAACTCGCACCCTCATCGACCAACTCAAAGGTAGCCTCTCCCATTGGCGCACTTCAGCAGGAGGAAGGGAAGGAACCCGTGAAATTATTTTAGCTTTTCGCAATGCGGCAGAACAGTTTTTATCTGCCCAGCGAATAGCCGAATTAGACCGCCTTGCGGCTACTGTTCCAACAGTGCAGACTCAGCCCAAGCCAGTGATTGAAGATGCCGAAGATAGGGAGGAACTAGAACGCAGATTAAATCAGCAGTGTACAGCAGAAGAAAATTTTAAAGATGATGGCAATCGACAGGCTCGGAGATTGAGACGCTTTTTGGAGCCTTATCTTGATAATCTTTCACCAGAGATAATGTTACATCCAGCTAGCCATGCTTTAGCTGGATATGCTACTTGTGAAGAATTTGGTGTCTTGCTAAATGATTTAACGTATAAAAATCACCAATCTCAAATCATTATAACCTGTAGAGAAAAACCATCTAATTTGGCAGATTCGCGGTATGAAGGTTCCCAGCCAGATTCAGAGTTAGTGCATTTAGAAACATTGGGAGGTGTATCAATTGAATCAGGCATTAAAATTTTGCAGCAACGTCACCTTACAGACAGCGACGAAGATTTAGAATGGATAGCACAAAGTGTGGATGGACATGTATTTTTACTTACTCAGTTAGCTGCTATTGCTAAAGGTAAACCTGGATATCTCCGCAAACATCCAGAATTAGTAACAAAAAATGCTGCCAAACTTTTGAAAGTTCAATTTGAGCGTCAAAGTGAGGAGGGAAGGGAACTTTTACAACGTATATGTATATTACGTGAACCTATTAATACTAAAGGTCTAACATTTTTACGCTTATATACAGATGATTGGATTAAGGAGGACTGCTTAATAAAGCCTTGTGAACTAGAAAAAAAATATAAAACGAGTGATGTAGAGATTGATAAAACAGAGTTAATTATAACACGATTAGTTGATAATTGTTTAGTTGAATCTTATTACGACGAACAAGAGTGTGAACATTATTATGGGTTACATCGTGTTATTAAAGAATTTTTACAAAAAGAGCTTATAAATAATTTACCTGCTCTTTTGCAAAGAGTTTACTGCTATTATAAAGCAGCTAAAAATATATATGATACTCCTAAAAGTATCGAAGAATTATATCCATCTTTAGAAGCTCAATACTTATATTTTTATTTAGGGGATTATTCTGAAGTATATAAATTGTTGAATTCCAATGCAAAAAAATATTTAAAGCGTTGGGGATACTGGCGTTTATTGCAAGAACTGTATGAAAAAATTTTGCCGTGTCTAAGTGGCTTTGAACTCTCTGAATGTCTACACTCATTAGGAGAAATATATTTTGATTTTGGTAATTGGGAGTTAGCAGAAAAATGCTTTAATATGGCTTTGTCTATAGCTAGAGAGCAGGGTTATGAGAATCTGGAAGAAATGTCTACTCTTTCATTGCAATTAATTGATAATGAACGTCAAAGTTGGGACTTAGAAGAACAAAGTTATCAGTTAAGGATGCAATCACAGCATGAAAATTATGACCAGGGGAGAATGCAAGATTTTTACCAATTTTTGGATGATTACAATCGGCAGGCTTGGGGTGTAAAAGCAGAAAGCTATAAAAAGCAATTACAATTTTACGCAGAATCTCCTAGTTTCCCTGACCTTGAAATCAATATTACTGAGACTACAGGAAATTTAGGGGAAGCTGAATTTTATATTGGTAATTTTGAATCAGCAGAAAAAATTCTAGAAGAAGCTTTAGCTAAGATGCAGGAACTATGTATGGTTAAACATATTGCATTGACTAACTATCGATTAGCCAAGCTAAAATATCGATGTGGCAATATAAAAATGGCAGAAGCTCATTATAATATAGCTTGCCAAATATATCTAAATTTAGGGGCACTAAAAGAGTTAGAAAAAATTGAGCGAGAATGGAGACGAATGTAGTAATTGTAATTGTGCATTTTTCACAAATATCAAGTACAATAGTATTTTCAAAATTACTTTTATTTGTGGTTATAATCCAAATACAAACAGATGAACTCGCATTAAGTGGCTAACATTTCATTCTTTCTTCGTTGAAGACGATGAGGAATCTGACTTTTTCGAGTCTCTACTTTGAGTTACCGAGTTTTCAATCATTTCCTTACTTTCTGCACCAGTGATGGGTGTATTACGACCGCCCGCAGCTCGTAGACTGTCTAAATCCTCAATGGGCATATTGAGGATAGCATCTAAAATTTGCGGACGGGTTTCGTACCAGAGAGCGATCGCATTGGAAATTTCTTCAACATCATCTGGGAGGGTTGCAAGCAATTCTAGTACATAGGGTTAACCCTATTTGAGGTGATTTGGTATTTTAGGCTGGCTGATAATACCCTTGGAAATCTGAAATCTCCTCTGTCAGCCTAATGAGAATCCTAAGACTCTAATAGGAAACCATAAAGCATCATCGCCAGCGCTAGCCAGTAACCCATAGACACACCGGGGGCTACTAATGGACATAAAAATACCCCTAGTTAGTTTGGTGCTAACAAGGGGGAAAAGGTACAAACCAAAAACTCAAAGAATGCTTAGTTAAAAATAGAGGTTTTATAAAACTTACAGTTGCTACTACTTAGTCAGATGCTCAACAGATAACTTATAGGATGCCTAGTTACCCCATTTGAATATCAGTTTGAATATCAAAATCGCCATTTGTCTTGTTTTTGGAAGTCCTAAAAGGCTGAAAGCCTTAAGGCGGCACCCGGATTTGAACCGGGGGTGGAGGTTTTGCAGACCTCTGCCTTACCACTTGGCTATGCCGCCACAGCAAGATTCCCTGAACTACTTTAATGTTGCTAAGGTGTCTTAGCAGCCATTTAGTAGTCATAGGGCGCTAGTTAAACCATAATAGCATAGGATTTTGAGGTAGAGATAGTATGTTAACTGGATGTTTTTGGTAGGCTTTAGGCGATCGCTAGAAAATTTCGATTGCAGGTCGATCGCAGCACAAACAAATTTTAGCTGATTAAAGAGATTTGTAACTCCTCACTCCTCACTTGTTACACCTTTACTTCTTCGGCAAAACTACCCCAGCGGAGAAAGTGAAATGGGCCAGCGATAGAACCCCAGAGACGTTCATCGGTGTCTAAATCTCTTCCCCTGTCGAGGCTGAAAAATTCTTTAGCGTCAATCTCAAATTCGTTATCTAGATAAGTATTTTTGCCGTCACGAACCACTATGCAGCCTTTACCAGGTTCAACTCTGCCTTTGAAGCTCTTACCTGTCCACTCTACAACCATGTTGCAACCTGGCATTTTTTCCAATTGGTCAAGAGACAACTCTTTGAGGCGTTCGGGTTCACGAGATGCACCGTAAAATTTCTCTTCTTCTTTAACGGTGTAGTGTTCAATCGCAATGTGGTTTTCTGCCGGAATTAACTTCATTACCCGCATTCGGTAGGGTTGATTGAGCATAAAATCATAAGCTTGTTCGAGAAACAAACTTACCCCTGAGAACAATTCTAAGGGAAGGGGACGGATACACACGCGGATATGGGCATAAAAAGGCGGATTTTCAAAAGCTTGTTCTTGATTGCTAAAGTCAGCTGCCATCCAGCGGGCTAAGGTGGCGATATCGGTAGAATGAGTCATTACAAAACGATCAACTAGTTGCTTAAAAATTGTCTAGGATTATTTTGACACTCCCCTGACTCAAAAATCCTGCCTGCGATCGCAATTTTTTGGATAAATATTATGATGGATGTCCAAAACGATCGCAGATCCAATTTCCAAACTCGGAAAATCAGGATGCTTTAGTCTTTTTTGAAGATATGTGAATAATAGGGCATGGGGATAATTACCAATTACCTCCTTATGCAACTAACTCAAGGCAAAGTAAAGTACCCATGTTAAGGCGCTTAATTATAATCGTTACTGCCAGTATATTCTTTAGCAGTTCCTTGACGCTGGCACAGAGTAAAAAGCCTAAACCACCAGATAAATTTCCTCCCAGTCCTCTAGAAATTATCACACCCGATCCACTGCTACCACGATCGCCCAAAGACAAACAGCCGTTAACTCTCCAAGAACGGCAAAGGTTAGAACCAGCGCTGGATGCGTTAAACCAAGAAGCGGCGGCGAAACTGCAAGCAGGGGATAAGGTGGCGGCATTTGAAATTTGGAATCGGGAACTGCGCTTGCGGCGCTTTTTCGGTTCATTAGCAGAGGTGCAAGCATTATCACGAGTCGGCGAAATCGCTTGGAATCAAAACGACGCACAAGAAGTACAATATATTACTGAGCGATTGCAAGCAATTCAAAAGGAAACACAATCCCAGAAAATAACTGCCCAAATTGATTTAGAATTGTGGCGATCGCTAGGTCAAGCTTACCAAAATGTGCGATCGCCTAAACTAGCTATAGAAGCTTACGACCAAGTTTTGCTAGTAGTACGACAGCAAAAAAATCCAACCGAACTAGTCGAAACCCTCAAGACGATTGGAGAACTGCATTTGAGTTGGTTTGATTATCCCAAAGCTGCACCAATCTATGAAGAGTTATTGACTCTAGCTACTTCCCAAGGGGAACGCGTAAACGAGGTAACATATCTGCGACGACTAGCTTATATTTACGAGCAGAGCCAACAACCACAGCAGTCATTAAATACACTTAATAAACTAGTAGAAGTTTACGTCAATGAAAATAATCTTACAGAAATACCGGAATTAAAGCTAGCGATCGCTTCAGATTACGAATCTCTAGCCAAGAAAGATCCTAACTTATTGCTAGAAGCTTTTAAAAATTATCAAGAAGCTTATACCACTGCTTGGCAATTACAGGAATTCGTTCGTGCTGGTGAAGCTTTGCAGAAGTTAATTGCCTTGTACCGTTCTCAAGGACAAACAGACGAGGCTTTACAGGCTAGCCAAATTCTTGTGCAGACACAGGCGCAAGCCGCAAACTTTTACGGAATGATGCAAGCTTATGACCAAATTGGGCAATTGTATCTAGAACGCAAAGAGTTTCCTCAAGCACTAACAGCCTTTCAAAAAGGGTTAGAACTAGCGCAACAACTCAAACATGAGGAAGCATACTTTACTAGGCAAATTGAAAAACTGTCGAAAGCAAATTTGTAACATGATACTTCGTCACGTTTACTCCGCACGATAGGCAACGCGGAGACTTTGGATTAAAATCACCAGAGATGCGATCGCCATTAACCCGCCCCAAAACCAGTAAGGTAAAAGTAAATACCGTTGCATTTGGGCTGTATCAGAGAGTCCAAGCCGGCCAGCAGAGCTACTAAATAGATAATCAAGTTGATGGTACGTACTTACACAAGCTTGTACACCCAGAAATTGAATGGCAAATCCTTGTGACCAACGAGGTGCTTTCAGGGCAATACCCAAAATTATTAAACCAAGCAAGGGAATTGCCACCAATCCAAACCAGGAACGTACCCAAATTAATGTGGAAAACAGCAAAAAACTACCTAAAATTTTCAAACTCAGGGATGCTGCTGTAAAACTGCGGGAAGCCAAAATCAAAGCTGCACCGGCAAGAGGTGGTCCCATTGGGCCTGCTGCTGCGACCATTGCCGGGCCAATTGGCCCCAATGACGACCGGATGCCATAAGTTGCGACACCGGAACCATTGCTAAAAATCTCTAATTTCTGAAATTGTCCCCCTAATAGCAGTGCCATTAAGCCGTGACCCATTTCATGAAACCAAGTTGCCAGGATGGTAAATGGGTATAAAATATAATCTCCTCCTGGTACTTGCCACAATAAAGCAGTTGCGATCGCTGCCGCAACTAGCCAGGTTAGCCCCATGCGTTCAACAACTGGCGGGGCTTCTTTGGTAAGCAAGGTTTCAAAATTTTTGCTTGGTTGCCTCATAGATCACTCAATTTTAGATTTTAGATTTTAGATTAATTCCCCAAATTAATCAGGGGACATTCGATTTCGGATTTTAGATTATCGCTTCAATCCACAATCCAAAATTGGCAGTTTATTTTTATCTATACTAGTGTAATTATTGAGGTAGTGGGGTTGCTGGATAATGCAACAATTCGCACATCGAAGCGACGGCTGTCAACTATGGCATTATCAAGAACAACATAGTTATCCGTCGCTTGTGTGATGCGGTGCATTTGTTTTTCCTCCAAAAGGGATGCCGGAGGATGGGCAGAAAATGCCTAGACTGATGTCACAATTAATAGAGAATCAGTTAAGCAAGTTGAAAGAGGAATGTCATCAAGTCTCCTTTACCCAAACTGATGCGATCGCCTGGTCGTAAGCGATGACGGTTTCCTGGTAAAAGTGGCAAGTTATTAATGTAAGTGCCATTAGAACTTCCCACATCCTCTACATAATGAGCATCACCCTCGACGCGAATATCTGCATGAATTCGCGAGACAACTTCTGAATTGGGGAATCCTGAAACGTCTATATCTGGGGGAATCCGGTCATTGGGCTTGCCGATATGAATCACAGAAAGATTTTGCGGCAATTCAATTAACCGATCAGTTTGAACGTGGATTAACCTCGCTGTAACCTGCTGCAACTGCGTTCTGGCAGCAGTTGCAGTTGGTGCTGGTGCTGCTGGCGGGGGTACTTCGGCTTCAGAGGCTGGCGCTGGTTCCACCGGTGGTGGAGTAGGAATACTTTGTATAGAGACTACAGGTTGAACTGCGACGGGTGGCGCTGGTTCTGGGGGACTGCTTTCGGTAACAGATAACTGTGGCGCTGGTTCTGGGGGAACTGCCACCTCTGTTGGTGGTAAAGATGAACTGGGAGGATGGGAGTTAGTAGATTTGCCCATTCCCAAGGCATCTGGTTGTAAAAGTTCTAACAGTGGATCGGGTGGAACTAACGGCGGTACTTCCACAGGAACATCGGGAGTAACTGTTGCAGCTACTGTTGCAGGATGAACGTGTGGAACTCCTGCGGAGTGAAGGTTATAGCCACACTGACCGCAGAATGCAGCATCTGCCTGCACAGTTGCCCCACAACTGGGACAGTTAGTAGTTGCAGGTAACGGTGTATAGCAAGCTTCACACTGGACAGCGCCATCAGGGTTGGGATGATTGCAATTAGGGCAGACGATCATCGATATTTAGCCTTTGTTCAAGATCATCATAAATATAGGTAGGACTGGCAAGCAGAGGGCGGCCCTAGCTTTAGATTCTAGCAATTACTGCTAACGCTCTGACGCGGGGAAGGGAAGCAGGGGAGCAGGGGAGCAAGGGAGCAAAGGAAAAGTTGCAGTAAGTTTTCCCCTCTGCCCCTCCGCCTCTCTGCCTCTTGTACCCCATGCCCCCTTCTTCAATGTTGAAGTTCTAAACCTGCTGCCGCATCCAGCAGCCACCAAAGCTCTCCTTGGGGCTGAATTAAGCGGGATGGGTAAGTGAAGTCATCGGCTACGGGTGCAAAGACTTGCGCTAAAGCTGGTCGTTTATTAGCACCAGCAACCAAAAAAATCACGCTGCGAGCAGAGTTGATGAAGGGGTATGTGAAACTTATCCTGGGGTTTCCGTCTTTGTTACCCACAGTAACTAAGCGATCGCGTACTTTGAGAGCCTCTGTGTGGGGAAACAAAGATGCAGTATGTGCATCATCACCCATTCCTAGTAATACTACATCCAACGCGGGAAACTCGACCCCAGAAGAATCGAAGAATTCTTTGAGATGTTGTTCATACTTAGCAGCCGCGAGTTCTGGATTGGCTTCTAAAGTTGGTACAGGGTGAATGTTAGCTGCTGGAATGTCAACACGATCTAGCCAGGCACGACGCGTCATCAGTTCATTACTATCGGGATGATCTGGTGGTACGTAACGCTCATCCCCCCAGAATATATGAATTTTATCCCAAGGCAGTTTTTGAGTAGCAATCGCTTCGTATAACGGTTTAGGTGTACTGCCGCCAGATAAGGCAATGGTAAACCGTCCCCGCTGCTCAATGGCAGTTTCTAACTTAGACAGAATTAATTCTAGCGCTCGTGCAACCAGCGCTGGCTGATCCGGTAGAACTTCAACGGTTTTGTTCATGGCTTCATCATCATATTGCTGGCTTCCAGCAATACAATACCGAACTTATTACAGTCCCCCTTTTTAACTTTTGAAACATTTAACATCGTGGATTAGGTAGGTTGGAAAAACGTAAACGCTCCTTATCACCTTGAATGCTAAGTTGTCAGTAGTCAGTTGTACTAACTACTATGCACTCTGATGATTATTTTTATTTACATCCAGTTACTTGATACTTTGTTGATTAAGACCACAAAGGATACATTTATTAATTCTTATTAAAAATTAATAAAACTAATTAATCACAAACAACGCTTCCCAGTCAGCGATCGCTTCACGTTGGGCAATTAACAATTCCTGAATTCCTTTTTGGGCGACATCTAGCAGCTGATTTAACTGAGTCCGGCTAAAGCTGCCTTCTTCGGCTGTTCCCTGGACTTCAATGATTCCCAGGTGTTGATTCATCACCACGTTAAAATCTACTGTCGCAGCCACATCTTCGATATAATTCAGATCCAAAAATGGCTCTCCCTCCAGCAATCCTACGGAAACTGCGGCTACCTGTCCACACAAAGGCGATCGCTCCAACACGCCCTCTTGCAACAATTTAGAAATTGCATGACCCAACGCCACAAACGAGCCTGTAATAGCTGTTGTCCGAGTTCCAGCGTCTGCTTGCAACACATCGGTATCCACAGTCAGCGTACGTTCTCCCAGTGCCTCAAAATCCACTGCTGCGCGTAAGCTACGTCCAATAAGACGTTGAATTTCTTGCGTCCTTCCTGATAATTTCAATAATTCCCTTTCTTGCCGTTTTTGCGTAGCAGATGGTAGCATCCGGTACTCAGCAGTTAACCAGCCTTTACCGCTTCCTTCGAGAAACTTCGGAACTCCCTTATTAACGCTAACAGTACAAAGTACTTGAGTATCACCGCATCTTGCGAGAACAGAACCGGGGGCAAAGCGGGTGAAACTGGGGTGAAAGCTGATCGGACGTAGTTCGTAGGGAAGACGGCCGTCAGGACGCTGCCAAGCCATTGGAGTTGCCTCAAGATTTTATATGGAATACTGCCTTAAGGTTACCTTAGTGTTGCAAATCATCATTTTTGGGGCATTTGTCATTTGTCATTAGTCATTTGTCATTAGTTATTAATTCTTCTCTCTTACTCACTTACTCCCTCATCTCCCCCTGTCCCCTTGTCCCCTTGTCCCCTGCTTCTTTTCTAAGGAACCGAAAGCAGAGTCAAAATATTTTGCAGCACCATCTCTGGTGACTGGTCGCCGTTGATGGTCAACAAGCAGCGACGACGGTCGTAATATTCTAGGATAGGAATGGTGCGATCGTAAAATAATTCTACACGGCGTTGCACGATTTCTGGTTGGTCATCTGGTAGCGATCGCCCCAAGGATCGGCTAACCATGACTGCTTCCGGAACTTGGAGATAAATTGCCCAATCTAGCTTTTGCCCTAAATTATCCAATAAAAAATCTAATTCTTCAGCTTGGAAGGCAGTACGAGGATAGCCCTCTAAGACCCAATCGCAGTTAATATCTGGTTGTCTGAGACGAATTTGGATCAATTCAATGATCATTTCATCCGGAACCAACTCCCCTTTTTCCACGTATGGCCGTGCGTGGTAACCTAGTTCACTCAGGCTAGCGTAAACCGAAAGAGAAGTCCGGGGGTCGGCTTCCGACCATTGGAACTCCGGGAGGAGCTTATCGCCAGATATCGCTTCCCGTAAAATCTCTCCTGTAGAAATCAAAGGAATATCAAAGTATCTGCAAAGCCTTTGTGCTTGAGTGCTTTTACCCGATCCTGAACCTCCCAGAATCACCAATCTCACAACAATTAACTCCTCATCTTGTCAAATCCACTACTTGCTAAGTCTGTTTTGCCCAAACAACCGATAAATCTAACATTTAGCGATTTTCAGCCGTTATACCCAGCTTTTTTAAATAATTGGAACTCTAACTCATGTGTTCTCATTTTTACAACTACTTTCAGAGAAAAAACGAAAATAACTCTTGACTTCAGCACAAACGTAGTGTTTGACTAAGAATGCAATTTGCCAAATCCACCACACCTGTGAAAAACAGATTGATTATACAGGCAGATTTGTAATAAGTACCGCCAGCACAAACCTTTAATTTATTGTAATTTTTTGAACTTTAACCTATGGTTGCCCAGTTAGAAACTCCAAGTATAAATTCAACCCTAACCTTACCATATCCAGTTGAAGGACTAGTGCAAGTTTTCACTAGCTCCCATCGTAACTTTTTTACGAGCGTTATGGCTCAAGCACTGAGAATAGCTGGACAAGGAACGCCAGTATTAATAGTGCAGTTCCTCAAAGGGGGTATTCGTCAAGGACAGGATCGACCTATACAATTAGGGCAAAATTTAGATTGGATTCGTTGTGATTTGCCTCGTTGTATCGATACACCACATTTAGATGATACGGAAAACCAAGCTTTACAAAAATTGTGGCAGTATACACAGCAGGTAGTGTGTGAGAGTAAGTATTCTCTCGTGGTGTTAGATGAGTTAAGTTTAGCGATTAACTTTGGTTTAATTCCTGAAACGGAAGTTTTAGCGTTTCTGGCAAAACGCCCTCCCCACGTCGATATCATTCTCACAGGACCAGAGATGCCAAAATCTCTCTTGGATGTAGCAGATCAAATTACAGAAATCCGCCGGAGTTATCGACCTTAAATAATCCATTTCCAATTGATAAGTGACTCAAAAGGTGAGTTGCCACTGCTAGTATTTAAGTGGAGGAGAATGGTGCTGATAAGGATTTTTATTTGTGCTGTTGTCTCCACTGTTTTAAAACGCTCTCAAGTTGAGTTAAAGCATCTTTATAGTCTTTGAACTCGATTTCAGAAAATACAGTAGGTATACCACGAGGGAATCTCGATATTACTTTACCTCTTTTGTAAAGTAATATAATTGGAAGTTCTCTCCCAGTCTTTGGCGGGTACTTCCTCATACTCGTGTTTGATTTCACTTACTTTCTCGCCTTCTAGATATTCTTCTGGAGATATAGTACTCACTTTGGCTAATGACCATTTTAGTAACTTAGAGTTTTATCAAACATTTTAACCCATAGAACAAATCTAATGAGCGACAGTGCCACCAGTTGGCTTCACCTTTTTGAAGAATAAAATGGCAATGCCGCTGATTAATAAAGCAATACCAATAAAGTAGAAGCAATCGTTAAAAGCCATCACAAACGCTTCACGACGGACGATATTAGATATGGATGCGATCGCTTGATTTTGTGCTGTACTCAAATCTGCTCCTCGACTGATAAAATACTGTGTCATCTGGTCAATTCGCTGTTGAGTTTCTGCGTTATATAAAGATACTCCATCACCTAATCTATTCGAGTGAAATTGTTCTCTATTTGCTAATAAAGTTGCTAAAGAAGCAATTCCGATAGAACCACCCATATTCCGCATCATATTAAATAAACCACTTGCTGAACCTGCTTCTTTTGGACTCAATCCAGCAGTAGCAATAGAAGTCAGTGGCACCATAATTAAGGGTTGTCCCATCGCACGCACAAATTGCGACCAGCGTAACTGATCTAATCCTGTTTCATTAGTCATTCCAGAGTTCATAAATGCACTAATGGAAAACAAAGCTACGCCAACAGCCACCATTAACCGCACATCAATGCGTTGCATCAATTTGGGTATGAGGGGAATAATAAATAGTTGGGGAATACCAGCCCAAATCAACACTTCACCAATTTGCAGTGCATTGTATCTTTGAATTTGGGCCAGATACAGCGGTAAAATATAAATTGAACCATACAATCCTACTCCCAGCGACACATTGACAATACTCGCTAAACCAAAGTTCCGCCTAAATAAAAGCCGTAAATTAATAAATGGTTGCTTACGGGTTAATTCAATATAGAAAAAGACTGCCAAAAAAATTGCCGCAATCACACTTAAGCGCACAATCAACGCTGAACTAAACCAATCTTTACGACTACCTTCTTCTAAAACAACTTGCAGGGAACCTAACCCAATAGCCATTGCAATAATTCCCCACCAGTCACCCTGTTTCAGTAAATTAATTTGGGGTTTTTCTTGCTTAATTCCATACCAAACACCAGCTAGCATTAATGCTCCTGGAATTACATTTATATAAAAGTTGTATTCCCAACCAAAGTTTTCTGTTAACCAACCTCCCAATGTTGGGCCAATTGAAGGTGCAAAAACTGCGCTAAACCCAAAAGCAGCCAATCCAACTGATTGCTTAGATTGGGGTAAAGTCGTTAATACAACTGTCATAGCAGTGGGAATTAATACTCCTCCGCTCAAACCTTGTAAGGCGCGAAATAAAATCATGGAATTGAGATTCCACGACCAAGCACAGCATATAGAAAAGAAAATAAATAGTGCAGTATTTACTAATAAATAACGTCGCAGGGAAAACACCCGTGATAACCATCCTGTTAAAGGAATTACCACAATTTCTGCTACGAGATACGCCGTAGAAATCCAAGAACCTTCTTCTAGAGTTGCTCCTAAACTTGCTTGAATATCTTGCAGTGAAGCATTAGTTATTTGAATATCCAATACCGCCATAAATGCACCAAGCATACTGGCTAATACACCAATCCAGGTTTTTAGCGGTACACGCTCTGGTGGTGCTTGCTGATAAATTACACCTGTATTAGCCATAGTGTTGTTCCAGTTTTCAAAATATTATCCAACAGAATTCAGGAGTCAGCAGTCAGAATTAATTTTGTGCGACTGGCGACGAATCAACAGTTTATTAATTCTGATTCCTAGATTAGGAATTATTATCTAGTAAATTCTATATCATCTATTTGCGTTTTTATCCTAAGCTTTATTATTCATTAAAATGCCCTTTTTTTCATAAATTGGCAGCATTATTTTCCTTAAAGCAGGCAACTGTCTGCTAAAAATGATAGAACCTAAAATACAAACTATACCATCAATAATTAAAGTGTTAGGTGCACCAATCCGACTGGCTAATATACCTCCTAATAAATTACCCACGGGAATCATCCCCAAAAATGACATTGTATATAAGCTCATCAACCGCCCACGTTTGTCATCCTCAACAATTGTTTGTAAAAATGTGTTGCTAGCAGCAATTTGCAGAATTGTACCTAAGCCAACAAATAACATTGTAAATAAAGAGAATGGTAAAAATCGAGACAAAGAAAAGGCAATTAAACCAATTCCTAAAATTGCTGGAGCTAAAGCAATCAATTTACCAATTCCTAAGATTGTTTGACGCGTAGCTAGATAAATCCCACCAGTTAAGGCTCCAACTCCAGAAGCCGCCATCAAAAAACCTAAACTTTCTGCACCACCTTTGAGAACTTGTTCTGCAATAACTGGTACGAGAATAGTGTTTTGCAACCCCATGAGGCTGACTAAAGCTGATAGCAGTAAGATGGCTCGAATGGGTGGAAAACTAAACGCATATACAAATCCCTCTTTGACTTTTTGTAAGGGATTCCCGTCAGTTACCACATTTTTCCAAGGTTTAATTTTCATCGCCAATAAAGCGGCAATTACAGCAATGTAGCTTAAACCATCAATTAAAAAACAATAGGCAGTTCCAACCCTGGCAATTAGTAAACCTCCGATCGCAGGGCCAATTAATCGCGCACCGTTGATCATAGTGGAGTTGATGGCGATCGCATTGGCTAAATCTTCTCTGCGTTCAACCAGTTCTGGCACAAATGCTTGGCGGGCTGGCGCATCTAAGGCGTTAATAAATCCTTGGAACAAACTCAAGGCGATGATGTGCCATACCTGAATCACACCAGTTAGCGCCAGTACCGCTAATGTTAACGATTGAATCATCGCCAAGACTTGCGTACCAATTAAGGTACGATAGCGAGAAAAGCGATCTACAAACACTCCGCCAAAGGGAGCTAAAAAAAAGCTAGGAATTTGACTCGAAAATCCCACAATTCCTAGCATTAATGGGGAGTTTGTCAAGTCATAAACTAGCCAAATCGTGGCAAGTTGCGTCATCCACGTCCCAATTAGGGAAATACCTTGCCCAGCAAAAAACAACTGGTAGTTTCTTGACCTTAAAGCAGGTAGTAGCGGTTTTTTCATGTCAGGCTTGCTTTATACCAATCTGCTTTCATAGATATCATCTCACCTCATCTCTATACGCCTCTCTTTAGATGTAGGAGAATGTCAGAGGCAGAAAGAGGTTTTTCATCTGTTTTAAGCCAATTTGGTATTACTTGACTTCCACCGCAACTTCCGCAGACATCCCTGGAGTAATCCGCGATTCGTACCCTTGAATGCTCTTTTGGTCAAAAACTACTTTTACTGGGATGCGTTGGACAACTTTGGTAAAGTTACCTGTAGCGTTATCCGGTGGCAATAAGGCAAACTGAGCGCCGGAAGCTGGCGAAATACTGTCAACACGACCAATAAAAGCGTGATGAGGGAAAGCATCCAGCTTGATTTCTACTGGCTCTCCTGGTCGCATCTTTTCTAATTGAGTTTCTTTGAAGTTCGCAATTACCCAATATTCGTTATCCACGATCGCCATTAATGGTGTTCCCGATTGGACTCGGTTACCAACTTCGACATTTTTCCTACCTACGCGTCCGGCACTGGGGGCGGTAATATTGGCATAAGATAGTTGCAATTGTGCGTCTTTGAGCGATGCTTCTGATTGGGCGATCGCCGCTTTTGCCGCTTCGTATTGACTACGTTTTACTGTTGTATCTTGTCCGCCTGCGGTAGCTTGTTGCAATCCTCCCTTAGATGCTGCCAATTTAGCTTGGGCGTTGGTGACATTTTCTTGCGCCTGTGCTAATTGAGACTGGGCTTTGGCGACACCAACTCTCGCAGAGGCTAACTTGGCTTGGGCTTGTTCTACTCCCTGAACAGCAGCGTTTTTTTGTGCCGTAGCCACGTTATAAGCGGCTTTGGCTGTGTCTAATTGCTGACGAGCGATCGCCCCTGATTGATACAATTCGTTGTAGCGATTGTAATCTGCTTGTGCTCTTTCCAAATTTGCATTTGCTTGCGCTACCTGCGCTTGGGCGGCGGGAATTCCCGCTTCGGCTAGTCTGACTTCAGCTTGCGCGGCTGGTATCCCAGCTTGGGCTTCTTGTACTGCTGCTTGGGCTGTGGAAATTGCTGCTACTGCACCGCTAACATCACCCTGCGCTTGAGTTGTCTTACCACTGGTGGTTTGTGAACTTAAAGCAATATTTGCTTGGGCGGCTTGTGCCTGTCCACGAGCATTTTCTAGCGCTGCTTGTGCCTGTTGTACCTTACTTTGATAGTCCCGTGGATCTAACTTCACTAACAATTGTCCCGGTTGCACCAGTTGGTTATCATTCACAAGTACCTCACTTACAGTTCCGGGAATGCGGCTACTAACTTGGTGAATGTTTCCTGCAACGGTGGCGTTGTCTGTTTCTTGGTGGGTAGAGGCGTATTGCCAGTAGTTATAACCAAAGGTGCCTGCGACGATCGCACCCACACCTAATCCTGCCAAAATTAAACCAGTCGGTTTTTTCCGCTTCGATGGAACTTCTTTTTCTTTCTCTATCTCAGGAGTTACAACAGGTGCTTCTGCTGTTGCGGATGTTTCTGTGGTCACAGCTTCTAAAGTCTCGGAATCAGGAATCAATTGTTTTTCTAAAACTGGGGTTTTGTGTCTGTTGCGTCCATTAAAAGTATTAGTACCCATGATTGTTACCTCGTTTGTTCGTTCAATTATTTGATTGATAGTCGTTTATTTAGAATGCGTAGTATTTTCTGAAAAAAAATCTTATTTCCTTAGTATGCGTATTATTATCTCAAAACAAATCTTTACATCACTTCCCCCGGTCGGGTGATTATGGGATCATCTTTAGGAGAGGTTAGCGATCGCCCGATTCAAAATTTGGGAAAACAGTTCTCGGTCAGCAAAGGAAATACCGTCCATCGCTTCATCACGCACGGCTGCGGCTATTGGCGGTAAGATCGTTTCTAGTTCCTTACCTGCATCCGTTAACCAGATCCGCCAGATGCGGCGATCGTGGATGTCGCGTTCTCGACGCACCAAGCCGCGTTCTTCCATCCGATCGAGTACGCCTGTTAAAGTCCCCCCCACTTGTTTGAGTTTGTCCCCAATACTAGAAGTGGGTAAACCATCTTCTTGCCACAAACAGCACAACACCAACCAGTGAAATGGAGTCAGTCCAAACGGTTCTAGCCTTTCAGTAAACTTGCGACTGAGCAGTTGTGAGACTAATTTGATTCTGTAGCCCAAATTGTATGGTGCCAGATTTTGCTGCCACGAATCTAAAGCTGAGGAGTGATTAGATGTAGAAACCATTTAGCAAAATACTTAGTATACGTACTATTGTAACTAAATTAATATTTTTTAGCAATACTTGCTTTGTATCTGTCTTAGGAAAGAAATTGAATCAACTGGTACTGTTGGACTGTACCGATAATACGGTGAGGTCGAGATAATTTAGGCGACTGGTCAGTATAGATCCAAGCATAACTTAAAGGTGGTATTTGGGAAATAGAGGCTACTTCTTGGGCATGAATAGGAAGATAGAAATCAATCAGTACTTGGGTTTTCTGGTCTATTTGTACATAGTAGGTAGGATGAGATTGGAGAATTGAGGCGATCGCACTTTGTTGTAAAAAAGTTTTCAAAACAGGATTATAGTCACTTAACAGACCGATGCTACCCATCGCCGCCAAAGCCAGCCAACAGGGAATTAACCAACCTGCAATCCAATAACGCGCTGTGAGAAACTTTTTGTCAAAGTGGTAACGACCAATCCACACCATAGGTAAAATTAACCAACCCAAGCCCATAGCCAAGCCAATACTTGCATACTTGCGGATATCAGAACCACCCCAACTAAGAACGCCAATACTCGCTATCACAAGTAAAACACCTAACCCACCAAAGCTATAACTGAGATTTCGGGGAAGATTCTTCTTTGCAAAAAGGTTTAATACCTTAATTTTACCTTTTTCAAGAGGTAATTTTGGAGTAATTCCTATTTGGTAAATATTGCCTAGCCAGTTTAAACCCACAGATGCAAACAAAGCTATGAACGGATAAAGGCAAAGACTATAGTGAGAGAAACGAGTGCTAAAAAGACTAAGTTCTACAAATAAGACAAGTGGAAAGCCAACTAATATTAACTGGTAACGAGGAATCGGACGACGGACAATCAAAAACAAACCTAAAAGTCCGAAAAAAGTCCAAGGAAATGCTTTTAAAGGAAGATTCCATAAATAAAACAGCCGATCGTTTTGAGAATTATTTTTAGAACCCTGATTCACAACAAAGTTAAGCAACTCTGCAAAACTCTGATTCCCGTAGTGCAGCCAGCTTAACCACAGCCAAACACAGGTAGGTATTAAACCTACGAAAAAGCCTAAATATAAAATTGGGTTAGTAAGATGACGATGACGGCGATGTTCCCAAATTAAATAAGGGAATAGAGCTACAATTGGCAAAAAAATCATAAAGCTTCTGACCAAGAAGCCTAAACCTAAACTTAAACCAGCTATAAAACTCCAAAAATTGCGATATTTAGGATTTAATTCCGTTTTTATTAAAGACAAAATAGCTAAAAGTACCAAGAGAACCATTGGTATATCAGGTGTACTTAAGCGAGAGTATTGCAGCCAGAGAAATTCCACACTTAAAATTGCAGCAGCTAGCCATCCTAATTTTTTGCATAGCATACTTTTGCCGATTTCATACACAAGCCATAAGCTAAAAATGCCAGCAATCATACTAGGAATACGTGCACTAGTATCACTCATCCCAAACAACTCGTAGAAACTGGCAATTATCCAATAAGGGCCAGGGGTTTTATGATGTGCTCTTTCCCAAGGAGTTATCCAATTAGCAGAATCAAACATCAGACGTGCACGCGATGCGTAAAGCGCTTCATCATGTGCCATCAGACTATTGTGTCCAGAAGTAAATAGTAATAAAGGCAGTATCCAAACTAACAAACTAAAATAGGGTAATGATGCTACTAGGCGGATTTGTCGCCAAATATGCCGCAAGAAGTGTAGTTTATATAACATTGAATCGATAAAAATTGAATGCTGCTATTTAGACTCGTTTATGTGTCCTACTGTTATTAAAATATGTTACATAGTCATTATTGAAAAATACTTGAAATTGTCGTAATTTTCCGAAAAAGTCCTCCAAAACAGAGATTTATGCAGTTAAAACCGAATCAACGCCTGAAATTAGATGATACAGACGATAAGCTGTTCTATGCCTATCCTCGCTTCGTTACCCATGTAGATGAAGGATTTATTCAACAGCTAACGGATTTATATCGCGATCGCCTCAAACCCAACACCCGCATTTTTGATATGATGAGCAGCTGGGTGTCTCATCTGCCAGAAGAGATGGAGTTTGACCATGTGGAAGGACACGGACTCAATGGTGAGGAATTAGCACGAAATTCCCGCTTAAATCATTACTTTGTCCAAAATCTTAACGAAAATCCGCAGCTACCTTTACCAGATGAAGATTTTGATGCTGTTCTCAATTGCGTATCTGTGCAGTATGTGCAATATCCAGAAGCAGTATTTTCCGAAATTTACCGCATCCTGAAACCCGGCGGTGTCGCAATTATCAGCTTTTCTAACCGCATGTTTTTTGAAAAGGCAATTCAAGCCTGGCGGGAGGCTTCAGAAGCACAACGAGTAGAATTAGTCAAAGCCTACTTCGCCTCAGTTCCAGGATTTACAACCGCAGAAGTTATAGCTCATAAGTCAACATTACCGAATTTATTACAGTGGTTGGGTGCAGCGGGAGGAGACCCGTTTTATGCCGTTATAGCTTACCGCAATTAAGCCAAATAGTTATGGGATTTCCAGAAATTAAATTATCCAATTTTTAGAGCGATGATGATGATCATATTCTTCCTCCTCTGCTCCCCCTGCTTACACAGCGATGGGACATTTTTTTAGTTGGAAGTCCCTACTATGGGAATCCGCTGTAATGCTGAACATCATGGTCTAAGATAAATCGGTTACAGTCGGACACAAAGCCGAAATCGAAAGTGAGTTTGCCTTCGAGTTGACAGTTTAAGATGGCTTAATCCTTCGTTATCGGCTGTTTTAAAATAGCTTTGCGGTAGCTCAAGTGGCCCAGAACTGAGGCGGTAATCTACAGGAGGCTTTATGACAACCACTAATAACTTGCTTTTCGCATTGAAGCTGTTCTCGGCGCTAGGCTGCGGACTGGTGGCTGGCGTCTTCTTTGCCTTTTCGACTTTTGTGATCAATGCCCTTACACGACTCCAACCGAAGGAGGGTATTGCCGCTATGCAATCCATTAATATCACGGCGATCAATCCGTTGTTCATGTTAGCGCTCTTCGGAACGGCTGCGGCTTGTATGTTTCTAGCGGTTTCCTCGGTGTTAAAGTGGCATCAACATGGTGCTGCCTACTTGCTTGTCGGCAGTCTGATCTATCTCATTGGCACCATTCTAGTGACGATCGCGTTCAATGTGCCACTGAATGATGCGCTGGCGATCGCCAAACCAGACAGCACTGAAGGCGCGAACCTATGGGCTAAATACCTGACCAACTGGACAATCTGGAACCACGTTCGCACAATATCAGCACTGGCGGCAGCAGCAGTGCTGACGATCGCGCTCTGCGATCGAGCGGTGAAATAGGAATGATGAATACGTGTGATAGTCTTATGAGCAGCAAAATAAAACTATATGAGTGTTCAAGCAGCACTAACTTGCAATCCGCTGTAGTTTAAACCCATTGCACAGGATCTAATTGATAGTAACGCTGCAATTGCTTATAAAGTGCCGGATGCTTGGATAACAATTGGTGCGGTTTCTCAAAGAATGTCTCAGTCGCTACGGCAAAAAATTCTGCGGGATTCGTTGCACCATAGCTATCCATTACCGTCTTTGCACCTTGTAGAACATCATTGCAAAGTTGCTGATATGCTTCTGTCATCACCTTCGCCCAAATAGCATAGTCTAAGTTACGTTGCAGTATCGGAACTCCTTCAGCTTTACCATCTTCTTGATCCAACTGATGGGCGAATTCATGAAGCACAACGTTATGTCCATCCCTCCAGTTATTAGTGTCTTGTTTCACTTGTTCCCAAGACACTACCACTTGGTCATTTGTCCATGATTCCCCCAGTCTTGCCACACGCTTTTCTTCAACAACATATTTTCCGATGGAAGTCGTTTCCTGAACAAAATAAGCATTAGGATAGACCAGAATTGAACGAAGTCTAAGGAAGTACTGTCCACGTTCATTTAGTAGGAGTAAACAGGCGACAGCAGCAAGGGTCAGTTTCATTTCCTCCGTCACCTGTAATCCTCTACAGCCAATAAATTGCTTTTCTGCTAAGAATACTTGAATATGTCCCTGAAGTCGTCTGAGTTCATCGGGAGAGAGACACAGATAAATAGGAATATTATTTTCAATAATGGCATTCCACAGTGGAGGAAAAGGACGGTGTTTGAGACGGTTTCTTCGCCTTTTGACGAGAATGGGATTGACTAAAATCCCAGTTATAATCAGCCCAATGATGAGAAAAACAACTATTGTTTGAATCATTGACTTTGAGCAGTTTACATATTTAATACCAATTCTGTGTTGAGATGCGCCAAACCATATGAGTAACTTTAATCCTGGCTCAGGGGAGTAAGTATTCAAAACACTTACTCCCCTACACTTAGCGTTAAATAACTATGACGATCGGTTAGCCTGAACTATGAAAGTTTTTCGCCGTTAAACAAGGCTTCAACTTTCTTATTAGGATAAGTCTTTTTGTTCCATTCTAGGTTAGCGATCGCTTGTTCTCTTGTCCAAGATGGTTCAAAGCCAATACGTACCCCATCCCAAATCAACTCATAGCCGACTTTTTGACCGTTAAACAAACCTTCGATTTTCTTATTGGGATAACCTTTCTTATTGTCCTCCAAATTAGCGATCGCTTGTTCTCTTGTCCAAGATGGTTCAAAGCCAACGCGTACCCCATCCCAAATCAACTCATAGCCGACTTTTTGACCGTTAAACAAACCTTCGATTTTCTTATTGGGATAACCTTTCTTATTGTCCTCCAAGTTAGCGATCGCTTGTTCTCTTGTCCAAGATGGTTCAAAGCCAACGCGTACCCCATCCCAAATCAACTCATAGCCGACTTTTTGACCGTTAAACAAACCTTCGATTTTCTTATTAGGATAAGTTTTTTTGTTCCATTCTAGGGTAGCGATCGCTTGTTCTCTTGTCCAACTGGGTTCTGTACCGACACGTACACCATCCCATAACAATTCAAACTTGCCAATCTCGGCTGGGGCTTTAACAGGAGCTTGAGAGGGATTCGTGGGACTACCTGTACCTGATGGTAAATTCAGAGCAAAATCTTTACTCTTACATTTGCTAACTCCACACGCTTCAGCTTTACCTTCAAAACGCACTGGACTACCCTTAATGCAACCTTTTACCTGAGCATGAGAACCAGCAACACTAATTGTACCGAAAGTTGCACAACCCCCATCACGACCAATGTATTGTTTTTGACTAGTGAGTGGCCCAAACTGTGCATATAATTCGTAGCCTGCGCCTTTCTCTTCCGCACAAACCCCCACATTTGCCACATCTATACAATGACGGTTGCTTGCTGACTCTGCCATTGCAGGTTTCCCAAAAGTCATAGTGAGTAGAGGAAGACTTGTGCTAATGAGTGCAACTACTTGTAACAGGGACTTGTTGAGTTTGGTGTTTTTGATAGTAGACATGATGGAAACTCCTAATTGTTTATCGAGTAAAAATTAATTTGTGTAAACACGCATCCGCCAAGATGATGTGCAGTAATTGCAACCATCGGCGTTAGCAAACGGAAAGATTGAGTCTGACTAAAATTTTTTGGGAGAGCAAAAGTATATTTGACTTTTACTAAACCCTGTTAGACTTATCTCTAGCGATTGAGGTTGGTTGGTTAACTCACCAACCGTTGTCCTCGTTTCGATAGCTTTAAGATATCCGGCAATCAAGGTTGCCCACATCGAATAAATGTCATGTACCTGGCATGACATTTGTCATCGAGAATTAGGTTGGGGCATTGATAAGAGGCAGAGGGGCAGGGAGAAGAGTGCAGAGGAGAGGAATTTTCCCACTGTTCGCTACTTTTCTAACCAAGACATAAACGAATTCGCAACTATAGCTGCTTGGGTGCGATCGCGTAAATTTAGCCGCGCTAAGATATTGCTGATGTGATTTCTCACTGTCCCTTCAGAAAGAAAGACTGCTTGGGCAATTTCGCGGTTACTAGCACCATTGGCAATCATCCTTAAAATTTCTCGTTCTCTCACAGTCAGTTCTGTCATTCCTGGGGGTAACTCCTGCGGCTTGTCTGTTTCGATAACTGACACATTCGCCATCATCTTTTCGACAATTCCCGGCCCAAATTGGGTGTAACCTTTATGAATTGAGCGAATGGCTTCTGCTAATTCCTCCGCAGGTGTATCTTTTAATAAGTAGCCCTTAGCACCAAAGCGCAACGCCTCAGCCACATACTTAGCATCATCAAAGGTGGTGAGGATTAAAATCTTCGTACCGGGAAACTTTTGGCAAATTAGCCTTGTGGCTTCCACTCCATCCATCACCGGCATCCGAATATCCATGAGTACCACATCCGGCGGGAGAAATTGCGCTTGTAAACCCTCTATTAGTTGAATTGCCCTTTCGCCGTTCTCTGCTTCGCCAACAACCTGTAAATCTGGCTTAGTCGTTAACAAGGTTTTCAAACCTCGCCGAACAATCTCTTGATCTTCTGCAATTAATACTCGAATCATGCTACCAGCCTCGGAAATCTTGCGGTAATTCGCCAACCAGCCCCAGGTTGACTGTGAATTTCTAATTGCCCACCTACAGCCGTTGTCCGTTCCCGCATTCCTTGCAGTCCAAAACCGTCAGCAGACATATCAATTGACATTCCTGTGCCATTATCTTGGAGAACTAACAATAAACCTTCAGCAGTAGTGTGAATCTGAATCTGCACATGAGTTGCACTTGCATATTTGCAGATATTTGTCAAGCCTTCTTGGATAATTCTGTAGACGACTGTATTGACTTGATTGGATAAGGGGTAAGATAAATCTATTTGACATTGGGGGAGGATGCCAGTGGTGCGATAGAATTCTTGGGTGAGAGTAGCGATCGCATTTTCCAAAAGCTTCCCTTGCAATGGATCGGAACGAATTTCCGATACCGACTGACGCACAGCTTTCAGGGCATCAGAACCGAGTTTTTTCGCCTCTTTTAAAAATTCGTAGGCTTGTGTTGGGTCAGTTTGCCATAAAGTCAGGGCAGTTTCCATTTGAATGTTGAGTGCTACTAGAGCGTGTCCTAGAGAATCATGAATATCACGGGCGATGCGATTGCGTTCTTCCACCGTCGCCATTGCTTCTATGCGTTGGTTGAGTTCCTTTTCCTGTGCCAAAGCTTTGAGTAACTGTCCTTGCAATCTACAAATCGTTAACTGATTCTCCACCCGCGCCAAAACTTCCTCAACTTGAAATGGCTTAGTAATATAATCTACTCCCCCAGCCGTAAACGCTTTCACCTTATCAAACACTTCATTTAAAGCACTAATAAAAATTACTGGTATTCTTTCAGTCTGGGGATTAGCTTTTAATCGCTGACAAACCTCATAGCCATTCATCCCCGGCATCTGAATATCCAGCAAAATCAGGTCAGGAGGTTGGGCTTGTATCCCCATCAATGCTGTTTGCCCATTAGTCACGCTGCGAACTTCATACCCCTGCTGCATCAACATTGTTGATAACAGGCGCAAATTATCCAATGTGTCATCAACAATCAGGATGTCACCTTTAGGGGAATAATTACTATTCATAGGAGACAGGGGACAGAGGTGTAGGGAAAATACATTTTTTCGTAAACAAATGTCTTGAACTAGGAGACTTCTTGTAAAAGTCTCAATTTTCAACTCTTTACTTTACACCTCTGCGTGAGGCAAAAATCTACACCCAAAAAACATAGTTCAAATTATATACTTTTGAACACACGTACATGAGCCAAGGGGTGAAAATGCTCAGAAAGCTAAAACTGGGAACAAAGTTTACCTTACTACTAACACTAGTATTTCTGGGTGGGATTTGCTTAAGTGGGATGATTCTGGCTTCAGCAATGCAACACTTAGCAGAAGAAGATGTCAGTACTAAGGCAGAAATTTTAGTCCAGACGATGAATTCTGTGAGGAACTACACCGATAACAGCGTCGATCCCCTTTTAGCAAATCAACTACTAACTGCGCCAGCATTTATCCCCGAAACCGTTCCTGGGTATGCAGCCAGACAAGTGTTTGAACAATTTCGCACCCACCCCGAATATAAAAGCTTCCTCTATAAAGAAGCGACACTCAACCCAACAAATCCCCGTGACCAAGCGGATAACTTTGAAATCAACTTGGTGGAACAATTTCGCCAACAACCACAGACGACTAAACTTTCTGGTTATCGGCCTATTTATGGAGAAACCCTGTTTTACATTGCCCAACCGCTAAAAGTAACTCAGCAAAACTGTTTAGTGTGTCATGGCCAGCCAGCATCAGCCCCCAAAAGCATGATTCAAACCTACGGAAGACAAGGCGGGTTTGGTTGGAAGTTGAATGAAATAGTCGCAGCACAAACAATTTATGTCCCAGCTGATGAAGTCTTTATGCGTGTGCGTCATACCCTGACGTTAGTGATGAGTATCGTTGTGGCTGTGTTTGCGTTGGGTGTGTGGTTAATCAATCGGTTTTTGAAGGGGACAGTCATTCAACCACTCAAGCAACTAACTGCGATCGCGCAAAAAGTTGGTGCTGGTACAATCACAGTTGAGCAAGTAGAAGGCTTTGACTCCCCGGAAATTATCAAAGTCGCGCAACGGGCTGACGAACCAGGACAACTAGCACGCACGTTTCAGTACATGGCGCATGAAGTAGCCGCCCGTGAACAAAACCTCACACAAGTAGTCAAACTCCGCACCGCCGAATTAGCAGCAAGTATTAAAGAAGCGGAAACAGCCAGGGCGAAAGCGGAAGCTGCTAACAAAACCAAAAGCCTGTTTCTTTCTAACATGAGTCATGAACTGCGAACTCCCCTAAATGTGATGTCGGGTTTTGTCCAGTTGATGATGCGTAGTGGTTCTCTCAATTCCCAACAGCAAAATTATTTAGATACTATCAGGCGCAGTGGTGAACACCTGCTGACTTTAATTAATGATGTGTTGGAAATGTCCAAAATTGAAGCTGGTCGCACCACTCTGAACGAAACTAACTTTAATCTTGCGGCTCTATTGGACTGGCTACAACAAGTATTTCAATTTAAAGCCCAATCAAAAAATATAGAGCTAATTTTTGCTTTAGCAGCTAATTTACCCCAATATATTTACACAGACGAAAGTAAGTTACGTCAAATTTTAGTTAATCTGTTAGGAAATGCGATTAAGTTCACACCCAAAGGTAAGGTAACGTTGCGGGTGTCAGTAGTGAATCAAGAACCACTTACACTAAATTTCGCGGTAGAAGATACTGGTCTTGGCATTTCACCAGCCGAACTAGAAAACCTATTTGAACCTTTTGTACAAAGCGAGAGCGGTCGCAAATCCCAAGAAGGTACAGGACTAGGATTAGCAATTAGTCGTAGTTTTGTACAGTTGATGGGTGGAGATATTACTGTTAGCAGTCAAGTGGGAGTTGGCTCAATTTTTAAATTCACTATTCAGACTCATGCAGTTGTCACTGCACAAATTGAGATACCAACACCCAGCCAGCAAGTTATGGGATTAATAGCTGGACAACCAACCTATCGAATTCTTGTAGCTGAGGACAAACCAGAAAATCGGCAATTACTAATAGAGTTGTTGACACCTGTAGGCTTTGAAGTGCGTTGTGCCACCAATGGACAAGAAGCAATTAACTTATGGCAAAGTTGGCAGCCGCATTTAATTTGGATGGATATGAGAATGCCTGTACTCAATGGCTATGAAGCGACCAAACAAATCAAAGCATCCGGAAATCCCGCAACAATTGTAATTGCACTAAGTGGCAGTGCTTTTGAAGAAGACCGCCAAACAGCATTATCAACTGGTTGTGATGACTTTGTGCGTAAACCTTTCCGCACAGAAGAAGTTTTTGCAAAAATGGCACTGTATTTAGGAGTACGTTATCTTTATGCAGCCGAATCAATTAGCAGCGCCAACAATCACCGCCTTACACCCCAAGATTTAGCAGTTATGCCAGCTGCATGGATAGCACAATTACGTGACTGTGCAACTAAAGTTCAGAGTCAGCAAATTCTCCAATTAATTAATCAAATTCCCGTATCCCATACCCATTTAGCGAATGGTTTAACGCAGTTAGTAAATAACTTTGATTTTGAGAAAATTTTGGAATTAACAATTTAAAATACTTAGGCAATGCGCTCAGAATTTATAAAAAGTATATTTGCTGGCATACATCACCCCTATTGAATCAGAATTATGCAAGATTGAACTTTGGTGGCAAGGGTTTTTTGAAGCCCTTGCTCAACTTTGTCAATCAGTTTATCAAAAGCCTCTTGATCTGCTGTCAATTGTTCTTGAAGAACTTTCTCTAACTCCGGCTTTATTTGCTCACACATATCCTCGATTTTTTTGTCGCTCAAAAAACTAGAACGAACCCAACTAGGTACATCGACATTTGTTTTGATTACTTCTTGGACACTCTTACGATTTAGCTCCATTCCTGCCGCCATCACCGAAGCCCCATATACTAATGCAATAGGCCAGGTTAAATGTCCAGTTAGTATGAGAGTGATGATGCTAGCTACAGTGCCTCCACCAATTACTACATTGACGATAAAGCCTACTGTTTCAGCCAGGATAGCATCTCCAATTCGTAGCTCTGGGTTAACAAAATTTGGGTCAATGCTATCCTGGAACCTTAAGCTGCTTCTAGGTATCTGAAACTTTCGACAGATTGGATCGGTTTGTGCGGCTAAATCGGGTTGGATTTTATTGCTAAACCAAGAAGCGCATTGATGATTAATTATCTGCACAGCGCGGTCGCTTTTGAGCCACTGTTCTGCCCGACCGATCAAAGATGTTTCCAAATCTGCTAAAGTCCGTATTTTGTTTTTTTGCCAATCTTTTAAACCTGGTTTAACTGCATTGACAATCAAGCCATCTGTCAAAGGCTTAGTTAGTGATTCGATTAACTCCGGGATATGCCTTTCAATCAAACCTTTAAGCTTGTTCGAGGTAAATAGTTTGTTGACTTCTTCTTTAAAAGCAGCAGCACGCAGATCCCATCTTCCTACTCGTGCTAAACCCAGTGCAATGCACCGTTCCGGTTCTGGATCGGGGCGAAGCAGCGTTTCTGGTTCGGGAAACATTTCTTGACAAAGAACGTGCGTAAACTTCATGCGAGATGCACCGCCAGTCATCAGCAGAAGTTTCGGCACGATTCCAAGTTTTTCTAGCTTTTCTTTCGCCTCGGTTAAAGAGTCGCTAAACGATCGCACCCAACTATGATCCCCCAATTCCGGTAAGGGCTGGTTTAAAATTTCCTCCATCATCAATTTATTGACTTGGGGAATAAAATAAATCTGTTCGTTAATTGACTCGAAGCCACGCGCAAAGGATTCAGGATCGCTGTATAGCTGTTCATTAGAAAAGTAATCTTCTTTAGCTTTGCGACAAGCAAGTTCACAACGAGCTTGGTGATGCGGATATTCCTTAAATACTTTTTCGAGTAATGTTTTTTGTTCGTGGTTGGCAAGAGTCCGGGCAAAAATAGCTTTGTCAATTAGAGATGCACCTAAAGTATTACTCCCGAAATCTATGGGTATCTCTTCTAAGCTCTTAACCAGAGTAAAATCTGTGGTTGAAGAACCAATATCGACAATTAGCACCGATGCTACAAGTTTGTCATACTCCAACTTCCCGGCTTCTTTGGCTTGCATGAAAGCAGCCCGCGATTCAGGTACAACATTTAGTTGGGGAATGCCAGCTTCTTGAAGTAGCTTTTGGTATTCGGTGCGATCGCTAACTGACCATCCTGAAGGGCAACCTATGTAAAAATAGCTACCTTCTCCACCTTCAAGTTGTTTGCTTTCTTTCAAAAGGCGGTAGTAAGTTGCCACAAAAGTGCTAATTGTTTCCCGATATTTGGGATCGTTGTTGGGTTTTTGCTTGAAAGAGATTGTCAGTTGGGTAACGCCAGCTTGAATTAATGCTTGTTCGCCGACAAGATAACCGAGTTTAGGATGCCAGCCAAGGGCTGTAATTTGGTTCTTCCTGTTGTTAACCTCCAACATCTGGGGGGGTTCGATGCTTTCCACGATCGCTTTAGCTACAGCCGTTTCACCGTGCCCCAAATCAAAACCGATTGTTTCTAAAATTTCCATACCCATTATTGTCTATTATTCTCTAGAAGCGGAATAAGCTGGCTCAATTACCCTACCGCGCCGAATCAAGCGATCGCCTTTCAACAAAGCCGGAGTTAGAGTCACGTGATCTTTGGTATCGGGGTCGATACTTGGCTCGAAGTCAAAAAATTTGCGATCGCTGTGAGGGTCATTTGGTCGATAAATTTGAGCGTTAATTCCCTGAGACATTAAAATCTGTGGCAGAAGTTTTGCAAGTTCATAAGCCATTTGGGGTTTATCAAGTTTTGATGCGCCCATTAGCCTTTGCAGAAAATTTAATAGCTCTGGCAGTTCTTCTATTGCTAGGTCGCCTTCATGTTTATTCCATTCTTCTACTCTAGCTACTGCTAGGTCGATAGTGTTGAGAGCATCGCCAAGATGATCTAAAAATACTTTGCTATCAACCCGGAGCATAGGTTTGGGTAATTCCAATAGCTCTGAAGACATAGAATTTTGCTGATTCTTTAAGTCGAGTTGAAGCACAACTTCTACTCCTAGAAGTAGAGAGGTTAGCAAGATAGCCATCCATGCACCTGGGGTAGTTTTAGTTAAAGAGAACAACGAACCTAAGATGCCTATATAAATTAGTCCCTTTAGCAGTTTCAGAATTAATCTGCTGGAAAAAAACTTTGTACTTGGGTTAGTAAATTGCTTTTGCTCTGTTGGAGCAACTTGAGAATAGTTAGCCGCAGCAAGAGTGGCGATGGACTGCCGCAGCGTATCTAGGAAAAAAGAAGCCAGACAAACTTGAGCCAGATTAAGTTTTTCAATGTAAATTCTTTCGAGATTATCAAGTCGATTCTGAACCAACTTAACTATCTCCTCAATGTTGGTTGTGTTATCAATATCTGTCTGGAGTTGGTTGCGTTCTTCGCTAAAAAGTGAAGTGATTGTTTTCATTGCGCTCAGTAAGACTTTAACGTTATTAATAGGAGTGAAATGAGCAGACAACTGCTTATTTCAACCTGTAAGGGACTTGCAGTTAAAAAACATCCGATTATAGGGGGGTAAGGCTTTGCGCCACTACAAATTTACAAATAATTTATTTTTTGTCAGTCCCTAATCACATAATGACCGAATATTTCATAATTATGTTACATCGGGGATTTAATTATGAATTATGAATTAGATTGATTGCAAATTACTACCCATCAGAAGGAGGAGCAAAATGTTTATCTGCGTCATTGCAGACTACGGTACGGGAGATCCGGCATTTACAGAAGTCACACAACGTCTGCTGATGGCTTTTCCCCATGCCCAAATTCATTTGCTTTCGGTGCCAGCATTCAGTACATTGGCAACGGGATTCTGGATTGCTCAACTGGGACTCAACCCAGGCCCTAGCGATCGCCTAATTTATCACAACTGTGCCCCTCGTCAGGATGATCCTGAAGCCCGTCGAGACAATGAAGGTGAAGGACTAACTTATGCCCTTTTATCTAATGGTGTAAAAGTAGTGGGTGTGAATGCAGGCTATACCCTCTCCTTTATCAAAGACCATACAAAGGAGTTACGAGTGGTCAACGTTTCTCGTGGTGGATCGCAGTTTCGCTCACGGGATGTGTTTCCTCCGGCTGCGGCTGCCATTATGAGTGAAGATTTTAACCTTCTGGGAAATAATCTTATTCGTGAGCAAATCCCAGATGTTCCACCAGATCGAATTGCCTGGATTGATGGCTACGGCAACATCAAAACAACTATTGGAGCACATACACTTAACTTGCAGCCTCAAACCAAGATCGTAATCCGGATTGGAGATGTGGTCAGTGATGCAGTTTATTCTGATGGCAGTTTTAAGGTATCTGAAGGAACTTTAGCCTTTGCTCCTGGTAGTTCTGGTTGGTCAAGAGGCGATTCAGGAGAACCATTGCGCTTCCTAGAGCTATTTTTGCGAGGAGGGAGTGCTTGGGAGCGCTTTGGTCGTCCCCGTGTGAATCAGCAAGTAACTCGAATTGCCTAGAATCGGGTAGTTGACTTCTGTCTGTGGCTGAGTGCGGGCTGGCTTTATCGAGTTGTCCTGACAAAAAGCGATTAGATTTGTGCCGTGCCGCCATCAACGAAGAGTTCAATGCCAGTGATGTAGCTGCTATCGTCGGAGGCAAGGAAAGAGACTGCTTTAGCGATTTCGTCGGGTGTACCTGGACGACCTAAAGGTGTGGTGGTAGCGGTATCCGCTTTCATTTGCTCAATTTGCTCGTCGCTCATACCGAGTTCAGTTTTGTAGCCAGGTGTGATCACCGTCCCCGGACTGACAACATTGACTCGAATTTGGCGGTCTTTGAGATCGACTGACCAGGTGCGTGCGAACGAGCGCAGAGCAGCCTTGGTGGCAGCATAGACGCTGAAAGCTGGTATGCCCTTGATCGATACCATCGACCCGTTGATGACGATCGACCCACCAGCAGGCATCAGTGGCAGCGCCTTCTGCACGGTGAAAAGCGTACCCTTGACGTTGATGCCAAAATACTTGTCGAAGTGCGCCTCGGTGATTTGTTCGAGCGGCACAAACTCGCCGCCACCTGCGTTAGCAAAGAGGATATCGAGGCGTCCTTTCTGCTCTTTGATCGTGGCGTAAAGGCGATCGAGATCGGCGAGATTCGACACGTCACCTTGAACAGCAGTGACATTTTCGCCGATCTCCTTGACCGCAGCATCGAGTCCGTCTTGACGACGACCTGTAATAAAGACGTACGCCCCCTCTGCAACGAACCGCTTTGCTGTGGCGAGTCCGATGCCACTGTTGCCGCCGGTAACAAGTGCGATTTTTCCTGTGAGTTTCTGTGACATGGTAATGCCTCCCTTGAATGAGTTGAGTATGAGTTTTGATAGTACTTATACTTAAGGGCTGTAGCCACCTTCGACATCAGGCATTGTCCCGATGACGTTGGAAGCGGCAGTACTAGCAGTAAATGATTTATTTACCAATCGGTATAAAAGCAATATCACCTTTTAACTCATGTTGTCAAGTGAGTTTTATACTAGAAGGTATGAAAATAGAAAAATCTAATAGCGATCGCTCTGATCTGCTGTGTCACAACCGTTAACATTGGCATAACAGTCCAAGCTGCGGGCATGGATGAATTGCGAGGGGTTTTCAAGATAGCCTTGCTGGACTGCCCGAAGTCGGACGACACCTATTTGGATCTAATGTGGAAATTGTCAGATATCCATTGATTCATCCGCCAGATGTACAGAATTTATGCTGAATTCTGACTTCTGCTCCTGACTCCTTTCTTATTCAAGCAGTAATTATTACTAATTATTTGTTGAGGCTTTATAGCTTCTTAATAATATTTCAGAAAATATATCGATGTAATTAATATCTGCAATTAGCAAAATGGCAAAGGGAGAATGGTTTGTCAGTTTGAAGTTTCCTTTACTAATTAGGCTGAAAAATCAAACTGAATTTTAAGTTAATGATTTATGGATTATGCTCTTGTCCTTAAATCATCCAATCTCTTATCTCTTGTTCAAGAGTTTTACTAACAATTAGATATCTAAACTTTAGCGGATAATTCCAAGAACATGAATATTCAGAATACAGGCATACTTTTCCTTGACTCCTCCGTTAAGAACTATAAAATATTGCTGAAAAGTGTTGTATCAGGAATTGAGGTAATAGTCCTTGACTCGAACCAAGATGGGGTAGAGAAAATTACTCAAACACTTTTACAACGCCCTAGAGTTGAAAGTGTCCACATTGTTTCTCATGGTTCTCCCGGTTGCCTCTACCTGGGTAATACGCAACTCAGTCTCAGCAGTTTAGAACGCTATACCCAAGAGCTACAAACTTGGTTCTCTCCATCTCTAATACTCTACGGCTGTAACGTCGCCGCTGGGGACGCAGGAGAGGAATTTTTACATAAATTGCACCAATTGACGGGAGCAAATATTGCTGCTTCTACTACACCAACAGGGAATGCGGCGTTGGGAGGAGATTGGAATTTACAGGTTCAAGTCGGCAAAGATTTTCCCATCCCACATCCTATAGCTTTGGTATTCCGACAAGAGACTCTTTCTAGTTATACGGGAATACTTGCTCCTGGAAACCTCGATACTACCTTTGGCGTTGGTGGTAAAGTCATTACAAATATTGGTGGTAGTGACACAGCTTATGCTGTTGCGATTCAAGCGGATGGCAAGATTGTAGTAGTAGGAGAAACCTACAATAGCAATGGTGACTTTGCGGTGGCTCGCTATAATCTAGATGGTAGCCTCGATAGCAGCTTTGAGAATAGCGGCAAGGCGATCGCAGATTTTGCTAACCAAACCGATAGAGCTTACAGCGTTACCATTCAGTCAGATGGCAAAATTTTAATCGGCGGAATTACCTACAATGGCAACCAAGTTGATGCTGGTCTTGTACGCTACAACTCTAATGGCAGCTTAGATAGCAGCTTTGGCAATGGCGGAAAAGTTGTTACAAACTTTGAGGGTAAAAACGAATGGATAAAAAGCGTTGCCGTCCAATCAGACGGCAAAATTATTGTGGGGGGATATCTTACCCAAAATGACCCTTACCTGAATACTGACTTTATCCTGATACGTTACAACTCAGATGGCAGTCTGGATACTAGCTTTGGTAATGGGGGTAGGGTTCTTACTCCCATGAGCGACGGCCAAGACGCTATTGCAAGTATCTTGATTCAGCCAGACGGTAAGGTTGTAGTCACTGGCAGTGGCATGAATAGTAATGGCAGCAATAACTTTATCTTGGCACGTTACAACTCCAATGGCAGTATAGATACTAATTTTGGTAGTAACGGTAAAGTAATCACAGACTTTCCTGGCACAGATGACTTTGCAGATAGTGTTGCTCTCCAATCTGATGGCAAAATTGTTGTGGCCGGATCTACTGGAAACATTGGTGCTAATGGAGATTTTGCTCTAGCACGGTATAACTCTGATGGCACTCTGGACGCTAATTTTGGTAATGGCGGTAAGGTTGTTACAGACTTAGGCAGCAGCCTTGATGTTGGCCAAAGTTTGGCTATTTTGCAGAATGGCAAAATTGTTGTGTCCGGGTTTGCTCAAAACAGCGATCGCCGTGATTTTGCTTTAGCTGTCTACAACTCCAATGGCAGCTTAGATACCAGCTTTGGCAATAGCGGTAAAGTTATAACTCCTGTTAGCAGTAGTTATTTTCAAAACACGGCGGTTGCCGTTCAGTCCGACGGTAAAATTGTGGTTACAGGAAGTGACAACGGGAATTTTGTTGTAACACGTTACGAGGCACCCTCTAGCAATCTTCCTAGTCCTTTGAATTTACCTTATTACCAACTAGCAACAAGCGACTTTCTCCAAGACTGGTCAAATACTAATTTGATTAATACGGATGATGATTGGAGTAATTTACCCAACATTAGGGGTTTTCGAGGTGATGGTTTAGTTAGTAGCACGGGTATTAACCCACAAACAGTACTAGCTGATGCTTCTGCAACTCCTGTTGATGTGAATGCTAATCAAACTAATCCAAGTACTTATACGAATAGTGGAATTGCGGAATTCGCATTGAGCAACCCAACTGTTGCCCTCAGAGGCTCATCAACCGCTACAGCGCCGAATTTAGTTATTTATTTAGATGCTACTGGACGGCAGAATGTTCTACTTTACTTCACCCTACGTGACATAGATACCTCAACACGCAATGCCATTCAATCTGTTGCTGTACAATACCGCATTGGGGATACAGGAGATTTCATCAATCTGCCATCAGCTTTTGTACCCGATGCTTCTAATAATGCCTCAAGTTTAGTGTCTTCTGACGCACGGGAAGCACGCCTAATTGTTTTATTGCCACCCGAAGTTACCAATCAGGCAAAAGTCCAAGTTCGCTTTATTACTACTGATGCGAATGGAGAAGATGAGTGGATTGGGGTTGATGATATCAAGGTTAGCAGTGCGGCTATTGGCACTAATCAGCCACCAATAGTTAAAAACGATACTTATTTTGTAGCGGCAAACACACAATTACAGACTGCTGCGGCGATCACATCGCTGACTTTAGATAGCGATCGCGGTAACTATATCGGTCAGAGTGATTACTATACCTATAGTCCCACTTCAAATAAGATTAGCGCTGTCCGTGCCTACCCCACAAATCCCAGTAAGAATAATGCTATCCGAATTAGTTTCTCTGGTATTAGCGATTGGTGGGATCTTTCATTTGCAGCTCCATTTAATGCTCCACTGACAGCAGGCACTACATACACAGGTGCGGCACGTTTCCCATTCCAAGCCTCTAATCAGCCTGGTTTAGATGTCAGTGGTAATGGACGAGGCTATAACAGTCTCACAGGCGAGTTTACAGTCAACCAAATCACCTACGGTTCTGGCGACGAAATTCTCAATTTTGATGCCACCTTCCAAGAATACGGTGATGGCGACCCTGCTAGCGAAAGCTTCAAAGGCCGCATTCAATACCGCGCTACTCCTAACAATTTAGTTGCTGGTGTATTAACGAATGACTCAGATAGTGAAAATACGCCACTGAAAACAACTTTAGTGTCTGGACCAAACAACGGTAGCCTCGTTTTCAATTCTGATGGGTCTTTTACTTACACTCCTAATGCAGGCTTTCAAGGTGTTGATACATTCAGCTATAAAGCTAATGATGCAATCGCAGATTCTAATATTGCCACAGTAACTTTAAATGTTGGTAATCAAGCGCCTACAGTCACCTTGCCCAGCACAAACCCCACTTACTTTGAAAATGCACCTGGCATCTTCATTGACCCTAATGCAACTGTCACAGACTTTGATTCCCAAAACTTCGATTTAGGTAAATTAACTGTTCGCTTGAGTAATGGTGGTACTCCTGATGACCGTATTGCTATTCAAAACAGCCCGACAAATAAAATTGAATACTTTGGTACAAATGTTTTTTACAATACTAGTTTGATTGGTAATTACACTGGTGGAATCGGCATCCAAGATTTAGTAATCAACCTCAACTATAATGCTACGCCTACTGCTGTCCAAGCCTTGATACGCAGTATTAATTACGCCAATGTCTCTGACAATCCCTCCACTACTCCCCGTCTTGTCAGCTTTGTATTGACTGATGGTGATGGCGGTACTAGTGCCACAGTTTCCAAGACGATTAATCTTACCGCTATCAATGATTCTCCTACAATCAGTTTGCCAGGAACTAATCCCACCTACACTGAAAATGACCTTGGTATCTTCATTGACCCTGGTGCAACCGTCCTAGACCCTGATTCCCAAGACTTCGATTTAGGTAAATTGACTGTTCAATTCAGTAATGGTGGAACTACTGACGATCGCCTCATCATTCAAAGCAACACAACAAATAAAATTGAAGTCAACGATACAACCATTTCATACAATAGTAGCTTCATCGCTACTTTCAGTGGCGGTATTGGCGCTCAAAACTTGGTAATCAACTTTAACTCTAAAGCTACGCCTACTGCCGTACAAGCTGTATTACGTAGTATTAATTACGCCAACGTTTCTGAGAATCCCTCCACTACTCCCCGTACCGTCAGCTTTGTATTAACTGATGGTGATGGCGGTACTAGTACCATAGTTTCCAAAACGATTAACGTTATTGCTATCAACGATTCTCCGACAATCAGTTTGCCAGGAACTAATCCCACCTACACTGAAAACGACTCTGCTATCTTCATTGACCCTGATGCAACTGTCACAGACTTTGATTCCCAAGACTTCGATTCAGGTAAATTGACTGTTCGCTTCAGTAATGGTGGAAGTGCTGACGATCGCCTCATCATCCAAAGCAACACAACAAATAAAATTGCAGTCAACGACACAAGCATTTTATACGATACTAGCTTCATTGCTACTTTCAGTGACGGTATTGGCACTCAAGATTTAGTAATCAGCTTTAACTCTAAAGCTTCGCCTACTGCTGTTCAAGCTGTGCTACGCAGTATTAGTTACACCAACGTCTCTGACAATCCCTCCACTACTCCCCGTACTGTCAACTTTGTGTTAACTGATGGTGATGGCGGTACTAGTGCTACTGTCTTGAAGACGATTAATGTTACTGCTATCAACGATTCTCCGATAATCAGTTTTCCAGGAACTAATCCCACATACACTGAAAATGACCCTGCTATTTTCATCGATCCTAGTGCAACTGTCCTAGACTCTGATTCCCAAGACTTCGATTCAGGTAAATTGACTGTTAACTTCAGTAATGGTGGAAGTGCTGACGATCGCCTCATCATCCAAAGCAACACAACAAATAAAATTGCAGTCAACGATACAAGCATTTTGTACGATACCAGCTTCATCGCTACTTTCAGTGGCGGTATTGGGACTCAAAACTTGGTAATCAACTTTAATTCTAAAGCTACACCTGCTGCCGTCCAAGCCTTGATACGCAGTATTAGTTACGCCAATCTCTCTGAGAATCCCGCTACTACTCCCCGTACTGTTAGCTTTGTGTTGAGTGATGGTGATGGTGGTACTAGTGCCATAGTTTCTAAGACGATTAACGTTACTGCTGTCAACAATGCCCCGATTGTTACTGCAAATCAAAGCTTCAACATTAATGAAAACAGCAGTAATAACACGGTGGTTGGTACTGTAGTTGCTACCGATATCGAGGGAACTACCTCATTTTCCAACTGGACAATTCTTGATGGTAACCTTGACCTCGATGGAGATGGGAAAACTGCTTTTAGCATCAACTCTAATTCTGGACAAATTACTGTTAGCGATCGCGATGACCTTGACTTTGAGAGCAATCCTAAGTTTCAATTACAAGTGACTGTCAGTGATAGCACTGATACGAGTACCAAACAAGCGATCGCTGTCAATCTTAATGATGTCAGCGAAAAGACTATCTATGGTACGTCTTCAGGCAATAGGCTAAATGGCAGTACAACTGATGATACTATCTACGGCTATGAAGGAAATGACTACCTTTACGGTCAGGATGGTAACGATAATCTCATAGGTGGTACTGGCAATGACTACCTTTACGGTCAGAATGGTAGCGATAATCTGATTGGTGATGCTGGCAATGACTACCTTTACGGTCAGGATGGTAGCGATAATCTGATTGGTGGTGCTGGCAATGACATCCTTTCTGGCAGTGGAGGTGATGATATTTTCGACGGTGGTGATGGCATTGATTCACTTAAGGAATCAGGTGATGTCAACTTTACCTTAACTGACACTCAACTAGTTGGTTTAGGTAATGATAGCCTCATCAATATTGAACGAGTAACGCTGACAGGCGGCATTAGTAACAATATTTTAAATGGTTCATCATTCACGATTGCTAGTGTCTATCTTTATGGTGGTAATGGTAATGATAGCCTCTTAGGCGGCAGTAATAATGATTACCTGTACGGTCAGAATGACAGCGATCGCCTGATTGGCAATGCTGGCAATGACTACCTTTATGGTGGTGCAGGTGACGACATCCTGATTGGTGGTGCTGGCAATGATTTACTCTATGGACAAACGGGTGCGGATATTTTTGTTCTCGCATCAGGAAACGGCAGTGATAGCATCTCTGATTTTAAGGATGGCATCGACAAACTTGGCTTATTAGGTAGTTTAACCTATGGGGCTTTAACTATCTCTGCAAGTAGTAATAAGACTTCTATTCGGATTACTTCCACAAATGAGACGTTAGCTATTTTGAGCAACATCAATCCCAGCTTGATTACAGAGAGTGATTTTATACCAGTTTTCTAAAATCTGCATCATCATCTGTTACCTACTTTTGGACTGGAGTTTATGCGATCGCCTCAGAAATTTTAGAAGAAAACTGATAAACTACCAAATCAAATCCGATCTGGGGAAGGGGGAAAGGGTAAAGGATGTATTCAAAACCTTTTCCCTTTCCCCTTTTCTCTTTAATCGAACCGTATTGCCCCACGTCTTACAAATAGGGAGCATCCCACTTTTTTGCATGTCATTGCGAGACGCACTCGCGTTCGCAATGACAGTTATTCTCTCATTGAAAAATAAAAACTGGGATGTACCCTTACAGATAAACATAGATAGTGTTTATCTGTAGATATGGGTATTAGTGGTAGTAACAATGACAATTGGAGTTTGGATCTTAGGCGACCAACTTTCGGTAAAACAAGCAGCTTTAGAAAGTTGTTTTCATCAAGAGAACCTACCTGTAATTTTTATTGAGTCGCTGCGTCATGTTCAAGTAAGACCTTACCATCGACAAAAATTAGTTTTACTTTGGTCGGCAATGAGGCATTTTGCCCAAGAGTTGCAACAACTAAAATATTCGGTCACATACAAAATAGCTGAAGATTTTGAAACACCACTCCAAGAATGGATTAAGGCAAATCAAATTACTCAGTTGCAGGTGATGACACCGAATGATCTACCGTTCACTCAAATGATTCGAGGTTTAGAACTCTTCTGCAAAATCACTTTGATTCCTAACAATCATTTTTTGTGGAGTACAGAAGAATTCAATAATTGGGCGTCAAGTCGTAAGCGTCTATTAATGGAAGACTTTTATCGGGAAGGAAGGCGACGTTTCCAAATTTTAATCGAGAAAGATAAACCAGTCGGCGGACAGTGGAATTTAGATAAAGAAAATCGTCAACCACCCAAAGGGAAATTAAATACACCACCTGCACAATGGTTTGAACCAGATGAAATTACTCTCGATGTCATTGCTCAAGTTAATTCTCTCACTTGCCCAACTTATGGGGAAATAAAACCTTTTCGCTGGGGAATAAATCACCAACAGGCACTTCAAGTATTAGATTGGTTTATTCAAAATCGTCTACCGCATTTTGGCCCCTACCAAGATGCAATGGTAACGGGAGAAGAAACAATGTGGCACGCGCTAATTTCTCCTTATTTGAATATTGGATTACTCCAACCAATGGAGGTAATTCAGGCTGTACAACAAGCATATTTCCAACACCAATTGCCTTTAAATAGTGTAGAAGGTTTCATTCGTCAAATATTGGGCTGGCGAGAATATATGCACGGCATCTATCGCTATGTAGATGCAGATTACTCAGATAAAAATTGGTTTAATCACACACAACCGCTCCCGGATTTTTTCTGGACAAGTAGAACCGAGATGAATTGTCTACACCAGACTCTCACGCAAGTGGAACGCACTGGCTACGCTCATCATATTCAACGGCTAATGGTGTTGAGTAATTTTGCTTTAATTGCCGGACTTTCACCACAATCTGTAGAAAACTGGTTTCATGCGGTGTTTATTGATGCTTATGACTGGGTAATGCAGACGAATGTTATTGGTATGGGTTTATTTGCTGATGGAGGTGTGTTGGCATCAAAACCTTATGCTGCTTCTGCTAACTATATAAATAAAATGAGTGACTATTGCAAAAGTTGTGTTTATAACCATAAGGAACGTGTTGGTAAAAACGCTTGTCCGTTCAACTTCTTCTATTGGGATTTTCTTAACCGACACCGTCAACAACTAGAGTCTCAAGGAAGGATGAGTTTTATTTTAAAGAATTTAGATAAAATGTCTTCTGAAGAATTACAGTCTATCCGCCAACAAGCCGAAGATTGGCACACCCAGTCATAGTATATCGCCAGGTATTTAAAGCCAGTCACTTATCAATGCAGGAGAGATACCTAAATGACAAAAGCAACGGAGAACACATTTGGTTCAGGGATGACTAATGAAGATTGGTTTAACTTAGGAAAATCTGATGCTTGGGCTGGAAAAGCCAAGGTGCCACCAGAACAAGATTCTCAAGCTGCTAGTATGTACGAACTGGGTTACTGCGAGGGAGAAATTAGACATCCGCCAACTGAAATTAGTCAGTACCCTACAGCCCATATTCGGCACTTCAATTAGTGTATAAAGAGTATCTTCGGTGTTGTTGAGTATTGTACAACAATACTTCAGATAATATTATGTCCGCTTAATTGCTTATTAAATAGTCGGAAAATCTCATCCACATTGACTTGAATCTGGTAGGGTGCGTTATGGACATTAGTCCTAACGCACCGTAATGGCGTGTCTAGACTAAAATAGTGTATTAGATTTTGTAGGTTAGGTCGTTCACGTCAGCGTCGCGTAGCGAAGTATCAGACCCAACACCCAGATGAATATTGGGTTTCGCGTTGCTCAACCCAACCTACACTTAATGCATAATTTTAGGCTTGTCACGCCAATACAAAAGTATCCTAAAGCCCGATTCTCTCATCGCTAAATAAACGGTAAAGAATAAGGGTTTCTGAGAGTTTTCGCCTAAGTGATGGCAAAGTTTAAGGGAATTTAGTGTGATTTCATTCAACCAATGTTGCGGAAGCCCCTTCATTTGATGGAGGTATACTGGGTAATTCAAGACAGTATCCAGCACCATACACTGTCTTGATATAGCGAGGGTGGCGAGGATCTGGTTCTAGTTTGGTTCTCAAGTGGCGAATATGGACTCGAATGGTTTCAATGTCGTCATCAGGATCGTAGCCCCAAACTTCTCTGAGGATTTCGCTGGGAGAAACCGTTTGACCGTGGCGTTGCAGCAAGCAGTGAAGTAACTCAAATTCCAAGTGAGTCAATTTCACTGTTTCATTGAACCATATTGCCTCAAATCTTTCGGGAACAAGGGTGAGTGAGCCATAGTTGAGAATCTCACTATGCTTTGCGGCTTGGGGAATGCGGTCAGTTCGCCGCAAAAGTGCCCGCACCCGCGCCAGCAGTTCTTCAACTTCAAAAGGTTTCGTGAGGTAGTCATCTGCGCCAGCATTGAAGCCCTCCACCTTGTCCTGAGTTTGGCTCAAAGCCGTCAACATTAACACCGGAATCTCAGAGGTGCGATCGTCGCGGCGCAGGCGTTGGCAAACGGTAAACCCATCTACCCTGGGCAACATCAAATCAAGCATGATCAAGTCTGGTTGTAGCTGGAGAGCCAGCGCTTGACCTTTGATGCCGTCTTCAGCTTGACTAACATCGTAGCCAGCCATTTCCAAGTTGACGGCAACTAGTTCTGAAATCGCTGGGTCATCGTCTATGACAAGAATCCTCGGCATTCTTAAAAAATTATTACTACTTATTAAGGATAAATAACAACCTTTGATAGATACAAAGATTTTTGAATCGATTCTAAAAAAGTTTTTAAATCTTACATAAATATTAAGATTAAATGACTGTGAAATCAAGACTCAATTACATGAAATCTTATAGTCTATGATGTGTTATACTCCCCCCTACAATCCGTCTTGGTTTTTACAAAACGGTGTGATAATGACTGTATACACCGCTTTGTGGGGAAAACGTTACTGGGAAAGTACTACTCTCTTACCAGAACCGTCTTATCACGAGAAAATCTTTGTTGGTGGCCAAGGTGTGCCAATTTTTGGCTTGGTTGCCATTCCTGAAAATGCTCATAGCACCATTATCGGTACTTATGGCATTACTGGAGAGTTAGAGACGGAATGGTTTTTGAGAGTGCTAGGACGTAAAGCCTATGCTCAAGGATACGCTGTGGTGTTATTTGATTGGCGGGCCCACGGCAAAACTGCCCAATTTTCGTCGACTCTAACTTCTGATGGTTTGTATGAGGGGGAAGATTTTGTTCGCATCGCCGCCGCTGCTAAGGCAATGGGATGTCCGGGTAAATTTTGGTTTACAGGGTACTCTTTAGGAGGGCAATTGGCGCTGTGGGCGGTGAAGGTCGCTCTTGAGGTGATTAGGGAGCATGGAGATTTAGGACTAGAAGATAGCGATATTGGCGGTGGTATGGTGATTTGTCCGAGTTTGGATTCGGAGCGATCGCTATCTTATCTAGTTACAAAGCCCTTCGGCAGATATTTGGAAGCGGGGATTGCCCAGAATTTAAAAAAACTGGCATGGCGGATACATGATGCTCATCCTGGAAGTCTTGACCCAGCAGCGATTGAACGGGCAAACAGTATTTGGGGTTTTGATAATGAACTGGTAATTAACCGACTTGGTTTTTCTTCTGTGGAAGCATATTACCAAGCTAGTAGTGCTTTACAAATATTGCCGCAAATCTCAAAACCGACTTTGATTTTATATGCTGCTGATGACCCACTTTTTGACCCAGCTATCATACCGGAATTACAAGATGCGTGCGATCGCAATTCCGCAATAGATTTGTTACTCACTCAATACGGCGGTCATGTTGGCTATTTGAGTAGTAAAGAGTGCCAGCGTCAAGTACAAGATTCTGATCCTTGGTGGGCATGGAATCGGGTTTTACAATGGTTGCAGGAAAAGCGAATAGGGTAGTAGGCGAGAAAATATTCTAGTTGCTAGGATACTCGACGGATGAAGTCGCATTGTTTGGAAGCCCAAAATAGAGAGGATGGCATTGACCCAGAAGCTACCACAATATCATTGGTAAACCAGCAATAACAGAAGCAATACCCGTCCAGAGAGTAAAACGCGCAATATCTAACTCATCCAAAGCAACGCTCATTTGCCTAATTGCTAATAGCAGCGCTGCTAGTAGCAGTATAAAGAAGGCAAAGTACTCCAAATTAAGAATCATTCATCCTCACTATGTTCTACAAAAAAGTAGTTGTAATAGGTTTTTAACAAGCATTGGCAAGGTTTTTTTGTTCCCGATCTAACACTTTCTGAGAAAAATATTTACGACTGAAGAGATATCTACTTCAGAACACTTGTAGACATTGGTCGTAGTTCCTTTGAGTAATGCTGTAATAGCTAATGTTGTAGCCAAAATAAAATATGCGATTCTCTCTCAGGGGATTTAACGTGGAGTTGAGGAGCGTACATCTAGAGTAATAAATTATAATATTTAGCTGGCAAAAGCAATCGCGGCTACCTGTATTTATGTTTACAGCTAGACTTAATATCTAACAACACCTATGGCAGATTATAGGAAAAACACGCGCAGTTGTATATAGTAATGCTAAAGCGTCAAACCAGATCCACGCATAATATCGTCGTAATTAAACAAACTATTAAAGTACAACTCCCTTGACTTTTTGATTCAATGACCGCTTCTAATGATATTTGGCTACCTGCACCTACAGATTTCACTCTATTACCAGACGAGATTCATGTTTGGCGCATAGACCTTGACCAACCGGAACCACAACTACAAAATTTAGCAACAACCCTTTCCAGTGACGAAACGGCTCGTGCTGAAAGGTTCTATTTTCAAGAACATCGACAGCGTTTCATCGCTGGTCGTGGTATTCTCCGAAGTATATTAGGTCGCTATTTGGATGTCCAACCCCGACAAGTGCAGTTTAATTATCAACAGCGTGGCAAACCAGTATTAGCAGATACATTTGCCGATAGTGGACTGGCATTTAACTTGTCTCATTCCCAAGGGTTGGGTTTGTGTGCGGTAAATTGTACCCACCCAATTGGTGTAGACCTAGAATATATTCGCCCGATGTCTGATATTGAAGCTCTTGCCAAACGGTTCTTTTTACCGAGAGAATATGAGATGTTGCGATCGCTATCTCCCAATCAACAGCAAGAAGTATTTTTTCGTTACTGGACTTGTAAGGAAGCTTATTTAAAAGCAACTGGAGACGGACTATCCCAGTTAGAGCAAGTTGAAGTGTCGTTGACTCCTACAGAACCAGCCAAGTTACAGATATTAGAAGACTGGAGTCTTTTTGAACTAGTACCTACTAACAATTATGTTGCTGCCGTTGCCATAGCAAATTATGGCTGGAACTTAAAATGCTGGCAATATTAATCTTGATTAAGCTCATCTTTGGCTGAAACAAGAGAGATATTGCGGACAAATGACTAATGACTAATGACTAATGACAACCAGCTTACTTATCCTCCTGCATATTTCTCACAATTTTTGTCACCAGGTTTCTGGGTACAAATCTGACACATTTTGCGAGTAGTTTATTCATAAAACCAGGAATGACAATGGTTTGGCCCTTCATTAAGCCGTGAAAACCAATTTCGGCTACAGTTTGTGCATCCATCATTCTCTTACCCTTGAGCAACTTCGAGTCAGCCATCCCGGTTCTTTCATGAAAGCCAGATTCTGTTGAGCCTGGGCAAAGAACTGTCACAGTGACACCAGTACCTTCTAATTCATTAGCGATCGCTTCCGAAAAAGATAAGATATAAGCTTTAGTAGCAAAATAAACCGCCATCAAAGGCCCTGGTTGAAAAGCAGCAGCCGAAGAAACATTCAATATTTTTCCTTCACCTTGCTTTACCATGTGCTTCACAAATAGCTTGGTTAAATGGGTGAGGCACACCAAATTTACCTGTAGCATTTCCAATTCAGTAGCTAGGTCTGTTTCGTGAAATAATCCATAGATACCAAATCCAGCATTATTTACCAGCACATCAACATTAATATTGGCGAGTTGCAACTCCGTGAAAATTTCTTCAGGAGCAGTTGATATAGATAAATCCTTAACAATAGTTTTGACAAGATTTCCAAATTTTTTTTGGAATTTAGCTGCAATTTCTACTAACTTTAGCCCGTTTCTGTCTACTAAGACTAGATTGTAATCATGAGTGGCAAAAATACAGGCTAATTCGTAGCCAATTCCACCGGCTGCCCCAGTAATAAGAGCAGTTCTTTTGCTCTGACCTTGATGTGTTTTGTTCATGTAAAAATATTGGTGAATTCAACTTGATGAAGCTGCCTTGCATTTACAGTGGTTCTCGTTCTACAATTAAGTACACGTAATATTTGAACCTACAATAACTGTCTTGAGTTATTATCCTTTCAAATGCTTTTGTGATGCCTTGGATAGATGTAACAGTCCAAACGTAAATTTAGGACTTATGCATCAAAGAAGTGGGGCATTAAAGAAGTTTGATTATTTCAAGCTACTAGCACTGGCTTTTGATTACTCACAAAAGTCAGCAGGCAAAATCAAACTTTTATGCCCGACACTAACCATTCTATCCTCAATTGCTTCTGTCAAGTCGTGAATCCTAAAAAATTACATTATTGAGCATAAAAAAACAGGGCAATTATATTGCCACTGTTGGTATATAAGTTGTTACTGGCATCTGAAATATTAACTATTCAGTAGTACTGAATTTTAAAAAACATCGACTAAATAAACTTGTTTTGTTGTAGTTGTAGGGTGTGTTACGGCTTCCGTAACGCACCGAAAGTATTCGGGATAGTGCGTTACGTTCCTAACACATCCTACGCAAGTTGTGAACTCCTAAGCGAGATTCAAGAAACCGCTTTGAATCAAGTAGGCGGTATAAGTCATAAACAATTGAGAGTCAATTGGGGGACAAGCAATAGAACTACCTGCCAATGCGTGAAGAGTATCTTGGCAGCTAATATGGGGTCTTCTAGCTTGTAAATACAAATCAGGAATAGTCAGTTGTTCATCAGACCAACGTTCCAGTAAAAATGGTCGCAGAGTGTACAAAGGATTGTCAGCAGAAGTCACATTATTGATTAACTCTGATTGCCATTTTTCGTAAGGAATCATTTCAACTGAATAACCAAATGAGCGTATCCACTCAACTAGCATTTTTAAAGCAGCGGGTTGGGGATGTTGTAAATTGAAAGCCTTACCTATGGATTCTTCCTGCCGTGATAGATAAACGATCGCTTTACTTACATAGTCCACAGGTGACATATCCAACATATAATCTACATCAGGGAAATATCCCATTTGTAGACAGCCCTTGGTCATCAAATTGATAAAGTCATGTGTGTTACAAATGCCTGTTTTGCTATCACCTGAAATCAGTGGGGGTCTATGGATAGTTACAGGTAGTCCACGGTCACGAGCAATTTTGACTAACTTTTCAGCTACCCATTTAGTTTGTGAGTAACCGAGATAAATACCTTCCCAATGATTGAATTCATCCTGTTCTTTAACAACCTTGCCAGCGTAAGCAGTAGATTCAAAAACAGCAACACTAGAAACGTAATGTACAGGCTTGACTTTAACTTGACAAGCTAATCTTAAAACTTCTTGAGTGCCTAAAACATTGGCTGCTTTCAGTGCTGAGTATGGGAAAACATAATTCAATAAAGCAGCACTATGATAGATGGTATCAATATTTGCAGCTAAGACTTGAAACTGTTCGGAACCAATACCTAACAATGGTTGAGATAAATCGCCGACAATCGGAATAATTCTGAAGGCAAATTCTTCCTGCCAAATAGCATACTGTTCCAGATTCTTTTGGAGTTTGCTTTTGCCTTCTTCAGCATTAGCAGCACGCACTAAGCAATAGATATCAGCGTTGGTTTCTTGTAGCAATTCCCGGATGATAAAAGCTCCTAAAAAGCCTGTTCCTCCAGTTAAAAAGATGTTCTTGGGTTCACCTATAGCTACATTAGATGCAGCGCCGGGATGGATAGTGGGGTCAAGAACAGCCTCAGCACCTAAATCTAGAACAGAGGGTGCAGCATTGGCATTAGAGGCTGTCACCTTTGTATCTTGAATTGGTGAACCTTCTTGTACTTCTTCAGCTAAACGCTGTGAAAGAGCCTCAATATTTGGGTAATGCCACAGCAGCAATGGAGAGGGTTGAAATCCTAGTAACTTTTCTAAGTTGCTTACTAGAATCATTGCTTGGGCTGAATCCAACCCATAGTTTTCTAAATGTTCTTTGATATCTATTTCATCAGTTGCTACTCCTAGCAACTTAGCTAAGTTAGATACCAAAAATATTTGAATATCGTCTGCGGTGAAAGACTGTTTTATAGTCATTTTTAAATCTCCAACAATGATGTAGAACGAATAGGGTGATACTGACTGTAATAATCGGAAGCTTGTAGTCCTTGAATTTTTAAATTTTGGACACGGTACAAAAAGGCTGCACCAGTCATAATTTGATTGGCTACATCAACTACCCGACGATTATTTGGTTCAGATAAGTAAGAACCGCGTACCCAGTCATTGAAACCGCCCATTGCCGGGCCACACCAAATTTGATAATCGACTTCTCTACCTTTTTCACCAGAACTAGACCAGCGAGAAGATAATCCTAGATACCAACGGAAAATCAACGCCATTTTCAATTTAGGATTATTGACTGCTTTCCCAAGTTTTTCAGGATTCTTTTGGGATAAATAAGCCGCAGTTCCTTCCCATACTTCGGCAATAGTTTTGCGAAAAACTTGTTTTTCTAATTTCTGCCTTTCTGCCAAAGGAATCTCTTCAATGGAATCATAAGCGCGGTAGAGTTCAAATAATTTCTGCGCTCGCATGGGGAACATTGTACCCCGTTTGAGAACTTGCAATTTGACTCCCATTTCAAACATATCTGCTGCTGGGGCCATTATCATATCAGCCATTTCTGCTTGAGCTAATAACTTTTTGGTATGTTCACAAGCCCCAGATTCAACACAAGACTGATTAATGGAACCGGTCATTATATAAGCAGCACCCATCATAAAGGCTGCTAATGCTGATTGTGGTGTCCCAATTCCCCCTGCAACACCGATTCTAATGGGTGTTTGATAATGATATTGTGCTTGAATTTCATCCCGCAAGGCAATAATAGAAGGTAGCACACAAACCAGAGGACGGTTATCTGTATGACCTCCAGAATCAGCTTCGACGGTAATATCATCAGCCATTGGAACTTTGGCTGCAAGGGTTGCTTGTAACTCAGTAATTAGCCCTTGTTCCAGGAGTTCTTTGATGATTCTGGCTGGTGCTGGTTGCAGAAATTTAGTCGCAACTTCTCGGCGAGAAATTTTGGCAATGATTTTATTTTTGATTTCAATCTGATTGGCGCTATTCAACCCCAATCCAGCAACACGGTAATAAACAATATTGGGAGTCAAGTCGAGAAATGCAGAGGCTTCTACTGTTCTCACTTGATATTTGAGGTATAAATCTACAGCGCGGCGTTCAATTGCAGGTTCGTTGGGGCTGTGGATCAGATTAAATGCGTAGGGCCCTTGAGGTAAAGCTTGCTGAATGCGATTTATGGCTGCTTCCAAACGTTCTGGAGTTAAACCACCTGCACCAAAGGAACTCAAAATTTGCTCTTTTCCGAGTGCAATGACCATTTCTTCGGAAGCAATTCCGCCAGCCATTGCGCCGGTAACGTAGGCATATTTTACTCCATGAGAGGAGAGGAAATTGGGATCTCCAAATTGTTGAATGCGGATTGGGGCTGCAAATGTTAGCAGTTCTACTTGTGCTGTTGTGCCATTATCACCAGGGGATAAATAACCCTCATTAGTGACACCGATTTTTCCGGCGACTTTCACGATGTAGCAGGGTTTATTTAACACCATCAATTTATCTTTGATGGTTTGTTTCTCAAAAGATACAGTTTCTAAAGAACCTTTCCAAACCTGGTTTTTGTTATGAGACCAAGCGGAGAAGTTAAGACCATTATCGTGTTTACTTAGTACCGTATCTACGGTTGTCACGGTAGTTATCCCTCGGATTATACAAACAATGGATGATTAAAGTTGAAGGGTGTAGACTCTGTTAACGAACCGCAGAGGCGCAGAGGGCACAGAGTAAAAGAGTAATACCAATTCTCTGGGAGATGCACGTAATAATTTTTAAACGAACCGCAAAGGACGCAAAGGGCGCGTTCGCGCAGCGTCTCGAAGAGAAGGAAGAGAAGGTTTAGAGAGAATTGGTATGAGATATTAAGATTCGTCGTTAAGCAAATTTTGGGCGCAAGCTAGTTGCAATTGAATGATTTCGCTCATTTGTTGACTGTAATCTTGTCTAGCTTGTAAGAAGGCGGTGTGTGCTTTAGTTATCTTTGAATTATTAGCATTGAGCTTTTGATACTGGGTTTTATTTAAATCGAACATGCTGATGATGCTACTAATTTTTTGAGTTCTGACGGGTGGGAAAGAAACAGGAATTGGCTGTTTAATTGCGCTTGACTCAGAAGATTGTAATTGTTCTCTCGGTTGAAAAACGTTATCAATGATATTTTTCGGTTTTACTTCTTCTGGCTGAGGCAAGATGTTAGGGAAATAATTTTCTTGTTGGGTTATTTGGTTGGAAGTGTTAAGAGAATCTGTAATTTCAGATTGTTGGACATTAGGTATATCTGGATGCTGTATTTTGAAGCGATCGCACTTAATATCCTCAACCAAATTTTCAACCAGTTTGCGATTTTCATCACTCAAAATTGTAGCGGCAATCGCTTTTCCACCCAAGGTAACTGTTCTTAATGTTGCTTTATTTGAATTAGCACTTTCTTGGGCTTTGTTGTACAACGGTGATAAATCCACATTCACCTGATGACTGAGTAGTTTTGCTAATGCTTTGACCATTGAAGCATGGTCATCCATTCCCCTACGATTTAGAGAAACTGTGATATGTTCTTTGTTTCCGAGGATTTTATCAATCCATCGTGAACAAACACTACCAGCACCCGCTTCTAAAAATATTTTGACCCCATCGCCGTAGACACGATTAACTAATTGCGGAAAATCAAGTTCTTGGCACAATCCTTTGGCGATGTTATGCGCGATCGCATCACTATCAAGTACAATCGGTTGATAATCGGCGGCTGAGTAAAAAACGATACCGGGAAGATTTTGTGATGGTAAGCTGTTTACCTTCTTGATTTCCTCGAACTGCGATCGCATCGCCTCACAATGTATCACATGGTCGAAGGGAGCGGGGAAAGCGTTGCAACCTAAAGTTGCAATCACTCGCTTACAGGCTGCATCTTCACCAGCAATTAATACTTCTTCTGGTGTGTTGATTTGAGTTAAGTAGACGTGATCCTCATGTTTCAGGCATTCTCTTACTTGAGATGGAGTAGCCATGAGAACATAGGTATTCCAAAAATTGTTGTTTGGTGAATCTGTTAATCCCCAATACTCACGCACCGCATTTTTAGGACCAGATAACTTATCGCCAAATAGAGGTGATGAGTTTAAGGTGTTACTTCCACCCTCAAAATCACTCCAAACCCCTTGGGCAACCATCATACTAGTTTCACCCAAGCTATACCCAAATACAGATTGCGGCTTGACTTTAAAATCATCTCGGAAAATTGCCGTCATATATCTAGCAAAGGCGATTTCGCTTTCAAACATTGCTAGTGAATCATCTAACAATTGCTTTTCGAGAGTTTCTAGTTGCCTGGTTGTCAATTTAGGTAAGCTTCTGGGATAAACCAGCTTTTCAACATCAGCAGCCCGGTTGTAGAGATTGTTACTTTTTAAGTCCTCGAAAACTTTAGGAAATAAGCGAAAAACAGTCCGACCAATGCCAATATAAGAATTGACTGCTGCGGGGTAAACATAAGCAACTGCTCCAGTTTTACCCAATGGTTTTGCTGTGAAATAACTACCTAGCGGCGTTTGCCAATCTGTGCCGTTTTCAAAGGCATTATTTACACCTTTACGGGCAGATTCAATTTCTTTGAGTAAATCTTTTGTGTTACGTCCTGTAATTGATAAGACGTATTTTGCATCAGATTGCTGTTGAAAGGTAGCGAATGTTTGGCTGGCAGTAGCTGATAAAGAGGAACTGGCTTCAATGGATTTTTGAAGATGGTTTAGGATATCGGGTATAGTGGAGCGATCGCTAACTGCGATAGGAAACAGATGAAAAGGCATTTGTTGCAAATATCTGTTGTCGCGCTCCTCTTGGCTGGGTTCCTCCGATAAGATTAAATGGGCGTAGCTGCCATCTATACCCATGCTATTAATTGCTGCTATTCTGCGTGTGCCGCCTTTATCGACAAACCAAGGTCTTGATTCCATCGCCACATAGAAGGGGCTACCTTCCCATACTTGCGGTGTTTTGACACCAGACCATTTGGGGGTGGCGGGAATATACCTGTAATAAAGACAGAGAGCGGTTTTGATCAAGCTAGCAATTCCCGATGCTGTATAGGTGTGGCCGATATTGGCTTTGACGCTGCCCAATGCACAGTGTAGACCATTGCCCACTTTCGGATAAGCTTGCAGTAAACCTGTGATTTCGGCTTCATCCTCCTGGGGAACGCCACTACCGAAGACTTCCACATAGTTAACTTCTGTGGGTTGAATCTCCGCCATCTGGAAAGCTTGTTTGCAGACATTGCTGATAGCTGAAGCATCAGGTTTTACCAAAGCGTCACTCAAAGTAGAATTACCTTGTGCGAAACTCATGGCATCAATTACTGCATAGATGCGTTCATTGTCTTCCTTAGCAGCTTCGTAGCGCTTGAGGACAACAGCACCCGCACCTTCGCCAACCGTCCAGCCATTGGCTTGTTGGTCATAACCCAACGTGTTGACACCCGTATTAATTGGCGCAAATTGGCTGCGGAACAAGACGTTTTCCACACCACCTGCTAAATCTACCGCACCCACAACCACCGCGTCTACTTCTCCCGTAGCGAGTAGCATTTGGGCAACTTCCAACGCTTTGAGGGCAGAATTTTCGCCAGCGCTAACGGTGAATGCAGGGCCAGTGAAATTCCACAAAGCAGAAATCCGACTCGCCATGATGTTGGCGATGTGACTCACATATTCGCCGATTTCTACTGGTTGATGAATACTATCTTTAACAATGGTTTCCAGTTGGGAAAGCTGTTCAGCAGGTAGAGAAATTCCTTGGTTGAGTAAGCCATCCTTAACTTGCCAAGATAGATTCCATCTTTGCTGTAGCTGATGCACAGAGAATTCTGTCTCTGCGGCAACAATTACAGCCACATTCCCACCCTCCTGTAGTTTCGCATCTTTGACGGCGCGATCGCTAACTTTCAGGAGCAACAATTGTTGTGGGTTTAACTTCTCGATTTCATTTGGTGGGATTTTACACGATAAAGTATCGATTTCAAAATCTTTGATATATGCCCCTACTGGTGCTTTCCCGTCTGTTAAACCGTACTCTTTCAGGACACTTTCTTGATTTTCTATACCATGCCATCTTTGAGGCGGTAGGGAAGTAAAATGCTGTGTTCCATCATAAATACTGCGTTCAAAAGCATCCAAACCATTGCAGTTACCAAAAAAGGCATCCATGCCGACAATGGCAATTTTGGTAGGTGGAACAGGTGGAATTGATTCAACTGATTCTGTTGTATTTCCTTGTTCTAAAATCAGATGAGAATTAGTGCCGCCAAAACCAAAAGCACTGATAGCCGCTCGTTTAATTGGTGCGTTATTATTCGGCCATGCTGTAGCTTTTCTAACAATCTTGTCGGCAGAAATTGTACCTTTTTCTGAAGTTAAAGGTTCCGAAACATTCATGGTTGCTGGAATTACACCATGAGACATGCTCAAAATCACTTTAGTCAAGCCAACCATGCCAGCAGCAGTTAGCAAGTGACCAGTATTTGCCTTAGCAGAACCCACCAGAGGCGCAGCTTTATTTTGACCAAAGAATGTTTCAATGGAGTTAAATTCGGTTGTATCTCCTAGTAATGTGCCAGTGGCGTGACACTCTAAATAATCGATGGTTTTGGGACTAAAATTCGCCTCATTATAGGCTCGTTCAAAAGCTAGGACTTGTCCTTTAGGATTCGGACTCAGTAAGTGCTTACCTTTGCCATCATTCGAGAGTCCATTACCGCAGATGGTAGCGAGAATATTATCGCCATCTCTGACGGCATCAGAATATCTCTTCAGCACCACCATCCCAACACCATCGGCGGGGATTAATCCTCTAGAGGACTTATCTAAGGGACGGCTGATACCGTTTTCTGCATATCCTTGAACACCGGAAAACAACATCCGCACGAATAAGGAATCGGCACAACTGATGGCTCCAGCTAACATGACATCAGCTTTGTGTGACCATAAGTAATGAGATGCTAGTTTAATCGCATAAAATGATGAAGAACAAGCAGCATCCAGACATAAATTAATTTGAGATAGCGATAGAGCTTGAGCAACGATAGATGCTGGTAAGCCAGATATCATCGCATTGTATAAAGATGCTTTGGTTGCACTTGGTAAAGCAGCTAAATCAAAGTCTTTATCCTGCAAAAGTTCTCTGACAGCAGGATTAATAGCTTGCTGGTAAATTGGAGAGAATAATTGATTAGATAATTTTGTCGGGAATGACAAATTACCTAAAATTACGCCACATTTTGCTAGGACAGTTTGATTACCCCAATAACCACTTTGCTCAATTGCTTGTTTAGCGGCATACAATGACCATTTGAAGGTATTATCTAAACCAGCAACAAATTCTGATGGTAGATTGTATTCAGATGGATTAAACTGGAAGTCGCGGATGTATCCGCCTTTGAGGGAATAGGTTTTGTCTGGTGTACCTTTAACTGGATTGTGAAATATTGTCGGATCTACTCCGATTTCTTCGACGGTTGCAGAGGATGTGGAATCTTTTTGATTAACGATGTTCTGCCAGTATTCTTCAGGATTCTTTGCATCGGGGAATAGGCATGATAATGCGATGATGGCTATTTTTTCCACGATTTATATGCTCCGAGTTTGGGTATTTAGCAAGAGATAATTAAAAGGCAGGATTTACGCTGTTCCCCAAACTTTGAAGTGGCAAGTTATAGCAATCCTATCTGAGTTATGAAAATTACTTTTTTTAGCGAACCGCAAAGGGCACGAAGAAAAGAAAGAATTTTACAGAGATTTTAGGACTGCTATAGGTGTTGAGTGGTAAAGAAAGATTATTAGCTTCTGAGCATTTTCATTGACCAAATAATGGCATGAGCGCCGAGCATTCGTGAGTATATTTTACCTTGGCGATCGTGTATGATGAAGTTTGCGATCGCACTACTTGGTGTCTTAGATAGTACTTCACAAGAAACGTAGAATGTTTCGTTATGCGGTATCATCGCAAATTGTTCAAATTTTTCTACTTTTCCAGGTAAACAACCTTCCTCATGAAAGTGTTGTGTCCAAACCCATAAGGCGTGCATACTCAAGTCAGTGGTGTAAGGATTTACCCATTGAACAGGGAATTGTCCTTGTTGCTGTGGTGTGAGTTCTGGCCAAAGACATTCTGTAGTGATTTTTTCAGGACTGATGTTTAAGACTCTTTTGATTTCTTGAAAAGCCGGGCCATGAAATAATGTAGCCCCACCATTTTGATAAAAATCTTTTCCTGTAGCGGTGATAATATTATCTTCTTCGAGATTGAGAGATTCATAAGTGGGTACATCTGGGATTTCTCGCTGGAGATTGAGTTGGGCGCTAAAATGAAAATGGATTCTGCCCTGTGGATTTTTGCTCGAAATTTTGGCTTTAAGTTCGATTCTTTCAAGATTAACTTTAGAAATTTCTTCTATTTCTAAAATATGTTCCTCTGCTAATGTCTCATTGAAAGTAATCCCCTTTAAAACTTTGAAATCTTGGTAGTTAAACAACCGATAACCGGGATATAATTGTTCAGAAGCATTGATAATCCAGGTCATTGCACAAGTTGCTGGTAAAACTGGAGAACCAGCAATCGTATGATCGTGCAAAAATGGATTGGCCTCCAATGTCATTTGGCGACGAATACGATAGGTTCGTAGTTCTGAATCTAACTCCGCCGCCAGGGGAACGAGTGGGCTACCAATGACAACTTGTGAGGTTGCATGGTTGGTATTATCCATTTCTTTCACGAGCATTTGTGCCCCAACTGCAATCGGAATTATTTCAATTTTTCGCTCTTGAAAAATCTTCTTTAATTCTGCTGTCACCATCCCACTGTCCCAAGCGCCCCAGTTGATAGCGACTACATGACACAAGGGATAAGTTTGCTTAAATATATGGGCTGATTTGTTCAGAATTTCATTTGCGATCGCATAATCAGATTGTCCAGGATTTCCGTAAAAGCCTGTGACTGAAGAAAACAAAACTAAATGCTGAAGTTGATTAGGGTTGACGCAAGTTAGCAGGTTTTCTAAACCTTGAACTTTTGCGGTGTAAACTTTTTCAAAATCCTCTTCTGTTTTCTTTTCAATTAATTTATCAGCTAAGTTTCCCGCGCCGTGGATAATTCCGGTAATTGGGCCGAGATGTTGCACAGCAGTAGCAAGTTTTTCTTGTAAAGCTGGCGTATCTGTAACATCAACGCTGATATATTCTGCTTTAGCTCCGGTTTTTTCAATTGCTGCTAGAGTCTTTTTAATTTCGCGGCTAGAGGTAATTTTGTTATATATTTTTTGCACATTCATGGGTGTGGGCTTCTCTCCTTGAGAAAGAAGATTTTCCATGATGCATTTTTTCAATGCGGAGTCATCAGAATTTTGAGCATAATCTGGCTCGGTTTCTAATAGTTCGGAGCGACCGAGGAGGATGAATTTACAGGGTTGCTGTTGGGCTAATCTGATAGTACACTCAGCCGTAATCCCTTTTGCACCGCCGCTCACGACAAAGACAGATGATGGACTAAGCTGGGCTGTTTGTGTCATAAATCCTCGTGAATACCTGTATAAATTGGGTTTGATGTGTAACTTATTTTTGAAACCCCACCTCCATTCCTCTCCCCCACAGGGCTACGGTTTACACGCAAGTCTGAAGTAGCTGATTAACCAGGGTTTTACCCCACCCTAACCCTCCCCTTGTAACGGGGAGGGAACTGGATTTCTTATTTCCCCCCTTACCAAGGGGGGATTAAGGGGGGTAATTCGACTTGTGTGTACACCGACACCGAGGCTTTGATTCTTACTCCCCTTCCCTACAAGGGAAGGGGTTGGGGGTTAGGTTCGAGAGAAAGTTGCACACGGCGTTAATCAACTTTTTAATCGGCGATAATGGTGACTCGTCCTTGTGAGCCGTAGCCAACTTCAGTTATATAAAGGTTGGGGTCGTGAAGTTCGGCGATGATGTTTTGTACTGACTGTTTAGCATCAAGTCTGGGGCTTAGGTCGATCGCACGAGTAAATATCTTTGGCCATTCCCATCTCAGAGTTTTGGTTAAGCCGAATAGTCCAGCGCCGATCGCACCGAAGTTGACTTTGTACTCTAAACCGAAGGCTCCATCAAGGTGAGCTACTGTGCAGAAACAACTACGTCCATGTTTTGCGGCTTCGTTTAGAGAGGGTTTGAGGTGTTTCGCCATCAAAAATACGTGCTTGACGATCGCCTTTTCTGATTCGTTATAGGAAATACTTCCGGTGTGATTTCCTACAAACATCGGATGGAGATGGATGAAGGCCCCAATCGTTCCGCAGTGAGATGCGATCGCTTGCAATTGTTGTTGAAGATGTTCTTCACTTAAGTTTGCTAAGGTGACGCGGGTTACTCCTGTGGGTAAAGGCGCTTGTTGGGCGATGAGCGATTGAGGGAAGCTGATAACTACTACCTTCCAGCCTTTCTCGATTAGGGATTCAGTTAATTTATAGGTGGTGAGGGAACCATCATCGGTGATTAAACCGATGTGTCCCTCTGGTAACTTGAAATCCAAATAATCGGGTTGTGCTAGGCTTCTGAGTTTGACAGTATAGCGCGGGATATTATGCTCTAATTCCGGTGGCTGCTGTTGGACAAACTCAGGCTCAGACTTTTTTTTTTCACCTCCAGCCAACTGCTGTAGGTAATCAACTATTTGACCGATGGTGCGGAGGTCGCCGAGTTCTTCGATATTCGGCTTGGGTAAGTTGGGGTACATTTCTTGCATCGCCCCTAAGATTTCTACCCGTTTGATGGAATCAATTCCTAAGTCGGCTTCCATGTCCATTTCCAGTTCCAGCATCTCGACTGGATAGCCGGTTTTATCGCTGGTGATGGCTAACAGAGTTTCACCTAAGTTTGCAAATTCATGACTTGTAGAAGGAGCAACTTCTGGCTCTGGAGTGAATGCAACAACTACGCTTGGTTCAGGCGCAACGACTACTTCAACTACTGGTGCAGCCTCTACTGCAATCTCAGTTGTTTGTTGTACTTCGTGAATTGCAATTTCTACAGAAACACTTCTGGAAGCGTGGGATTGCAGATACTCGACAACTTGACCAATGGTGCGTTTTTCTGACAGTTCTTCTAAATTGGGCTTGGGTAGGTTGGGGTACATTTCTTGTAGTGCCCCCAAGATTTCCACCCGTTTGATGGAGTCAATTCCTAAATCAGCCTCCATGTCCATGTCCATTTCCAGCATTTCGACTGGGTAGCCGGTCTTGTCGCTGGTGATGGCTAAGAGGTTTTTATCCAAGTCAACAATATCGATGGTTGCGCCAGATACAGGTGCAGCAGTTGTAGGTGCTGGTTCTGGGGTGAAGGCAACAACTTCCTCGACTGGAGGTGCGCTAATTTTGACTACAACCTCGGCTTGGGGTTCTACAACTGGGACAGGTGGCGCGACTACAGGCTCTACTGTCTCGACAGTGGCGAAGTGGGGAGTAGGAAGTGGGGAGTAGGAAGTTTCAACTACAGGCTCTACAGCAGCCGGAAGAGGTTCTTGGGTAACATTGAAGCCATTTTTAGCTACAGGCTCAGTTACAGGCAAAGGCTGGCTTTCTACTATCTTGGTCGGTGCATCAGTAATAATTGTTTCTGTGGTGAACGGAGTGAAATTGCTGAGTTTCTCTGTTAGTTGAGTTGCTCCCTCACCTGAGATGATTTGAGAATACTCTTGCTGGATGAGTTGGAAAAAGCTCTTAGTATATTCCAGCTGCTCTTGGAGATATTGCTCATGGATGCGTAGGGTTTCACCTTGTTGGGAATGAAACTGCATCATGCTGCGCTCTAAGCTTTCCATGACAACTAGCTTCATTTTGGCAGTTTCGGCTGTTGATTTACTTTCACTCAACAAAGAATTCTGCTGCTGCATCAGTTGGAAAAACGCTTTGGCGTATTCCATTTGATGGTTGAGATAAGTACCGTGAACTTGTAAATTCTCGGCTTGATTTTCCTGGAACTGTGTCAGGAGATATTCTAAACTTGCTAAAAGTTGTTCGTAATTTGTAAGTTTTTCTGGTGTTGGTTGCATCTTAGATTCCTGGACTGGTTGTGACAGGGTAACAGGATTCATCTGTTGCTCTGGCTGGGTGATGATACTAGCAGTCACACCGTTCATTGCTGGGGTAAGTTTTTTATGTCCGTTAGTTTCTATCACTGCTACAGGTGGAGTTACACCTGGGCTGCTAAATAAAGGAGCCGCTTCAGAATATTCGGGCGCGGGTAATGTAACTTTATGCCCATCTTGTAAAGCTAGAGCGAAGGCATTTTTCGTTTTTTCGGATCTGTAGTTTATCCCGTTTAAACGTACATTTAATGTCTTCTTCGTCTCAATTGGGGGGATGGTTTGGGGAAGTTGGTAAGGATCGAGGTTATTCAAAGCCAAGCCAATTACCCGTAACTGCACAACTGCTTCTCGCAAGGAGCGATCGCTATTCTTTTGAGTGCTGGGGTTCAAAGATACGGTAATATGTGGGCGATCGCCAAGAATCTCTTTCACCAAGTTGCTAAGAATTCTCCGAGGCCCAAATTCCACAAAGCAAGTACCACCCGCCGCATAGATATTTTCAATTTCCTGCTTAAACAGCACTGAGTTGGAAAGGTGGCTTTCAAGGATTTTTTGAATACCTTGGGCTTCCTTGGGATACTGCTTACTGGTAACGTTGCTGTAAACAGGGATTTTGGGACTTTGGAATTTGACAGACTTGGTAGCGATCGCAAAGGATTTTTGAGCAAAGGCGATTAGCGGTGTATGGAACGCTGCTGAAACAGGTAGCAATACAGCCGTATATCCTTTCTCGTGTAAAGCGTCTTTGACTCTGGCTATTTCTGCGGTCGGCCCAGCCAAAACAAATTGAGTCGGAGAATTTTGATTAGCGATCGCAACTTGGGGAAAATGTCTCAGCACTGCTTCCACTTTGCTGATGTCTTCTTTAACAGCCAGCATACTACCCGCATCATGATCTGGGTCTTCGGGTGCAGCCATTGCTTGACCCCTAGCTTTCACTAAGAACAAGTAATCTTCTGTACTCAAAACCCCCGCAGCCCATAGCGCTGTTAGTTCACCAAAGCTATGACCGGCAACAAAATCTGACTTAAATCCAGCTTGTTGCAGTATGCTGTACATACCTGCACTCAACACCCCGATAGCTGGTTGAGCGTATTCTGTGCGTTGCAAGGCAGCAATTTGGACATTCTTTTCTGCCTCTCCAAACACAGGATGAGGGAAAACGATTTCTGACAACGGTTGCAAATTATCTTTGAGCAACAGGCTATCCATATAACCATGAAGACGACGCATCAAAGGGAAATTCATCACCAGTTCGCGTCCCATCTCCAGGTATTGCGAACCTTGACCAGAAAATAGAGAGACAACTTTTCCGCCCAACTCCATACCAGAGGAACGGTAATAAATCCCTTGGGGATGCTCCCAAGATGCTGCTGACCCTTTGAGTTTCAGCCAGTCAATGCTAGTTTGCAGTAACTTGCAAGCTTCTTCGAGATTTTCAGCGACAAACCCAAATCTGGCAGCAGAAAGGGGTATTTGTTGTGATTTGCACTCATTGACTAATTGTGCATAGTATGCATTTGCTTCAGGTGATACTCCTGCGGAGTCACTTCGTGAACGCAACTTACCTAAAATCTCTTCCGACTTGCTCAACAATTGCTCTACTGTGGGAGCAAACAACAGCACTTCACTAGCGCCACTGTGTAAGCGGTAAGCGGCGTTTTGGTCGGCTTCATATTCTTCCAAAACGACGTGATAGTTGGTTCCCCCAAAGCCAAAGGAACTTACACCTGCGCGTCTGGGTGCTTCCCCTTCTGGACGAATCCAAGGTCTGGTTTCGGTATTCAAATAAAAGGATGAATTTTTAATGTTGAGTTTGGGGTTTGGCTCGGTGATGTTAATTGTGGGTGGTAATACTTTGTGATGTAAAGCCAAAGCAGTTTTAATCAAACTCGCTGCACCCGCAGCCGCTTTTGTGTGTCCAATTTGTGATTTCACACTACCCAAAGCGATGTGCTGCTTTTTATCATCATGTACATCAAAGAAGTCTTTTAAAGAACCGAATTCTGTCGGATCTCCAGCCATAGTCCCGGTGCCATGTGCTTCCATTAAACCAACAGTAGCGGGAGAGAAGCCGGCATCTTCATAAGCACGTTCTAAGGCTTTAACTTGACCTTCTTTGCGGGGAGCATAAATGCTCTTGTAACGCCCATCGCTGGAAGTACCAATACCTTTAATTACGGCATATATTTTATCGTTGTCCCGTTCAGCATCTTCTAACCGTTTGAGGACAATCATCCCGATACCTTCACCCAGCATCATCCCATCCGACTTAGCGTCGAAAGGTTTGACATTTTCACTAGGAGAAACCGCCGGTGTTTTGCTGAACGAAATGTAAGCCATGATGGTGTTGTCGGTATCAACACCACCAGTTAGCATCATGTCAGACCGATGCTCAACTAGCTCACTAATTGCCATTTTTAAAGCACCAAAGGAACTAGCGCAAGCGGCATCAACTACGCAATTCATTCCGCCAAAATTTAGGCGATTGGCAATCCTACCCGCGACGACGTTAGCTAACATTCCAGGGAAAGCGTTCTCATCCCATTTCACATAAGCACTTTTGATTTTATCAACGATTTTTTTGGTATCCTCGTCAGATAAACCACTGCTTTTAAGTGCTTTTTCCCAAATTGGATATTCCAATCTCGCCGAAAGTGGCATTCCTAATTGCTTGGCCATAGCCACGCCTAAGATTACCCCAACCATCTCGCGGTTAAACTCACGTTTTTCGCCATACCCTGCATCTTCCATTGCCTCTTTCGCAACCACTAAACTTAATAGTTGCGATACATCTGTGACTTCCAAAATGCTAGGTGGTATACCAAATTCCATCGGGTTAAAATCTACCTCTGGAAGAAACCCACCTCTTTTACAGTAGGTTTTATCTTCAGTAGTTCTGGGATTTGGATCGTAATAATCTTCGACACTCCAGTGAGTGGAAGGAACATCAGTAATACAGTCAATTTTATTTACTATATTTTGCCAGTATTCCCGCAAATTTCTGGCTTGAGGCAATAGAGAAGCCATCCCAACGATGGCGATAGGATTGTGTTGTAATTGTCTGTTAATTCTGTTGATTGACACTGATTTATCTGATTTGTCTGATTTCATGTTTTTTTCCTCTATAGACCTCATCACAGCCTTTTCACAATTATTGATAAGGCTTTCTAACTCCGCTAAGGCAGTATCAATTGAATAAGCAGACATAGGGCATAGTGAGTACTGTGGATTGTGTAGCTACAGTAATTTCTGTTGCCTACTAATTAATGAAAAACTCTCGTTTTGTAAGCAGTTAGCTATTCTGTCTCTGCTAAATGCTTTTTTCTAAATCGACACCACACGACACATACTGCCCTGAGAAAGCCTTAAATTTATAGGCGATTTTGGCACGCTGCGTAGGCGTAGCCCGTCGTAGACATCGCACAAAAATGTTATACAACGCTAGACTCTTGATATTGTGGCAATAGGTCGATGACGTTGTTAAAACTGGTAAAATAGTCTTGGAGTGTAATAGTTGCTTGACCAGTGAATTCAATCCATTTGTAATAGTAGAGATTTTGAGCAATGGTATCCTACTGGAGCAATGAAAACTGAGGAGTAGCTAATGGAACAGAAACGCTTTTTTCACCCGAAACTATTTGATGATCTCGCCTAACTACAGCAACAAAGCTGGTATTAATGACAACGTTCTGTATCTTGATAAATGTCATAGCCAGTTTCAACGTCCGGGATAATGTATTTTATGGGATTTAACCCAGGAAAGTTGACAAGTTCGTTACAGAAAAGACACCGCCTTTAATCCGAGTTTATGCAAGTTGGAAAAGTAATTAAACGATCGCAAGGTGATGACAAAGCAGTTATCTTTAGTTATTTTTAATTTCAAAATCTCAATTAAATAACTAGTTTGTCTAACCACTTTAAAGCATTGAATTAATAAAAACACTAACATACTTTACAGAAACTAAATCATTTCTTTAAAGTTATTTTATAAATAACCCTATACTTTTACTGATGTGAATTTTGAATAGAATTCAGCATTAAAGTATAATTTGTAACTATATAAATATGTGAAATATTTTTTTACCTACGGGATAAACATAAATTTTCTCTTGATTAAGTTAACAGTACCAATCTGTTGTCTAGTAAGTAACAATTCCATGAATACATAGATAAATTGAATAACCATAAGTATTTTATCTCAGAGAAACATCATAATTGAGTCAAAGTTTTTGGTTATTTTTCAATATAAGTCAAGTTAAGAAGCAAAGCAGTTATTTATAAAGCAAATGTTAATTTTCAGTATGTTACTTGATAAACATAATCATGATTGCATTAGTGGTTATAAACCTCAACTACACAGACAAAACCTACCAATCTGGTTTAAACAATAGGCTTAAGCTGTTTATCTTAAAACTAGGTAAACTTGCATCACCGTGTACTAATGTATTTTAAGATGTGCGTTGGCATAACGCACCAAAGGTATCGCTTCATGCCTTTAATTACTAGAGTCAAAACTGATAATAATGTCTTATAGTACACAACCTTGCTAACAACTATCTGTTAGTAATATCAAATCTGCTTTAAAACTAATCATCTCTTGAGATTCAATTGGCAGATGAGAGATTAGTAATGAGTAGATTTATTCAGTCTCTAATCTTACTGTGAGGAAATATTTTAGTGATAAGATCAGGACTTATGGCAAGAAAAATACTTGACAAATTACAACTTTATTGCGATGATTAAGGACAAGTTTATCCAAGTTTTTAGTTCATTTTTACTGGCGCTTCGTTGTTCTTGAGAGTTAAGTTTTCTGGTCAGCGCTATTGTATTTTACGCTACTGGATTAGATGTCAAATTAGGATATAACTTAGGAAGCTTTGAAGTAACACGCCATTAATTTTCACGCCACAATAGTAAGTTTGGGCGGTAAAAGCGTACAACAATTCATATAAAACCAATTTAGACCCATCCACTTGATTAAGGTAGAAAACCTAGAGGAAAAGCCCTCTTGATAATTTGCGGATGAGTCTATTCTAATCGACTAAATATAACCAGGCTATCTCCTAGAAAAACAGAATTGGAATGAAAATATGGCAGTAAATAAAGAAAGCCGATTATTCACAAAACCCGTAGGCCGATCGCAAGTAATTTTAGCAGCTTCTCTAACTTTAGCGGCGGGATTAATCACTTTCTATAGCTTGGCCCCGTTTTGGTCTAAACCGAAAGTTGTGACACCATCGGCGAATCCTCCAAAAGCTGCCACGCCTGCGAAAGTTGCTGTGACTGCCTTGGGACGTTTGGAGCCAGAAGGCGAAGTGACTTCTTTGACTGCTCCCGCTTCCAGTAATGGAGTGCGAGTAGACAGACTGTTGGTGAAAGAAGGAGATACGGTTAAAGCAGGGCAATTATTGGCGTATCTAGAAAATTATGGTCGTTCTAGAACCGCATTGCAACAGGCTTTAGACCAACTGCAAGTTGCCAAAGCTAAACTAGCGCAGGTGAAATCTGGAGCTAAAACTGGAGATGTCGATGCTCAAAAGGCAGCGATCGCCCGTTTAGAGCCACAATATAAAGGGGATGTTGCAACTCAAGAGGCGACAATAGCCCGCATCCAGGCGGAAGTAGACAATGCTCAAGCTGAGAACGATCGCTATCAGCAATTATATAAACAAGGTGCGATCGCAGCTTCTATAGCAGATACCAAAGCTTTGCAACTAAAGACTACACAACAGCAGCTAGCAGAAGCTCAAGCCACCCTCAAGCGGACTCAAGACACATTCCAAGAACAACGCAAGCAAGCACAAGCACAACTCACGAGTATTAGTGAAGTGCGTAGTGTAGATGTTCAAGTTGCCCAAACCGAAGTTAACAGTGCAACAACTTCTGTTCAACAAGCAAAAGCCGACTTGGATTTAAGTTACATCAAATCTCCCATAAATGGCAAAATTTTGAAAATTAACGCCAAAACCGGAGAAGTCATCAGCACCAGCAGAGGATTTGCTGAGATAGGTAAGACATCTCAAATGTATGTGATTGCAGAGGTGTATCAAACCGATGTTCAAAAAGTGCGTGTAGGACAAAAAGCCACCATTACCAGCACTGCATTTACTGGAACATTAAAGGGAACTGTGAAAGAGATTGGTTGGCAAGTTGATAAGCAAAGCATCTTCAGCCTCAACCCTGGTTCAGATACAGACCGCAGAATAATTGAGGTAAAAATCTCTATCGATAATCCCGCAGATAGTCAGCGGGTGGCTCGTTTAACCAACTTACAGGTGGATGTTGCCATTCAGATTTAGTCATTGGTCATTTGTGAATGACAAATGACAAATAACAACTAACAAATAAATTCATGATTTTCAAAATTCCTTTAGCATGGCTACAGCTAGCCCAGCAAAAAGTTCGTTTACTAGTAGCTGTAGCCGGGATTGGTTTTATTGTGCTGCTAATGTTTGTGCAACTTGGTTTTCAAGATGCTCTATATTCAAGTGCAACCGCAGTGCATCAGAATCTCAAGGGAGATTTATTTTTAGTTAGTTCGCAATATAAATCTTTGACCTCAAATCAGAGCTTTTCGCGGACTCGTTTATATCAATCTCTGGGGTTTGATGGCGTAGAGTCAGTTAGCCCCATGTATTTGCAATTTGCCAAACTTAAAAATCCAGCAACTGGTGAGAAATATTCAATATACGTTATTGGTTTCGATCCAGGTAGACCTGTGATGAACATCCCAGAAGTTGAGAAAAATTTAGATAAACTCAAAACTCCCGATGTTATGCTTTTTGACCGAAGTTCTCGCCCAGAGTTTGGCCCAATAGCTGAAAAATTTAATGCGGGAGAAACTACACAAACAATTGAAATATTTCCCTTCAATTCATTAATTGGTTATAGAGTGAGAATTGGCGGTTTATTCAGCTTAGGACCTTCCTTTGGGGTAGACGGAAATTTACTTGTTAGTGATTCAACTTTCCTCAGAATAAATCCCAATACTCGTCCGGCAGATATGATCGATATCGGTTTGATTTCCCTCAAACCTGGAGCTAATGCAGAAACAGTCCTGAAAAATTTGCAGGCAAGTTTGCCTAATGATGTCCAAGTTTTTACACGCAAAGGCTTCATTGATTTTGAGAAAAAGTATTGGGCTGTTAGAACACCCATTGGTTTTATTCTTAACTTGATGTTGACAATGGCTGCGGTTGTTGGTGTGGTTATTGTTTATCAAATTCTTTACAGCAACATTGCTACACAGTTCGTTGCTTACGCCACTTTAAAAGCCATAGGTTATGCCAATAGTTACTTATTAAATGTGGTATTTCAGCAAGCTTTGATTTTGGCAATTTTAGGTTATATTCCAGGATTTATTACTTCTGTGTTGTTATACAGCTTTGCAGCAGAAGCAACTAAATTACCAATATTTATGACCTCGAATAACGCACTAATTGTCTTCACATCAACAGTATTAATGTGTATCACATCAGGAGCGCTTGCTATCAACAAACTTCGCTCCGCAGATCCAGGAGAGATTTTCTAGCTGATTCATAGCAGCAAAATAACCAAGCTTTTGCCATGATATAGACTCATGACTATAGATTGGTAAGCCTCTCCACAGAAAATTTTCTCTTTATATCGTTTTTAGATAAAAGATTTAAAAGTCTTTAGCAAAATTCCAATTTTGTATAAGTTTTAAGTTTTTTACCTAATAACTCAAATTCACCTATTTAACAATAATTACGACTTTATGAACCTCAAAAACAAAACCCTCCTAATTACTGGGATTGATGAACTTGTCGGTTTGCGTACAGCCGAGTTAGCTATAGCGCAAGGAATGAAAGTTCGTGGACTGCAAAGTTCTACAGAAAAGAACAAACAATTACAAAATTTAGATATTGAGGTAGTTATTGGTAGTATTACCGATCCTACCGCTGCCCAAAAGGCTTGTCAGGAAGTAGACATCGTTTTACATACAGATCAAATTGCCGAAGAAGCTGGCGCAATTAACCATTTCCGTGATGTCAATGTTGGGGGTACTGTCAACATAGCGAAAGCTGCTAAACAAGCTGGCATCAAAACATTTGTGCATCTATCCAGTGTGATGGTCTACGGTTTTAACTATCCTAATGGTGTTACAGAATCCGGGCCACTCTCTGGCGAAAATAATCCATACTGTCAAACGAAAATAGAAGCCGAAACAGCACTCTTAGAACTGAATAATCCTCCAGATTTCGGCATCATCATTATTCGAGCCGGAGATGTTTATGGCCCAGGAAGTATCCCCTGGATAGTCAGACCAATTCTGATGATGCGTCAAAAATTATTTGCCTGTGCTAACGATGGTAAAGGAGTAATCAATCATGTGTATATAGACAACCTGATTGATGGCATCTTTCTAGCGATAGAAAAAGAAACCTATGGTGAAATATTTAATATCACCGACGGACAAGAAACTTCCTGGAAAGAGTATTTTATGCGTTTAGCAGCAATCGAAGGTTTATCACCACCGCTTTCATTACCGAAAGATGAAATTAAGTTGTTTCTAAAGCTACGCGTTCAGGGACAAAAACTTTTTCGTAAAAAAGTTGATATCTTACCAGAGTCCATAGATTTTATGACTCGTCCCTACGCTTGTTCGATTGCCAAAGCACAAAATTTGTTAAATTATAAACCAACAATTGACCTAGAATCAGGAATGCAGCGAACACATGAATGGCTGCAAAAAACAGATATTCAAAGCTTGATGAAATAGTCCACAGATTTTTGGAATCATTGTTGCATTTTCAGGAGACGCGACGCCAGTCGCTACAACGGGGAGCCACTCCGTTGGGCGGCTTTGCCGACTTGAAGGAAGTGGCGTGGGAACCCCCGCAACGCGCTGGCTCATTAATCGCGTCTGTACAAGATGTGAGGTATCAAAGTATTCTAAATTCTGACGTTGCATCTGCCTAACAATTATCTGCAATTAAGCATAAAATAATCCACAGATTTTCCGAATACTTGTTTTCTATGAGTAGTAATCAGCCACGATTGAGCATCGGATTACCTGTATACAATGGTGAAAAATTTATCAAAGAAGCCATAGATTCACTCTTGGCTCAGACCTTTGAAGATTTTGAACTAATTATTTCAGATAATGCATCTACAGATAGAACTGAAGAAATTTGTAGAGCTTATGCCGAGAAAGACCAACGTATCTGTTACTACCGCAATGACAAGAATATCGGTTGCGCCCGTAACTTCAATCGCGTCTTTAAATTGTCTTCGGGTGAGTACTTTAAATGGGCAGCCTATGATGATCTACATTCTCCAGATTTTATCAAGAAGTGTGTTGATGTGCTTGACCAAGATCCTACCGTAATCTTGTGTCACTCCCAGGCATATTTCATTGATGAACAGGGAAATTTTATCCAAAATTACGATATCAAACTCAAGGCAGATGCACTAAAACCACAGGAACGTTTTCACGAATTGCTGACTAAACATTTATGTTATCAATGTTACGGAGTAATTCGCGCCAGTGCTCTGAGAATGATACCGCCTATGGGTGGTTATGGTAATGCAGATGGAATTCTCTTGTTAAGGCTTGGTCTTCTCGGTCGGTTTTATGAAATCCCCGAATACCTGTTTTTTGCCAGAAGCCATCCGCAACAATCAATGAGTATGTTTTTTCCCAATTACTTGTTGTTTTCGGACAAAAATCAAAAACCATTATTGAGTATGCTGCCTGATTATTATGCATACGCAGTGTGGTTTGATTCAGCAAATAAAGGACAAATTTTGTTGCCACATTGGAGAATAATCTGGGAGTATGTACTCTCCATTTGGCGTAGTCCCCTGAGTTTGGATGAGCGTCTATGTTGCCATAGAAGCCTACAACAGCAGCTAAAAGGGACAGAATATCTTTTGCTGAAAGATTTACTAAAAGTGCTGCAATCAATTTGGAAAGATTGGCAAGGTGCATTAGTTAAAAAACAGCAAGTCAGACTTTGAACGAATCATTTCAGAAAGATAAGCTGGCAGATACAGCTTTTTTTCAATCTAAAACTCACCTATTTTTCATTACAAAATTATGCTGAAACTATCTCATATATCTCATGTTTTGCTTGCTACTTTAGTGAGCATCAGCTTTGCTAAAACAGTGAATGCAGAGCCAACTGCAACATTAAGCGTTGTAGTAAATGGAATACATCACCAAAAAGGTGAGATTTGCTTCAGAGTTTACGCAAGCGAACAAGGATTTCCGATGAGTAATGCTAGTGAAGCTCAAAGTGGCTGCGCTAAGATTACTGGCAATTCTGTAAAAAAAGAATTCTCCGGTTTGAAGCCTGGAACTTATGCTGTCGCCGTAGTTGACGATCAGAATGGCGATCGCAAACTCAATAAAGACTTTTTTGGTATTCCCCAAGAAGGTTTTGGGATTTCCAAAAATCCAACTGTGTCTATACAAACAGGTACACCAAAATTTCGTGATGCCAGTTTTGTTGTAGACAAAAATACAACTGTCAACATCATCATGAAATATTCGCTGGATTCGTAAAAGCGACTGGGGACTAGGCACAAAGACATGGAGACACGGAGAGTACTTTCACCGTGTCACCGTGTCTCCCCGTTACCGCATTGTTCCGTCACCCCGTCACTGCGTCTTCCTAATCCCATTTCCTTATTCTGTCGGAGACTAAAAATTTAATGGAAGATTTGGCAATATTTCTGTCTAAGTCTTTGATGGGTTGGCTGGTTATTCAGGTGTGTTTTACGCTTGTCTTTATATGGTATCTGCGCTCATCCAAAAAAAACTTATTACCAGATGACCAGTTACCCAAAACCGCAGTGATTCTTTGCCTACGCGGAGCCGATCCGTTTTTGCCTAGATGTTTGCGATTGCTCCTAAATCAAAACTATCCACAGTATGATTTAAAGTTGATCGTTGATAGTCACGAAGATCCCGCTTGGAAAATTGCCAGTGAAACCATCACAGAGCAAGAAGCAACTAACGTTCAAATCAGCCCTTTGAGAATAGTACGCAACAATTGTAGTCTCAAATGCAGTTCTTTAATCCAAGCTGTCCGTGAGTTGGATGATTCCTACAAGGTGGTTGCCTTAGTAGATGCTGACACCATAGTCCATGTGAATTGGCTCAGAGAATTAGTCAGTCCTCTTGGGGATGCTAAAGTAGGGGCGACAACAGGTAATCGTTGGTACGTACCTACAGGTAAGTATTGGGGATCTTTAGTGCGCTACGCCGGCAATGTATCCACAGTAGTGCAAATGTTTATCTTCCAAATTCCTTGGGGTGGGAGTTTGGCGATAAAAACAGAAGTGCTTCGCCAAACAGAACTGCTAGATAAGTGGGGACAAGCTTTAGGCGAAGATTTTATGATGCACGACATCCTCAAAAAACAGGGGTTGCAGGTAAAGTTTGTGCCTTCGTTGCTGATAGTAAATCGTGAAGAAACTGATTTATTCAACTTAATAGACTATCTCAAGCGCCTCATCCTTTGTTCTCGACTGTACCACCCGCGTTGGTTAGCTTTAGTTAGTGAAGCTGTTTCTAGCATTTTGTTTCCGACTACAGTCATTATGTTAGTTCTAGAGTCCTTGTTAGAGGCAAAATGGGAAGCCGCGGCTCTCTTGCTAGTCTGCTATGGAGTCTATACCGTCGGATTACTCTTGATAATGCTCGTGTTGGAATTAGAGATACAGCGAGTGGTTCGCTCTAATGACCAGGCGATGCCTACCGGCAAGCCGTTGCACGTCTACGCCAAATTATCAGCTGCTACAATCATCAAAATGTTAATTGCAATTCCGTTGACACAGTGGGTTTATGGGTTAGCGATGCTATCGTCACTGTGGGTTTCAACAGTCACTTGGCGCGGTGTCAGCTATCGAGTTCAAGGGCCCTGGAATGTCCGCTTAGTGGAATATCGCCCTTATCAATGGTTAGATCAGCCTATTGATAGCAAGGTTTCTCTTTGAATTGAATTGCTAGATATGAACTAGGGTATGAAAGTTCTTACACTAAACATTCCCTAGTCTTCAAATTATATTATCTTATATTTAGTAAAACTATATTACCTATAACCCTCGTCAAAATACACGCTTTGTCTTGTTGATTAGCAAAATGTATTTGCATGAATGACAAGGGTTTAGACAAATATATTAAGGGGAATTTTGATTTAGTATTCTGGATGTTTTAATAGTTTCTAAACCAATTTTAGAAACATCCGCTTCACAATCGATAATTTCGGCTAATTGAAAATGCGTAAATCCTTAGTCTAACTGTATTAGTGGGAATTTCTGATTCAAATAATCAGAATGTTCATGAAACATTTGCTGCGTAAATCCTAAGTTCAAAACCAGCATTTTCGTGAAATATTCCCCTTTCTTATGACTAAGCAAAAACTTCGCATTGCACTGTTTACAGGGTTGTACGCTCCCTTCTTGACTGGAGTTTCCGTCGCCGTCCACCAACGGGTTCGTTGGTTGCTAGAGCAGGGACATGAGGTTTTTCTAATCCATCCCCAAATTAACGATCGCTACCCCAAAAATGTCGGCGATCGCCCCATGCCAGGATTGAATGAAATCCAGTCTTTCCCCAACTTCTCTGCTTACGCATTCCCCACACAACCACTGATATTCTACAAGTCTCTTCCTCAACCGTTGAGCTATCGGCATTGGAGCGATACTAAGTTGCTGGAGAAATTCCAGCCGGACATTATCGTGGTTGAAGAAGCCGCCCAAATGAGAGGTTTATACTCATTTTTCTTGCAAGGTTATGGTCGCCCAATCGGCACTCAATACGCAAGACGAACAGGCACGCCAACAATATCACTCTTCCACACTGATATCGTTGCATATATCAAATATTACTTTGGGGATAAATTCTTTAACTTGGTTCGTCCCATCATTCCGGCTGTGGTCAAGCAATTTAGTGAGTCTTATGACTTCAATTACTTTTCTTCTAAAGAACAACTCACTAAATACGAAGAACTGAAATGCCAACGCGCCGAATATGTTCCTTATCAAGGCATCGATTGCGAAAAATTCCACCCGCGAAACATTTGTTACAACCCAATTCCTAACGATAATCGACCGACTCTCCTGTTTGTCGGACGTATCACACCCGAAAAGAATGTCAATCAACTGCTTGATATATTCCCAGTCATAGCTGCCAAAATTCCTGATGTTCATCTGGTGATTATTGGTAGTGGCCCGCTAGATGAAGAGATCCGTGAGCGTGCTAAAAAGTTTGGATCGGGTATTACTGTATGGGGCGAGTCTCACGGTACAGAACTCTTGGGTTGGTTTGCTAGAGCAGATGTCTTTGTCAACCCCTCTGTGACTGAGAACTTCTGCACTACTAATAACGAGGCGTTAGCTTCCGGAACCCCTCTGGTTGCTGTTGTTGCACCGTCAACCTCAGAACAGGTATTTCCTGGTCGTAACGGCTTTCTTGCCCAACCTAACAACCCAACAGATTTTGCCCAAAAGGTGATTGCAATTCTAGAAAACCCCGATTTGAAAGCAGATATGACTCGGCACGCTCGCCCCTCTATACTCGAATTTGATTGGTCAGTATGTATGCAGAAATTTGAACACAAACTTTACCAAATCGTTGAAGGATCGCAGAAAGTGGAGGTAGGTACAGGCAGTATAAGACCATAGCGATAACAAACGCGATCGCTAGTATTTATGGTACTAGCGATCGCGTTTGTGACTTTGACTCAGGCTGTTAGTTAAAGGATGTGTAGGCATAGCCCGTCGTAGACATTGCATTAAAATGAAACCAGAGTTCAAAAGCTGGGATAACAATGGAAGTTTTTCAACTGACGACAACTGTTGATGCATCGGGACATTTGCATCTTGATATTCCAACACAGCTAGCGCCTGGCCAGGTAAATATTGTGGTTGTTCTGAATCAAGTTGCATCAGAAAAAATACAAAAATCTGATTATGATTTTTCCGATCTTGCAGGGAAATTGGTCTGGGAGGGAGATGCACTAGCGATGCAAAGAGTGCTGCGGGATGAGTGGTAGTCGCTACTTGTTGGATACAAATGCGATCGTAGCAGTGCTACAAGGTAATTCACAACTGCTGCAACTGTTGCAAAATGCTGATTGGATAGGGATTTCGATTATTAGTCAAATTGAATTTTTAGCATTTTCTGGGTTGAGTCAGGGAGATCGGCAAGTTTTTCAGCAATTTATCCAAAGAGTTGAAGTTGTTAGTTTAATAGCTGGTGATACAGTGTTAATTGAGCAAATTATCCAACTTCGTCAGCAATATCGGCTGAAACTACCCGACGCAATCATCGCTGCGATGGCGCTTCAGGCAACTGCGAACCTAGTAACGGCAGATCGGGAATTTGCGAAAGTATCAACATTAGCGGTTATTGGCTGGTAGCGTAGACGCGTAGCGGTGAGGGGGTCGCAGTCTTCTCCCAAGGGGAGACGCTAAAAGCGATGGCGGTTCCCGTCGTTAGCGCAGCGTTAGCGACGCAGGAGCGTCTTGCGACAGCGCAGCGTTAGCGACGTTAGGAGCGTCACCCCCGAACCCGTTGGCGCAGCCTCTCGTAGAGAAGGGCTTGTCGCCAGACTTTATGAGGCGTGATGTTTATATCCCCCGAATTCTATTCGGGGGATATAAGCGAATTGCTGAATTGATTCAGCATTCTTATGCTAATTGTGGTAAATAAGAATGTAGTTGGTTGGTCGAGCCTTCATGAGAATTTACGAGTTTAAAGTCAAGGGAAAAGATAAGCAGTATAGAGCAATAGATGATGCTATTCGTACATCTCAATTCATTCAAAACAAATGCTTGCGGCAATGGATGGATGTTAAGGGTTTAAGTAAATACGACTTGAATAAGTATTGCGCTGTGCTTGCTGATTTGTTCCCCTTTGCTAATGAACTCAACTCAATGGCTCGGCAGTCTGCGGCAGAACGTGCGTGGAGTGCTATAGCTAGGTTTTCTGAGAACTGTA
>NZ_JAVRBN020000025.1:0-113564 GCF_034531305.2 Nostoc sp. ChiQUE02
CAACTTCCCTCTAGATTTGGCTGCTGGCGATCTTGCTCCTGTTGCTCTAACTGCTCCTGCTATCAACGGTTAATTCTGAAGTTTAGCTAAATCAAAAGGCGCTCTCCCAAAAGGGAGGGCGCTTTTTAGTGTCAACAACAATATTACTAGGAATAAAATAGTGATGATAACGCTTTTACATCATCACCGCTCATGTCATGGCATAGGATGGAAAAGAAGATCGGGTAAAAAATAATTAAAAATCGCCCAAGTAGAGAAGGCAACTGATATCGAAATAACGGCAAGAACAGGAGCAAGGGAAAGGTACTTAAAGAAATAGCCTTTTTGGTCGTTTGGTTTCTGCATATAGTACTCTGTAAAGAATAGTGAATGTAAGTTGAACTAGCGCGACGATAATTTATTTGTCTACGTTGCGTTTGGAAACTCCTATATAGAATCACAAGTTCAAGTTGTTCTTACAATCCAAGAATAATAACTAATACTTCACTACACTTCTAACCAAAGACTGGATAAATATTAAATTAATTAGTAATGTGAAATACAAAAAATTATCTGTTATTACTAGTTACATCAGAATCCGACTTTAACTTTGAAAGTATACTGAAACAGAAATATTTGTCTAGTAAAGCTTTTATACTCACCACAAACATCACATCAGGGATATAAAATCAGCTTGACCTATTTTCAGATGTTTCACTCAACCCAATGGGTAATTTACACTCTCAACTTTAACAAGCGGTTTTCATAAGTTATTAAGGAGAAGAATCAAGATGAAACGAGCCTTATTAGTAATCGATGTTCAAAATGAATACTTCACTGGGAAACTGCCAATAACATATCCATCAGGAAACCTAGATAATATTCTTCAAGTGATGAATATTGCTAATGAGAGAGGTATACCTGTGATTATCGTCAGACATACACAGCCGCCAGAAAACTCTGCCATTTTTAAACAGGGAAGTCCAGAATGGGAGCTTCATCCTGAAATTACTAAACGACCCTATGATCTCCTAATTGAAAAAAGTTTGCCAGGAAGTTTTACAGAAACTGAGTTAGAGACTTGGCTCAAAGAGAGGAGTATTGATACTGTGGTCATCTCTGGCTACATGACTCAAATGTGTTGTGATACAACTGCTAGACAAGCCTCTCATTTAGGTTTTTCTGTAGAGTTTCTTTCTGATGCGACAGGAACCCTCGCCTTCAAAAATAATGCAGGCGCTGCTACTGATGAAGAACTTCATAGGGCAACTTTAGTTGCCCAAGATAACTTTATTAGTAAGGTAATAGATACCTCTAAATGGATTAATAATATTGAAGATCCTAAGAAAATCCACTTGTAAGTTGTTACAGACAATAGGAGGTTTGACTTCAGTCTCACCTCCTGCATTTTTTACTAGAGACTTTCGAGAGTTTTCAGCACCTCTGCCGCTGACTGATATCGTTGAGTGAAGTCGAAATGTACCATTCTATTTAAAATAATAACCAACTCGTCTGTTGCGTCAGTTAGTTCGCGCCAATGTTGCCAAAACTGTTGATTGGCATCAGATTCACCTTCGATAATTATTTCACCAGTATTTGTGTCTCTGCGAAATTCTCTCGGATCTACCCCAGTTAAACCTTGTATTCCCATAATTCCCAACGCATAAATATCGCTATTTAGTTTTGGCAACCCGCTCATTTGTTCAGAAGGTGCATAATTAGGAGTACCAATTGAAATGGTCTGGGCTTCTTGCTGCTGAGGATGAATTTGCTTAACAGCGCCAAAGTCAATTAATACAATATGCTGATCTGATTCTCGCCTAATCAAGTTACTAGGTTTAATATCTCGATGGATTACGCCATAACTGTGAACAAAAACAAGCACGTGTAAAACTTCTTTGAGTATCTCCACAACTTCAGCTTGTTTTAGTCGCTTCCCAGAAGTTAGCTCTTTGTCCATAGCGTGCCCTCGAACAAATTCTTGCACGAGAGAAAATTGTCGATTTTCTTCAAAAAAAGCTAGCAGTTGGGGAATTTGTGGGTGCTTACCCAAAGTTTCTAAAATTTCTGCTTCGGCGTCGAATAGGCGTCTGACAACATTTAAATATTCTGCATCTTGGCGGGGAGGTCGCAACTGTTTAACCACACACTGCGGATTACCAGGGCGCTGGATATCGTCAGCCAAATAAGTATTGCTAAATCCTCCAGAACCCAAAGGTTGAGTAATTTTGTAGCGGTTGTTTAGTACCGTGTTTAGTGCAATTTCTTGCCCAATGGAATCAGCAATTACCGTTGGCGCTTCATTTGAGGCGTTGCCACGCTGCCGTAAAAGACCTTGCAATTCCACAATTAATTGTTGGTGTTCTTGAACCCGTTGGGTAATTTCTTGTTGCTCTTGCTTGCTTTGATAAGCACTATAGGCAAGGGTACTTCCGGCAGTCAATACTAACCCCAACGCCGGAGGTACTACTGGAAACCATCCAGCTTGGGTAAAAATGACATAATTGGCTCCAAATAACACTGCAAGGGCTGTTGCTCCTGCCAATCCTAAGCCTAGCGGATGTTGAATCCGCCATACCAACAACCCACCAATTGCAGTCCATCCCCATATCCAAAAGACTTTACCCCACTCAGGCAAAAACCAAAAAAGAGGCTGTTTGTTAAGAACAGCACTGAGAATTTGACTAACGCTGTGGGCATGTATTTCAATTCCTGCCATTTTGCCAGAATTATCTGATTTACCACTAGCAAATGGCGTATTAAAAATATCATTTAAACTATTGGCTGTTGAACCAATCAAAACGATGCGGTCTTTAACCAAATCTGGTTTAACTTGATTTGCAAGTACTTCTGTAATAGTTACCTGCTGGGCGACCTGATGACCAGAACGGTAGTTAAGCAGAATTTGGTAGCCATTTGTATCCGCTTTCTGATAACCGCCAGCATTATTTTGCAGTGGTTCAAATACAATATTTCGTAGTCTTAGTTCCTTTTTTGGAGTAAATTCTAGTTGGATGCCTCCAACTTCTAAATATTTGAGTGCTAGTTGTAAGCTAAAAGAATAGGTACTTTGACAAGAATCAGACTTATCTGCACTTACCAATAATAAGTTGCGGCGAATTGTGGCATCAGTGTCTTCTACGACATCATTAAATCCTACTCGCTCTGCTTCAACCCCTTTTGGGGGTGCTATTCCCGGATTGTTAGAACCAGAATGTTTGCAAATAGGAATGATGATATCGCTCTGCTGTAGGCGTTGCAGTAGCTTGTCATGACCGGGCTGTACTGGTAAGTCACGAAAAATATCTAGACCAATGGCTCGCGGTTCATATTCTTCAAGTTTGCCTAATACCCGGTCTAGAAGTTCACTAGATAGGGGCCAATTCCATTTTTGGATGTCTTTTTCAGTTAAAGCAACAATCAACAGACGAGAGTCTGGGCCTGAGTTGCCACGTAATTGCATCATCTGGTCGTAGACCTTCATTTCTAGAGGCTCGAAAACCCCAAGTTTTTGAATGCCTACTAGTAAAAGTGTAGCGATCGCACTTGAAAGAATAACTGGCTGTCTAAATAAACTTTTAAAATTTGCAACCATTTTTTTAAATAGGTTTTACTTTAAAATATATGTATATTTTTAGATTAATTTTTATTATTGAAATTATTCTATGCAATTTGCAACTTTTCAAAAAATATAGCAATCATATTTAACTTGCGAAAATTTCAAGACTCAGATTCCCGATTTCTTCAAGAAACCGGGAATTTTATTGTTTATGAATGATTAAGTATGGCTATATCGATTTAAGATAATGCACGATCGCCTCTGCTGTTGGCAAATTAGTTGCCAGTAAAACTTGATTAATAGTGCATAACCTTAGCAGTGCTTCTTCATTCGTTTGACCAGGCTGAGGTTGTAGCAAATCTCTCAGGAAAATAACTGCTAAAATTTCTCCTGCTCCAACCAATGAAGCAATTGTTTGATATCCTCCAGAAATTGGTGCGGCGGTTTGTTGACTAATAGTTATTCCCGCTTGTTGATGCAAGATTTCACTAACAGATGGCCACGTAATTGTAAAGCTCTGTGAGAAAAATTCTTGATGCTGAGAAACAAATTCAGCAAGTTCTGATTTCTTACTTTCGTGAGCGATGAGTACTATGTTTCTTTCAACGATTATTTGAGAAGGCTCACTTACATTTGTTTCTTCGGGAGTTTCATCAGATTCAGTTACTTCTGCTTCAGAAACTTCTGCAATAGTTTGACTGATGCTCTCAGATGCTTCAGTTTCTGTTGTTTCCAAAGATTCAATCTCAGCTGAGTCAGAAACTCCACTTACTTGTGCAGAAACATCATCAACATCTACACTGACTTCTTCAGTACTTGTATTACTCCAATCAATGTATTGATTGCTGACAACTTCCCCAACGGTATTATCAGGTGCAGTCGATGCTTCAGAAACTTCGCTTATTGTTTCATCAACAGCAGAACTAGGTTCTACTTCGTCAACATCTGCGCTCTCTTCTGCTGTAATTGGCCCATCCCAATCTACCGCTTCAACACTGTTATCCTGTGTAACTTGGCTCTCCTCCTCTGGTACTTGGCTTAATGTTTCTTGCTGCTGAATGTCTTCGTCTTGAGGAACTTCGCTGACAACCTCGTCAACATCTACACTAATTTCTTCTGTGACTGGTGTATCTAAATCTACTACTCCATTATGGGTGGCTTCGGGAACGGCACTCTCCTGTGCAGGAACTTCGCTGAAAATATCACGCGGCTGTACGAAGGTGACTTCTGCTTCCAGTGCTGCCTCTAACTCTGCATACTCATCGTAGGTAGATTCGGGAACGGTACTTTCCTGTGCAGAAACTTCGCTGAAAATATCACGCGGCTGTACGAAGGTGACTTCTGCTTCTAGTGCTGCCTCTAACTCTGCATCTTCATGGTAGGTAGCTTCTGGAATGGCACTTGTATCACGCCGCTGTACGAAGGTAGACTCTGCCGCCAGTGCTGCTTCAAACTCTGCAACCTCATCGTGGGTAGCTTCTGGAATAGCACTTTCTTCTTCAGGAGTTTCAATTATGTTTTCAGGCGCAACTATGGCGTCATCAGGTTCAGTCAAAGAAACTTCTGAGGCTTCGCTAACTTCTGAAACTTCTACTTCCTCAACATCTGTGCTGAGTTCTGGCGCAACTATTGTACGCAAATCCACAATTTCATCACGAACATCGTGTGGAACTTCGCTAACTGCTTCTGGTGGCTGAATGATGTTTTCAGAGATGACATCATCAGGTTGAGTAGAAACAACTTCTGAGATTTCGCTGGTTTCTAGGGAAGGAGAATTAATTTCAGGTGATTCTACTTCTTGACTAATTGGCGCTGGAACTTCGCTGACTACCTCAGGGGCTGGATTAGCAACGTTGGAAGTGCTGACATTTTCAGGCGATCGCGGCCGAGAAAACAGTGAAGGATCTATAATTCTAAAGACCGTCTCTGCTTGCTCATAAGCGGGAGCAACTGCTTCCAAGATCAAAACATAATCTGCAATCCGAATAATATCTCCATCGCTCAAAGAATATGGTCGATCTTTTTCAGCCTGTTTCCCGTTAAATATTGAGCCATTTCTACTGCCAAGGTCAGAAAAGTAGTAATTTCCACTTTTAACAAAAAACTTAGCATGTACCCGACTGATATCAGGGCTGTCTAGAACTAAATCAGAATCAGGAGAACGACCTATTAGCCATTCTCCTCTCGTTGGAGTTTCTGTGGTAAGGTCAACCTCATTGACTTCACTTAGATTTGGTGAGTAGCTAACTTTTACTTTCATATTAATTTTTGGTTAATTTTATTGATTTCTGCTACCCAGCGCTGACGGGTAGTATGTTCTAAATTTAAAATATCATCTTGTGACCAGTGAAAATGATAAGCAATAAAAGCTACCTCCTCATATAAAGTATCAGAGGGGTAGCTTACGACTCCCCCGCTAGTTCTAGCTCCACTGAAAATTGAGTATTACAGTGGGGGCATTGTGTCGGAATATGTACATCGCCTTGCTGATTGATTCGATTATAAAATTCTCGGAGATAGGCAATGTCATGTAAGAGCAGTCCTTCGAGTAAATCAGGGCTGACAGAGTTGAAACTGCCTAAGCGAGTAATAACCCGTGCAAGCATCACTAATACGCCGTAAGCTGGATTTTCCTGAACTCTGCGCTCTTGTTGCACCAAAATTTCATCTTTGGCGGTGGCTAAACGCATCACCCCATGACGATGTACTCGGTGTTCACTATCACTCAATCCTCTAGGAAGAGTGAAGGCAAATTCTGTGCAGAGAGTATCCTTTTTACGACGCATAGGTTATTTAATTTGGGCATTGAGCATGGAGCATTGAGAATAGGGGATGAGTCTCTGGCTGGTTCCCAGTCTGGGAGGCTTCGCCTCCAAGGGCTTGACGAGAGGCAGAACCTCTCGGAATACATTCCCAGCCTCCAGGCTGGGAACGAGATTAAACAAGCTTTTGGGGTTTTCTTAGTGCCATTCAGTATTGGGCATTGAGAATAGGCGATGAGTCTTTGAACTCCATTAATGAGTTTTTGCTCTCTGCTCTCTACTTCCCATTCCCAATGCCCAATGCCCCATTTAATTATGAAGCAGTGCTTCGGGAGAAGTTACTGTATCTTCCGGTATGGAAGTTTCGCTTTCCAAGCCATTGATTCGACGGTAAAAATCTTGGAGATAATTTAAATCTTGGGAAAAAAAGTTTTCCACGATTGCAGGGGTCACTTCTGATAAAGCACCCAAGTGGGTAATCACTCGCGACAAGATAATAATTGTGGCATAAACGGGATTAGCTTTAACGCGTGGGTCACGCAAGGGTGCAATCTCATCTATCGCCGTTGATAACCGCATTACACCCTTGCGGTGGAGGTTGCCTTCAGAGTCTAGATATCCCTTAGGCAGTGTAAATTCAAACTCTGTTGGAAACATAGTCCTCCTAATTACTTCACGCGTTTGAATTCCTCAAAAGCAACCTCTACCTCCTCAATTTCGATGTCATGGCTGCGGGCGTTGACATCGGCAATTTTGTAACTTGCGGGCCAAGCACCGGCTAATTCAAATCTAGCTACTTCTTGATTTGCCTGATTATAGATAGACAAAGCAACAAGTCTACGTTGCTCAGACCAATTACCCTTTTCGACTTTTTCAAACCACTTCCAAAAATCCATAGATTTGGTGGTACCTCTACGCAGAGTCAGATTACCACTCTTAGGATTGCTAGGAAGCTTAGTTCTCACCACCTGACCTTTTGACTGCCCTTTTGTACCCCAGGTTTGAGAAGTAACTTCACAAATTTCAATTACCTCTTGTGTTCTTTTGAAACCTTGACACTCCAAAAAGAAGCAGTTGGCATCGTTTTGACCTTCTAGAGTCAGTTCTAAATAGAACCGATGGGCTGTAAGAACTTCTGGAATTCGGCTTGCGGATTGTACCACTGTTAGTTACTGCAACTGCTAATTATTTGATCCGTTTAATTCCTTCGTGAACCAATTCAATGGTTTCATTCGCCATTTCACCACCAGAGGCAGTTAAGGTAGGTCCAGTGTATTTACAGGGATAACAATTGACAATGTTCCACCGTGCTTTTTCAGAGCCTTGTTGGTCGTAAGCAACTACCGAACCAGTCTTACGATTCTGTGCCCACTTCCGAGGATCGCCCATATCTTCGTTACAATCTTGATACCATTTATAAAGGTCTATATCATCAGTGGCGATGACTTTTACTGTGATGTTGGTAAATTTGACAACAGTTGGTGTAGCTTGACGCATTAGTTTAGCGCCCTTAGATGAACCGTGGACTTCTTGCGCTGGAGTATTTTCAACGCCTAGTCCGCTAATCTCTTTGATGAATTTATCCGTAATCCCATCAGCCTCGAAGTAAAATTTACAAGAGGTTAAAAATTCGCCTGCCATACTTTTAGACTCCTTTGTGTGTAGTTAATTTTTAAATGGGGAATTGGGCATGGGGCATCGGGCATTGGAAGATAAGGAGAATAAGACCATTCAATCTCCAATGCTTTAACTTAGTGCTATTCGCTATCTTCAATGCCATTCCATTGGCTGATACGGAAAACAACAAATTCAGCAGGTCTGACAGGGCAAACACCAACTTCGATGTACAAACGTCCTAAAATCCTGGTTTCTGGTGGGTTCAATTCTTCGTCACACTTCACATAAAATGCTTGTGCCGGAGATGCCCCAAACAAAGCACCTTCACGCCAGATGCGCTCTAAGAAATTACTGACGGTGCGGGTTACACGCGCCCATAAATCTTGGTCATTCGGTTCAAAAACTACCCACTGAGTCCCCAGTTCTAGGGATTTTTCGATATAGCTAATTAACCGACGCACACTGATGTAACGCCACTCTGTTTTATCTGGCTCAACTAAAGTGCGTGCGCCCCAAATGCGGATACCTCGGTTGGGGAAGTTGCGAATGCAATTTATCCCCAAGGGGTTTAATAGTTCTTGTTCGCGGAAGTTGGTGTCATAGCCCAAACCAATTACGCCTCTGGGGACTTCATTTGCAGGGGCTTTGTAAACTCCTCTGGTTTCATCGGTGCGGGCCCAAACACCCATCACATGACCACAAGGAGGTACTAGAATTGGATTACCGCGATCGCGTGGATTAGGTACTTTGATCCAAGGATAATAAAGGGCCGCAAACATCGAACGACGGTTAAATCTGTTCAACCATTCCACGACTTGTTGCGGTTTGACGGCTTCCGGTGGCGCATCAAGTACAACCATGCGGTTGGGCGGATTGGGAATATCGCCACTGGCAGAACCCTCGCACATACTAATCATCAGTTCGATGATGCCGTGGACTTGATCTAAATTCAGTACCTGCTCTTGATAAGCCCGCATCACATCAGGACAGGCTAGCATCGTGATTTCATCAACTTCAAAGATACCTCGTACCCCGGTGCGATCGTCTCGAACCCCTTCTAAATTTTGCGAAAATCTATCGGGTGGGGCGGCGACAATGGGCGGCGCTAGTTCATATTGACCATTCACGGGACGACGAGCTAAAGGTTGTCCGCTTTGAGTGATATCTTCTACGGTGACATACATGGAATTTCTCAATGCTGTCAGGGCATAAGTTGCGACTTGAGCATTAGGTTCGCGGTTCATGCTCAAGTTCTCATATTGCTCTAGAAGCTCATCTCCTCTACGAATTTGGATGGTAAAATATTCACCCGTATTTGGAGGCGCTTCTCCTTCAGTACCTTCGGGTAGAGCGCGGGGCGAACCATCAATAATAACGATATTTACTAATCCGCCTGCTGCTTGCTCAGGACGCAAAGTAAAGCGGAGGGCTGGACGATTACCTCTAGAGTTGATTCTGAGGGTAGCCGGTTCTGGAGTTGCTGGTCTGGGTGCGCCTGGTAACTGAGTCCCAATGCTTGTTATCCAGCAACGACCGCCACCATTCATAAAGTAGCCGTAGACTGAAAAGGGTAAATAAGCGTTGAAGTCGGTGAAGCCGTCAGAGTTGGGACGGGCAAAGTAGTTTAAGTATTGCGTCCAAGTGGTTACTAGCATGGGCTTGTATAACTCAGCCCCACCACGAACGTCTTCTGTAAAGCCTACAAATCCGGCAACTGCCGTGCTAACACCTTCAATTGGTCGGCTACCCCGGTCAATTTCTTCAATATAGACACCAGGAGCAAAGTAATCAAGTCTAGCCATGAAAGTTTCTCCAAGTCAGTAAAAATCTAATTATTCAGGAGTTAGAAATATTTCTTTGAAAGTATTACTTTGGTTATCTACTAACGCATTGACGTTTTGGGGTAAATAGCCAGGATGATTCAGAGTCAAAACATAATTACCTAAATGAAGGTCTTCAAAGAAGAACAGCCCTTCTTTAGTGGTTAATAGGGACTTTTCAGTTCCTCTCACAGCTACTTCTGCCGCTACCAGTGGCAGATTTGTCACCGCACTTTTGACAATACCCGCGATCGCAACTCGCCTAGTTATGACTAAACTGTCATTATCGCGAGACAATTGATTTCGCAAATTGAAAATTCGCTCCCAAACCAAAGGTACTGAAGTCGGTTGTGGCTCGAAGGGAATTGTTACTGTCAAATATAAGGCTGAACGCAATGGCACATTGAGAGCGCTCCATAAAGAGCCAATCTCAATTGGCGGCTCTAGGGCAACTGTCAGGTTCAAATTACCATAGCCCCGTAATTCAGGAACCAAAAACTCCTCTTCCAAGGTGCGATGGCGCAATAGCACGCTCAACGCCTCACTAATAAAGTGATGCTCACCTAAAGCTGTCCTATCCCAGGCTGTTAATAGCAGTGAAACATCAAACCAAGCGGGTGCCCAATTTACAGTGGCAGGTTGTAGAGCGCGTGTTAGCTTGCGTTCAACTTGCCTGCCAGAATGTTGTACCTGCTTACTCTCACGTATATCAAAAATATATAAATTGAGAGTCGGGCCTGCTCCCTCTTCCCTACGATTACCAGGATGGCTAAAGTCAATTTGCTCTGTACTGGTAAGTGAGGTTCCTCCAGCTAGAATTTCGGCTAAAGTTTGAAGAACGAAGATAAGCATGAAGGTGTTGTGCTGGTAGCTAATCCAGATGCATCTACAGTATATGTATCAGCCTTCTAAAGTTAATTAGACTTTTGTCGATATTTTGGGATTGGGTATTGGACATTGGTTAAGAATCAATAGTTCTTCTTCCCCTGCTTCTTCTGCCTTCCTTGCTCCCTCATCCCCACGTCCCCCAGAATGATGATTGAGAAGGCTGGAAAATATTAGCTTTTCAAGAATCCGAAAAGCAGTAACTTCAGTTTGTAGATTATTCTGGAGGAGTTTTAATTGAACGTACTACATTTTTTTATTGTGGGGTGAGCCGAAAAGCCCGCCCTAGTAGTCCACCAGACCAACTTTGATGGATGAATAAGTTCGTAGTGTACCCCTTTGGGCAAGCAAGCTACGCGTAGCGTCTTGTAGAGAGCACTTTAGTCCTTGGCTTGAGCGCTTTAGCGCTCACTACGAACCAAGCATTGTTGCCTTGCCAGAATACTATTTATCCAAGTGTTACAAATGACAAATGCTGTATAGTTATATATACTTAGGAAATGAAAAGTAGATGTGAATATAAACTTAATAATTCTTTGTATGAATTATCTAACAAGATAACTTAATAAAAAAATAAACATTACTGGGACTGCATAATTTTATACTGGTCAGCAGAAGAGTAAAAACGTTTGGTTGCAAAAAGCGAGTGAAGGTATGACACTAGGCTTTTCTGTACAAAAATTAGAAAATGGCTCTAATTATTTGAATTCCTCAGATATTCAGAGCTTTTGTCAGCTTCAATCTGAGCAATTAACTAGTCAATATCCAATTTTCCTCGCTCGGATTGTCTATCATGATTCATTATTGAGAGTTCATCAAGAGGTTATAAATTATGGTCAAGGACAAGCTCCTTTCTCCCCAAAAACTTTAGCTTATTTGCGATCAGAAGTATGGCTTACAGATTTTCCACCTGCTTTAACTTTACGTGAATTTAGACTTAAGGACTTTTCATCCATTTGTTACATTTGCCCCATAGGCTATAGAAATCAAAAACCTGAATACATTCAACTCATTACTCATGAACCTCTCTCAGAGAGTTTGCAATTATATATAAAACGCTCTGCTATGCTCCTGAGTAGGTATGTAGATATTTATTCAGACTATGGAAGACAAAAAACTGAAATTCAACTCCTAGAAGATATCCTGCATCGAGTAGGACATCAATTACGTAACTCTTTAGGACTAATAGGATTGTATGCACATAATTTATGCTTAGGGTTAGAGGATAGTCCTTGGCAAGAGCAAGCAACAATCATCGGCGAAAGTATACAAGATTTAGATACTAATTTAAATGAGCTTATTGATTGTGGGCAAGGTGCAAAATTAAGAGTAACACTTCAAGATTTAAGAAATTTGGTAGTTGAAAGTATCACAAATCTACAACCTCTAATTAATCAGAAAAAACTTAAAATATCGATTCCTGATACATCGACAATACTGAAAATAGACAGATTACAAATGAAACAAGTATTTGATAATATCCTCAGTAATGCTGTTCATTTCAGCCCTAATTTAGGAACTATCACCTGTAGCTGGCAAATTTTTCAAGATGAAGTTTTAATTAAAATTTCCGACCAAGGTCCAGGATTGTCTCAAGAAGATTTACAAAAAGTATTTACCCCATTTTATTCGCGGCGTAAAGGAGGCACAGGACTGGGTTTAACTATTGCTAAAAAAATTATTCTGGACCACCAAGGAAGTATCTGGGCGCAAGTTTTGTTAGAAAGTGGGGCACAATTTTCTTTAATTTTGCCTCGACCAAGGAGTGTGAATTAATTCATAATGACGCTCGTGAACTTGCTACCGCTTCTCTACGAGACGCTACACGAACGCTAACATAATAAAAATATGACTAATGATAATAAAAAACTTTCAGTTTTGCTGGTAGATGACGAAGAACGCTTTCGGCAAGGGTTACGTACTCTACTCAATTTTTATAGTATTAATTCTGCATTACCTGTAGAAGTTATAGGTGATGCGGATTCTGTTGATCAGGTTTTAAAGTTTACAGCCCAGAAGTGTCCAGATTTAATTTTGCTGGATATGCAATTGAAAGGATGTGATGGAATTACAGTTCTGGCACGTCTTAAAGAAACTGCTTATACTGGCAAGGTTTTAGTATTGTCGGCTCATCAAGAAGACGACTGGATTTTTAGAGCAATGCAGGCGGGAGCCGCAGGTTATGTGTTTAAAAATCGTTTAGCAACCCAATTGTGTGAAGCTATTGACACTGTAACTAGGTCAGAAATTTATCTACCCTCAGAAGTTGCTAGTCGATTTTTCCGGTTTTTTCAGGCTTATTCAGACTCTTGTATAAAAGCATGTCATGAGGTGCATTTAACCGAAAGAGAGCAAGAAGTTTTATACTGGTTAACTCAAGGTGCTTCTAATGAAGAAATCGCTAAACATTTATATGTAACAGTTGCTACTGTTAAGGCGCATCTCACCAGTATTTTTGAAAAATTGAAGGTTACTAGTCGGACTCAAGCTATTGTGGCTGCCCTCAAGTTAGGATTAGTTCACGCTTGAGCGCGACAGAAGTAATCGGCGCAATTCATAAAACTCTTTGTATATGCCTTCATTTGAATCTTTTTATCAAGAATACCCCTGTTCGTACAATTCTCCCTTAAGTTGCGATCGCCCCTTCCAAACGGCGCAGCAAATCAAGGGTGCTAAGTTTTGCTTGGAATGTGGTTTTCCAGCAACTTTACCGCAGGAGGCTGAGATTAAAGGAAATCAGGGGACTTATCAAATAGCTAGTTTTGCCGGTGTGCGGGGTTTAGGCCGCTTATACTCAGGTATCCAACTCAAGGACAAACAACCTGTAATTATCAAAGAATACCTCCTACCCAATCGTTGTTTTAATGAAAGCGAGACTCTAAAGCGGAAAGAAACTTTCAAACGGGTGGGTGGGGTAAGTTTAGCCGATAGTCGAATTCAAAACTTCCGTCTTGTCGAAACTAAAGAAGCGATCGCAGATGAAAAAGGAGAACGCTGTTATTTAATTACTAAAGGGATAGAATCATCCCAAACTTTAGGGAAATATCTCATAGAGAAGGGAGCAATGACATCTCCTGATGTGCGTGAGGTACTAAATCAGGGTTTACAAACTCTCCAGTTTCTCCACACTCAAAAGCTGCGTTTTCCATCAAATCAAACACAACTGGGTATAACTCACGGCAACATCAATTTAGATAGTACTTTAATTAAAGTAGAAAATAATCAAAAGTTTTCTATATATTTTTGTGATTTAGCTATTTGGGAAAACTTATTTATTCCACCTATTATTCCTCAACCCGCTCCCACCAGACCTGAGCAAGATTTAGAATCATTAGGATTACTAGCCTTTTATTTATGGACAGGACGGACAACTAATTTTTTATCAAACCAGCCTCTTGACCCTAGAGATAATCAACAATGGCCAGATACCGATAGCCATTTAAAGCAGTTTATTTATCGTTTAATTGGGCTAGAAACTCCTTTCGAGAGTGCGGAAACGGCTCGTCAAGCACTGTTGCAACTTCCCAAAGAAGATCGTGGCAAAAGTTCAGCGCGTTCGTCGTCTGCTTCTCAAGAAATAGAAAAGCGTTTCCCAATGCCATTAATATTGCTAGTAATTCTGGCTTTATTACTACTCGGCGGGGGAATTTGGTATTGGTTTTTGGGCAGGAAAACAGATAGTCCTAATCAATATATACTATGGTCTAGACTTGTGCGGAATTTCTCAGAGGTTCCCAACGTTCCTTCTGGACAATTTACTTATACAGGAGAAAAAGCCAGTACATGGAGCTATGTTTTAACGCAACCAGTAGACAACAGTCGTTTAGGAGATTTATTGACTAGGCCAAAGCCAGATGCAACAGCAACATTTAACTATAAATCTGTTTTGTCGCCAAATATCAATAATCCGATTAAAAGTATTGAAGAAGTCCAAACAAGCCAAAAAGATTTTGCAATTACTAGTTTAGTAGACAACATCACAGATAAACTTGCTAAAAAACAAGTTGCTTATGATGGATTAATTGTTTTTGTAGCATTTAATAAAAGAGACTCAAATCTTGCTAATGCTCTGGGGGGACAAATCAATCTTGAGCAATTGCGTCAAATTTACACAGGTAAAATTACTAATTGGCAGCAAATTAATCCCAAACTTCCAAATCTGACTGTGAAACCTTTTGCCCCAACCGAACCGGAAGCAATCAGTAAATTTCAAGAAATAGTTCTCAAAAATACCCCTCAGGACGAAGCTTTATTTGCAGCGAAAGTTACTAAACTTGATACAACAAAAACCCAAAATCAGATACGCAGTGAGACTCTAGATGGGCGAACCACTGGTATTATCAGTTTTGGCATTATCAGTAAAACTTTGAGTCAGTGTACTGGCTATCCGCTAGCGATCGCAGATGGTAAAAAGTCAGCTATTCAACCTCTGTTTCAAAAGCGCGATCGCCGCTCAATTAATCCCTCAGATGACTTGTGTCAGCATGATGATTATTATGTTGATGTCACAACTTTCCAAAGCTACCCACTGGGATACCCTATTTTTGTAGTGTACCCTAAAGACAGCAGCCGCCTGCCTGGTGGTTCTACATTTGCCCAGATGCTAACCACTCGTCAGGGTCAGTGTTTACTTAGTAAAGTAGGTCTTGTAGCTTTACAACCTATGCCTGATGATATAAATTCCTATGCCTGCAAATCGGTGCCCTAATCCCAGTTGCGAATATTTTAACCGCGCCCTGCCTAACAATGCTAAGGTTTGTCCCTGGTGTTCCACTCCTGTGGGGAATGTAGTTTCTCCTACACCACAACCGCCTATTCAACCGCAGCCTAGTCAACAACCACCCAGTCAACAACCGCCTGTTCAGTATCAACGGCCAGCAACAGACCAACCTAATTACCAGGTTCCTCAACAAGCCCCCGTTGATTATTCAACAGTCTATCAGCCACGAGTTTCTTATCCACCAACACCCCCTGTTTATACCCCACCGCCGCAAAGAGCACCAGTTTTAAAGCTAATTCACAGCACTGGAAGAGAATTTAACCTGCTTGGGGAAGGAGGTTATATTGGTCGCCGCAGTCAGAGTCCAGGAATAGCGCCGCCAGAAATAGACTTGACTGGTATTCCCAGTGAGGGAATAGTCTCTCGTCGTCATGCACGAGTCGATTGGGATTGGTCGCAAAATTCTTACATGATTGTTGATATGAGTACAAATGGTATTTATTTAAACAACAATCCTCTAACTCCAGGTATGCAATATCGCCTGCTTAACGGTGATTCACTTCGATTTGGTCAGGATAACCTAGTTAATTTTACTGTATACGTTGTATAGCAAAAATTCTATTTGAGAATTGACTAATGACCAATACTTCTCAACGACTTCTCTACGAGACGCTACGCGTAGCTTGCTTCCCCGCAGGGGTACGCTCAGTACAAGTGACCAATGACTAATGACTAATGAGCAATGTATTTCGGGAATTTCTGCAAAAAGTAGGCAGTGGAAACCACACAGCCGAGAATTTAACTCGCGCTCAAGCAGCCACCGCTACAAAAATGATGCTGCTGGGTGAAGCTACACCAGCCCAAATTGGAGCGTTTTTGATTGCTCATCGCATCAAGCGACCCACTGGAGAAGAGTTAGCGGGAATGTTGGATGCATATCATGAACTGGGGCCAAAACTGCAACCCATAGCCTCTGAGCGACCAGCGATCGCTCTTGGTATACCCTATGATGGCAGAACACGCACAGCACCAATTAGTCCTGTAACAGCTTTACTACTCGCCGCAGTTGGACAACCAGTGATAATGCACGGTGGCGATCGCCTACCAACTAAGTATGGCTTACCCCTGATAGATATTTGGCAGGGTTTAGGAGTCGATTGGACTACTCTACCACTAGCAAAAACTCAGCAAGTATTTGAGCAAACGGGAATCGGCTTTATCTATCTACCTCAGCATTTTCCCTTAACTACAAGTATTTGGGAGTACCGCGACCAACTTGGCAAACGTCCGCCCTTGGCGACAATGGAGCTAATTTGGTGTCCTTATGCTGGGGATGCTCACGTAATTGCTGGGTTTGTCCATCCGCCGACAGAAGGGATGTTTAAGATAGCTCTAGGGCTGCGTGGAGTAACAAAATTTACATTAGTGAAAGGATTGGAAGGTAGTTGCGACTTACCGCGCGATCGCACTGCAATTATCAGCTTATCTTCATCCGTAGCATCCCAAGAGGTAGAACGATTGCACCTCGTACCGCGTGATTACGGCTTTACTACCAAGAACGTACCCCTTGGAACTACTGAAGAACTGGTGGCAGATATTCAGGAGGTTTTGACAGGTAAACCAGGTGAACTAATGCAAACAGCCTTGTGGAATGGCGGATTTTATCTATGGCGCAGTGGTATTTGTTCAGATATGCCAGAGGGTTTAGCTAAGGCAGAAGAATTATTGACCAATGGTGTGGTAGCAGCTAAACTCCAAGAACTTAGCCAGGTAGTAAATTCAGTGTCAGCAACTGTACCCTTTAGGGCGTCAGCGACTTCTCCAAAGTAGACTTTTGTTGCAACCAATCCTGGCCCACTTGGATACTGATATCCGAGCCAAGGTTACCAGTACTTTCCACGCGCACTTCGCCAAATCCCAGAGTGTTGCGAATTGATTCGGCACTGTCACCATCTCCTTGTTGGGCGACAATGTGAGTTACCTCTAGAGGTTCACCCCATGCCTTGGCTACATAGATATTGCGATATCCAGATTTTTCTAAAGCTCTAATTAACGGTTGGAGGTTAGAGCGATCGCCACCTGTACTATCTTGAATAGCTACACGTAAAGAGCCTGGGTCAGTCGTAGTCGCCGATTGTTCCTGTTCTAACTCCAAGCCAAAGTGTTGAGCCATCAGTTTCGCAATACCATTTTTGTTGGGCAACCAATAGCTAGCATCAAACTCGCCTTTCTCGCTAAAGCGACCTGGCAGCATTAACATTTGCATATTAGAGCGATTTGTTCGCACCCCAAAACCCATTAGCGCCACTAATTCCTCAACCGTCAAATTAGTATCAATGTGATCTTTCACTACATCAAGAACTTTAGGTAATTGAGCAACAGTAGCTGGGTTGAGTGTTTGATCCATCAAAGCCCGCATGACCATTTGCTGCCGCTGAATCCGACCAATATCACCGAGTTCGTCATGGCGAAAACGCAGTAATTGCAGTGTCTGCTCGCCGTTGAGATGCTGCTTACCCGCCTTCAAATTGATGTACAAATGTTGAGAATCATCTTGATACTTCATATCTTTGGGGACATAGACAGTCACGCCCCCCAAAGCATCAATCAGCTTGGCAACTCCCAGAACGTTAATTCGGACATAGCGATCAATTCCCGCCCCACCTAAGAGATTACTGACGGTTTTAGCAGTCAAAGCTGGGCCACCTTCAAGATTGGCGGAATTAATTTTTTTCACTCCATACCCCTCTATTTCGGTGCGGGTATCTCTGGGAATGGAGAGCATATTTATTTTTTTCGTCTCTGGATCAAATTTGACCAAGAGCATCACATCGGAAAGACCATCAAAGGAGTTTACTTGGGGCAGGTATCTGAGATTTTTGGTTTCTTCAGGAGGGTTTTGGACATCTGGCGGGAGTACGCTCATCCCCATAACCAAGAGATTCACTGGGCGAGTTAATTCTGAAAATCGCATCACACCTCCAGAAATGCGATCGCCATCAAAGACCGCCTCATCCTGTGGACTTAGCTGGGCTTGTTGCAAAGGCGTACTGGTCAAAGATACCGCCAAAAGTGCCCCCGCAGTTGCTGACACCATTGCAATACCACTCATACCTACCCAAAACCAGAGCCAACGTCCTGATTTCGAGTTCTGGGAAATTTTTTTACTGGACTTTGAGGCTTTTCCCGACTGGTTTTCTTCCGCCGAACTTCTTTGAATGGTCACAGACTTCCTCACACTTACTCACTAATCAAATTCGGTAAATTTGCAGACTAAAAACATTCAAACAAATCAACCCATAATAGCTAACTCTTAATTATCAGTGCTAACTTTTTTAATGTAGTGTCAACCACAACACTTATAGCAGCATTTTTCCTTCTTTTGGGCCAATCTAGAGATGTTTTACTGAAGTATGGCAATAATAAACTGGATTTGACTAGATATATAGATAAATCAACTGTAATTTTTTAGGAAATAGGTAAAACTACTGAAAAATTATCATCCTAAAAAATTAAGATAAGTACTTACCAAGTACTCGTTCTGCTAAAGTAGTAAACCCTGATAAACGCCTAGATTTACCCTGTATTAGGCGCAAAATCAACCAGACACTCACTAAAAAGTAACCCGATGTGAGAAAACTATTCAGGATAAATAGACGTAGCGGAAAAAAATCTGAAGTTGCTGCTCCGGTAGCTAATAATAGATATCCCAACAGCCAAGTAAGTGCCAAAGTAATAGACAGACGACTAATAGCAAGTTGTTCCCGACTACCCTGGCCCCGATAGAGAGTCCACAAGGATGGAAAAAAGCCGATGATCGGAACTAAATGTAAAAGCAACTGTGTTTTGGGGATTGGGTATGGGGCACCTGTACTGAGCGTTCGCGTAGCGTCTCGTGGAGAAGCCGTTGGCGCAGCCTCTCGTAGAGAAGTATTGGGCATGGGGCATTGGGCAGAGGAAGAGGAGAGGAATTTTCCCCCTGCTCCCTGCTCCCTGCTCCCTGCTCCCCACTCCCCATTCTCTTTCGGTTCAAAATTTTCCATTGGGGTTAGTCTAACTCCTAAACTAGAAGGATGAATAAGACTCATATAGTTAGAGATAATAAGCTGTAAAGAAAGATTTAACTTAGTTCTATTCCGCAATCAGCTCAAAATGCAGACACGCAAGCTACTCGACTGGTGGCAAACATTCACACCAATAGCGCGAATCGGGGCGATCGCGTTATTCCTTCCGCTGCTAGTTCTTAATGGTTGGGCACTTTCGGTATTTTTTAATTATTTCCATTCTCTCATAGTCATTTTAGTCGGAGCCTCAGTGCTAGCATTTCTGCTCAACTACCCCGTGAGCTGGATGGAGCATCATGGTGCTAGGCGAGAGCAAGTTGCTATTTTAGTATTTCTCTTGGCTTTATCGATTTTATTGGCATTGGGTGTGACACTTTTTCCGCTGGCCCTTACCCAAGCTCAACAACTGGTAGCTCGTTTGCCAGAGTTGATCGACTCTGGACGCTCTCAGTTAATGATATTAAACGAAAAAGCTGAGACTTTTGGCTTACCGATTAACCTCGATGCTCTGGTAGTGCAAATCAACGATCGCGTTAAGGGACAATTGCAAGCGATCGCTGGACAAGTTTTAAATCTGGCGGTTGTTACAGTTACTAGTCTGCTAGATATTCTCTTGACGATGGTTTTGACTTTCTATCTTTTACAGCATGGAGGTGAACTCTGGCAAAGTTTAGTAGAATGGTTACCCTCTAAATTTCGCGATCCTTTCTCCAAAACAGTCCGCCTGAGCTTCCAAAATTTCTTTATCACCCAGCTGATTTTATCGACTTGCATGGCATCAGCCCTCATTCCTACCTTTTTGTGGCTGAAAGTGCCATTTGGTTTACTATTTGGTCTAACTATTGGTCTGATGGCTCTCGTCCCCTTCGGCGGTTCTGTAGGTATCGCCCTGACTACACTATTGGTAGCCCTGCAAGATTTCTCAATGGGTGTGAGAGTATTGATCGCAGCAGTAATTGTCCAACAAATTCTCGAAAACTTAATTGCCCCTCGAATTTTAGGCAGCTTTACGGGTTTAAATCCAGTTTGGATTTTAATTTCAGTCTTGACAGGAGCAAGAATTGGCGGGCTGTTGGGTGTAATAGTGGCAGTACCCACAGCTGTTGTAATTAAGACCGCTTTAAGCGCTCTACGTCCTGGAGCGCTAACCAGTGAAGCAGAAGACAGCGCCACTGGGGAAATAACTGCATCTATAGCAAATGAGTCCCCGAAAGCTGACGCTAAAAACACTCTGAGCATTTCTGAAGCGACATTACCTTAAGGAGGCAGGAGGCAGAAGGCAGGAGGCAGGAGGGATTCAAGACTTCATCTTTTGAATAGTTGACACCATGATTCCTTGAAACCTATCAACTTCTTCCAAAATCGGAATAAATATTTCCGGGGATGTCAATCCAACTTCCTTGGCAATAATCAACTGGGTATCAAGTTCTCGAAGCGAACCCAGAGCAATATGAAGAAACTGGATATAAACGTTGCTGTGTTCTTCTACCATAGCCTTCCCTAACGGGACGCTACGCGAACTGCTATATTTGATGGCACAGAAACTGCCGAGCGTCTAATTTGACTAGTTAATCCGTAAAGTTCAGACTTAAGAAATTTTTCGGTAAGTCGATAGCAGGTAATAGCAAGCTTGACTCCGCGTTGCCATATAAACTGCTCTCTATAGCTCATGATGAGTGAAGTTTGAAGTAGGAAGTTGGAAGAAACTAGATAATTTTACACCTCTTGCCTCCTGCCTTCTGACTCCTCATTGTGGCTCAATGATTGAACCCATAAACAAAAGACTTCCTGTTTGATTATCCCTAATGGCACAGAAGAAGGGACGGTCAACAATCATTCGGAATGGTTCTGGTTCATCTCGCAAAGATGTTGCTACTATGCCCACTGAAGTAGCCGCAGCCGCTTCGGTGCCTTCTTCGTTTACTTCCACAAAAGTTTTATGCTTAACTTGGCTAATGGCAAAATTTTTACCCATGCCGGAAAAATTGGCTTTGTTGCTGAAAGCCTCTCCCATGCCTAAAGTTTTCAAGGCATCATTGAGTGTAATATCATATTCTGTTTTGAAGCGGGGTAGGCGAATAAATCCTTCTTGTTTCTTGAACTGAGTCATCCATTTTTCCCAGTTCTCAACATTCAAGTTTTGATAGAAGGCTTTGAGGTTAGAATTTTGTTTGGGCAAGAAGATATAAAAACTGACTTTACCATCTTTCCCGTAAGGTAAACTAACTGCCTGAAATTGTTCGCTTTCATAATATCTATAATCACCCTTCTGTGACATCATTGGGTGTTGTTTTCGTCTGCCAGATGTGATGTAAAAAGGGTATTGAGCAGTTTGACTTTTGTCAAATTTGTTGCTCCAATTACCTTTAAAATATATGGCATTAATTAGAAATAACACTTGATTGGGTTCAATCGTTTCAACTATTTTAGCGATTTTACCCTTAGTATTTTCTTTTACCCAGTTATTGATAATACTAGATGCGGCGGCATCTTTAAAGTTTAAATTGCTGACCTTAGCTTGATAAAAATCCTGGGTTTTCTTGAGGAAGTCTGGTGCAAAACTAACATCTTGATTTGCCCAAAGTGAGTTAGCGATATTCAGTTGCACTTTTGCATCAGAATTATCTAAAAGCTGCTTTAATGCCGCCGCGTAAGAAGAGTTGATTTCTGGTAGATTCATCCCCTGCAATTCCAGGGTTTTTGCCATTGCTTGTTGAGTCGAGCCACTAGCGCCGTTGTAGGTCATAGCAAGAGCGATCGCAACACTAGAAGGTGAGATAAAAACATTCTTCTCACCTTTATCATCTTTCAGAACTTCTGAAAATAGTTTGAAGCCAAACTTATTGCTAGACTCAACTATTCTTGTATCAGTGTTGACTGTTTTTTTTTGTAATGGAGTTTCTGGCTGAGGTAAACTAGATTGGGCGAGGGCATTTTTGCTACTCTCGACTTGAGAACACCCTAATACACTGAATAGAACAACACTTGCAGCTGCCAGAGCATAACGTCTGCCCAGACTCACACCATAACGTCTTTGCAGGAAATTTTCTTTCGCATCACTAAGTTTTTGCCGATTCATTCTGCTACCTCACTTGCCAAAGATTCCCGATCTGTGCTTAGGATTGACGCAGATACTGTGTCAATGATTAACTATTGCATTTGCTCCAATAGAAAAATGGGACTGTTACAGTTTTTGTAACAGCAAGTTAGTAGCTCAAAAAAAATAAACACAACTTATTAGAGTTGCTAATTCCTAATTGAGACGGCTATGCAGACGAATTATGAAAAATCTCGATTTTTAGGAATTTTATTATTTATATATAAAAGTATTGTAGACTACTTAATCACAAAATAACCACCGCTCTTGGTTTTTAAAGATAAAATCACCTTTCTCAATTCACGAAATACCAAACTTTTGTAGGGGCACACGATAGATGTGCGCCCTTATAGGGGACTATGTTTCGAATAGATGAAAAACGCTGTAAGTTGACACAGTTAACAGTTGTGCGCCCCTATTTCAATTGATAGGTACACTCCACCAAGCTAAACTATAGGGCTGAGTCGCTTCATTTAACTTTTGACGAAACTGGACGCGGATTTTGTAATTGCCAGTAGCAGCAACGGGGCAGAAAATATGTTCTACACTATCAATTTGGCTGACTGAGGAGCAAACAGTACCAGCATCTGAATTTTGAGCATCGGCTTTTACTAAGTATAGGTCGAGATTATTTAAGCCGCGATCGCGAAAATTTTCGCCCACTTCATATTGCTGGTTTTTATTTTTATCGTTGAGTTCTACCAATCGATCCCAACTCAGGGTAACAGCAACAAAACTCCCCTGCTTTAACGGTTTTGCTAATATATAGTCAACAGATGCTCCAACATCGACTGTGCGATAATCCCAACCAATAGCTGGCACCGCAGCGGATGCCTGCCATTGACCAGCACTAAATTGCTGATAAGCGCGAAATACATTTAAATGACCCGCTCCCATTTGGGCGTCCAAGGGAATCTTTGGATCTTTGTAAGCATCAGAATCTAGCCAATTTTGATTTTGTTTATCAATTAGCGTCCGGCTCATTCCCAACCGTAAGCCATCGCCGCTATCCAGGATTTTGTCTGCTGAATTTAGCAATACAGCTTTCATTACTTGATGACGCCGAGAATCGATGCTCCAGTGGGGTTGTTTTGTCCGCATCTGTCTGTCAGCAAATTCCTGCAACACAGCAACAGTAGCCGTAACCTGAGGCGCTGCAAAACTCGTACCTGTAACCTTATTCAATTTGCCATCTGGATTGAGCAAAGGAATGTTATTACCAGGAGCAACTAAACTGATGGCGCGACGCCCATCAAGATCAAATTCCCTTCCAGCTAGCCTTCCACTCACCCCTTGGTTAACACCCGCCAGATTAGCCACGTCTACTTTGTTAAAAACTCCCCCTCGGCGGGATGAAAAAGCCACGTTCACTCCGTTAAAATTATCTGTAGGAATGGGAATACCGCCCTTACCTTGGTTGCCTGCGATCGCATACAAAACATCATGAACGCGACTAGACCAGTCAACACATAAAGTTAGTAAAGCATTACCATCTAAAGTAGCCTCTGGGCGAGGATCGCGGCTTAGAGGTTCACCAAAGCTAAAGTTAATAGCACGGACATCACCACTATTTTGTAGCGCTATATGCTGGGCCGATAAACACTCTTCTGGCTGACCCATGTTTTTAGTGGAACCCACCGCCGATGAATACAGTCGCGCTCCCGGAGCAACTCCCGGCAAAGCTTTGTCTTGACTCACCATCACACCAGCGACATTGTAAGCGTGGGGGTCAACACCACTATTTGATTTAGCTGGGCCATTGCGTAAGAACACCGCCGCTAAAGATATGGCGCGGTTTTTAGACACTGTCTTATCCCACCCAAACATTCCCGGCCGGCCAATTTCCACTTGACCAATAGCAATCTTACGACCGATTAAATTATAAGGAGATTGGTGTAGCTTCAGAGCATCAATACCGTTAGTTCCTAGTGCAGATTCTAAAGCTGAAGCAATTACCGGCGCACTCAAACAAGAAGCACTTAATCCCCAAATTATCCAGGTTAGTTTTTTAGTCATTTGTCATTTGTCACTTGTACTGAGCAAAGTCGAAGTATTGGTCATTCAATTTTAGATTTTGAATTTTGGATTTGGGATTGAAGGAAAAATCTAAAATCGTTCGACTGAGCGAAGTCGAAGTCTAAAATCTGAAATCCAAAATTATGAGTCTTGCTCAATGCTTTGTTACAATGCGTACAGACGAGGACGCTTAAAAACCCACTAGCCATGACCCAAAACCTATCTCAAAAGCCCATTGTAATTGCTCCATCTATCCTATCAGCCGATTTTAGTCGTCTGGGTGATGAAATTCGCGCTGTAGACGCGGCTGGAGCAGATTGGATTCATGTTGATGTAATGGACGGTCGTTTTGTACCTAATATTACGATAGGCCCTCTGGTTGTGGAGGCGATTCGTCCGATTACAACCAAGCCACTGGATGTCCACTTGATGATTGTGGAGCCAGAAAAGTATGTAGAGGGATTTGCTAAGGCGGGTGCCGATATTATTTCCGTACACTGCGAGCATAATGCTTCCCCACACCTGCACCGCACCTTGGGACAAATTAAAGAGCTTGGTAAGAAAGCTGGAGTTGTACTTAATCCTGGTAGCCCTCTAGAGCTAATTGAATACGTTCTAGATTTGTGCGATTTAGTACTGATTATGAGCGTCAATCCTGGCTTTGGTGGTCAAAGTTTTATCCCTGGTGTGTTACCAAAAATCCGCAAGCTGCGCCAAATGTGTGATGAACGCGGTCTTGACCCTTGGATTGAAGTGGATGGAGGACTGAAGGCAAATAATACCTGGCAAGTTTTGGAAGCGGGAGCCAATGCAGTTGTCGCTGGTTCAGCTGTATTTAACGCTAAAGATTATGCTGAGGCTATTACAGCAATTCGCAATAGCAAGCGTCCTACCCCAGAATTAGCCAAAGTTTAATTCATTTTTGAATTAACCATTCTCCACAAAAGTAGGGTGGGCAAATTGCCCATCTTAGTTTTTATTTACACAAAAAAACTGGAAGCTATTCAAGTTTTGAACTTCCAGTAGTTGTTATATAAATTGAAAGTTTAGAAACTACAGATAATCCAGGTTGGGAGGACTAGGATTACAATAGTCGAAAGAGAAGCGTATTGGTTCTAAGTTCTACCAGCCACCACAACGATTTCACCGTAACTTTTCTATTTCTGTTCCTGGTATTGATGTTAAGCGTTTGCTTTATTAACTAAAGCAACACCAACAACAGGATAGGAAGTTTTATAAGCATTACTCGCACCGTCTGCAGTCGGTGAAAGCTGTATAAAGTTTGGATTGGGGGAATCCACCGCTCCAATTTCTCTTTGCTCAGACTTCCTCAAATATAGAACCACCAGTAGAAACGGTTGGATCATCAGTTTTGGTGTAGGAGTTATTTACTCCATAAAATGCTGACTACTTTTGTAATCAGTTTGATTTATTTCATAGTCAGAACTAATCATCGATTTTATTTTTTAAAATTAACTGCTTGCCAATCACCTCTATTTTGGTTGAAGTTGTAGTTGTTATTAGTTTACCAATCTTGTCAGTATATATTTGCCATTTTGGCAGATTTTTGGAAAAAATTATCAAATCAATGAGTGCTATAGAAAACCTGCCATGCTATAAATTTTAAATTAGCATGGCAGGCTCTCAAACACTCAATCAACTCTAGGGCAGAATCTATTGATTCAAAATACTTTTTAATTGAATCCACAAGATTTCAAGGAAATGTCTTGAGTATTTTCTGGTTTTAATGGTGATTTGTTTGATTGATGTTCGTTAATTTGCTGTGTCAATCTCTGGTCTAAACTACCACCACGGATTTCTGTTTTTTGCTTTCCAACTATTTCAAGATAAGCTAGGTCTTTAATTTTGCTCAAGCAGCTTGATGACACATTACTATCAGACCTTGAATCGTTAGCATGTTTCAGCATTTTTAGATTTTCACTTTGCTGTTGTTTTGTCCTGTTGGCTTGAGAGTTTTCTTTGAGCAATCGATTGTAGGTGCGGTATGGAATGTAATGGAGAGGATTATAACCAGCAAATCGCAGCATTAAAACACATGCCCAGGAATACTTTCCAGCAAGAATTGCTTCAACTACTTTATCAAATTGTTGAGCCTTTACTGTTTGATCTAAGGTACTACTAATGCCAGCAATGTCTTGATTCATCATAGTGTTTAGTTATCTTGGATGAAGTAAACTAGTTAAGTTTCTGCGATTGTTGGTGTTTTGATTGAGGTGTACAGACTGCACTAGCCTTTTTGCAGCTGTTGAATCGCTTTTGGGAAATTATCAGCAATAGGGCGGTGTTGGATGTTGACGAGAGATAAAAATCCATCAATCAACTGACGCGTACATAACTTTCCCAAGCTCTGATTGGCTCTTGCAGCTTTGAGTGGCAAATACCCAGGCTCAAACTTCTCTGCTGTTTGAGCTTTACCTTGGCGCTGTTGAGCAGAGTTTTAGTGATTTTGGCTGATAACTCCCCTAGTAAACTAGTTTCGGCAAGAGCTAGCTCGTAGTAGGGATACAAATTATATAGATTCATTCCTGAACTGTCCCCTTGGCTTGAGGTTTCGACTGCATTTGACCTGATGATTCTTTCCATGAACTGACCTTTGATTAAAAACAATCAAGTTTTTAATCAAGTTTGTTAGTTGCTCAGTCCTTATTTTCCAGACTCCCTCCGATGAATGGAGGAAATTTTGCTTATAGCTAGTAAGTGAAAGGTAAAAATTTATCTTTTGTCTTGTCAGATGACTGATAAAACAAGAGTCTTGGCATGGTTCTTGGTAGATGCAGTTTTGTCCTCTTAAACTTTCTCAACTCCTAATTCAATAAATTTTATGTGTTCATGTGTTTGTATTTCTTATTACTGCTTGATTCAGCGTTTTCCGGCAAGTTTCCATATTTGTTTGACTACGATAAAAAACTTATTTATCTTTGTACGCTAATAACACTATTTGTATCTATACTATTTTTTGTCACTAATGTCATCTACTAATTTAGCAGATTTACAAGTTAAATTTACTGAATGAATTCCGATACTTACTTGTATGTTGTGCAGCTTTTAATTTTGTCCCTCTTTTGCTAATTTATGGGGGGTCTTACCCCTCACCCAATGTGAATTTAAACCCTTTATTATTGTCGAGTCACCAGATAATATTACCATTAAGTATGATGTAAAACAACTTCTAAAAATAGTAGAAGATAGAGATTGAAAAACCTTAACAGCCATAGTATTGGACATATTTTTTCAATATGTTCAATTTGAACATAAACATTTATTAGCCATATAGTTCTTGATTGGCAAGAACTACAGCTTCAGCTTATCTAAATAAAATCGCTGTAAACTGTTCATAAATATTTGATAATTATCAACCAGTAATCATACAGAGCCTAGTTATAAAATAAAGTTTCTGAGTAGTGATAATATATATAGCTAATTTTAATTAGCTTTAAATGAGTCAAATCAAACATACATGGCTGGATGCTTTTTAGTAAAAGCATTTAGTAGGCTAATTTCGTACAAAATTAGAGAAATTAATAATAAAGTTAAAGTTAATTAGCACAGAAGTTTGTTAAGCTGATTTAGCAGTGATTTATCTATGTATTAATATTTGACATATTTATAAAGTTTAGATTAAAAATGTAGTGGTAATTCAGCTAAATGGTAGTAAAAACCACTAATTGCGATGAGTTAGCGATCAATGCCTTACTAAACAAGAATACCTCGGTCTAGAGCACTGCGCTGTTAAGGAAATGCGCCAGATGCCCAAAATCAGGAAGCTGATGGCAAAGACATTCAGAGAAAAGAAGCTTTTAACATTCAGTACTTGGTTGATAATGACCTGAGTAGATAGGGAAGTCGCCAGCCCAAAAACTTGCACCAGCAACCAAGCCAGAATTATTTGTCTGAGTAATTTTCGGTAATGCCGCAATGTCTGCCAGTGGCGACCCAAGGAGAGTTTTTCGCCCTTGGGGGTATTCAAGTTTTCCGTAGGGTCTAAAAGTAAGACATATCCTGTCCAGATAGCTTCAAACTCTGGATGCAAGAGCCAGGCTTTGCCTATGGCTGGATCAATCAATATGCGATCGCCTTTAACTCTCCAGACAACCACATAATGAATTTCTTGCCAATAAGCTATCCACGGGTTATAATATGATTCCAGCTTACCAAGACTCGCCCTTACTAATAGCGCTTCATATCCCAAAGTCTGGGCTGCTTCTGTTAAACCCTGGAGAAATCCACCTGTAGGATCTACCCGTGCTAAATTACGCAAATTGTAAAGGTTTAAGCGTATGCCCCGGTATTGGCTAATCATTGTCAAACACGCAGCGCCACAATCTGATGAACTTTGCTGTTGAATAAAAGGATATGCACGCCATAGCCTAGCTTTTGATTGTGAACATAGTCTGGGAAATATTCGCAATATTTATGGCTAAAGCTAATAATATTTGCATTTTTTGAAACAGTAGTCTTGAATTCTCAATCCTTCAACTCTTACGATTACTGAAATTTTCCTTCGCTTCCGGAAACACTCGGAAAATAAAATCACAAATCTAGACTCTGCTTTCTCAGATGAAGACAGGCTAAATTTGACAACGCACACACAACATGTGGAATATGACTGTTTGTCGCGGTGCATATCTATCTCTACCTACCATCTGCTGCGTGAAAAAGCAGGGGAGCAGGGGGAGAAAAACCACCCGCGGGTGTTGCTCTCAACCCTCGTGAGAAAAGGAGCAGGGGTACTTTCGCTTACAATTGCACTCGGTTTGTACCTTTTCCCCTGCCCCCTGCCTCTTATCAAAACAAGAACCGCTTTGACTGTTAATTAATTAATAACTAAATAAATTCCCCAGATAGCCATTGCCCGTAGGTAGGTGCTAGCGCGAAAAGTAGCAGTTGCAGTGATAGCTTCAGGCGTGCGAAATTGTAGACCATTGTCATAAATTTGCTGCACCACAGCTTGTGTCAACCTCAATGCTTCATCCTTCATTCCCATCTGCACGAGAAAAGCCGCCAGCCCAAAGTTTATCCCTGTCCAAACTTCTAGGGGATGAGTAGCTTGGGGATTTTCTGGTGAACCGTCAGGACGAACACCATTAGCAGCACCAAACTCACCATTGCAGAATTTCAAAAAGCACGCATCATAAACAGTTTTCAGCGCGGAAAGGGCGCGATCGCTCGGTACAATATCAGCTAAGTCCAGCAGACGGGCGTAGAATTGTCCGCACAATTGATCTGCCATCACCACATCGGAACCACTTTCACTATCAAGTTTGTAATATTTTCCATTCCAGAGTTTTTCGTCATAGATGGGGCGAGATTGTTCTAACCAAGCTTCATAAGTGGACTTTTGTGCTGCCAACTCTGCTGTGTTACCTGTCTGGTAAGTTAATAAAACATCACTGATGGCGATCGCAGCCTCCAGCGCCGCTAACCACAACCCACCACAATAGGCGCTGACACCCTGTAACCGCCAATCATCAAAGGTTTGGTCAGGCGCACCAGAATTTTCCGGAATCCCATCACCATCAAGGTCAAAAGTTTTCAGGTAGTTGAGGGTTTGAACGATCGCATTCCAACAATCTGCCAAGAATTCGACATCGTCAGCACCCGTAAGCAGAAAATCACGGTATACTTGCAAGACAAAATCACTACCCAAATCTTTCCACAAATTGCAGTCTTGATAGCTGGTGTAGTTGGTTTTCTGCCAGACGTGTTCATTCGGTGCGCCTAAATCGTGGGGTGTTGCACCTGCGACTTTCCGAACAGCGATCGGGCTTTCTGCCTTAATTGTCATGTAATAGCCAATTATCCGGGGTGTATCGTCACCTTGAGGAATCGCCCGTGCAAATGCCCGCATTACCGACTTTTCCAGTTCTGGGAACAGCATCAGCAGGGCAAAAGAGCCATACAACCGTACATCTAGACTTTCATACCAGCGGTAATCTAGGCATTCCAGCACCGCAAACTGACCGATGGGATCAAGATCCGATGCTGCACTCCAGAGAGTACCGCCGCTAGTGAGGTCATAAAGCTCATTAAATAGAGCCATCTTAAACCAGTCGGGCAAATCTTCCCGGTCGAGAATGGGTTTTTGCCAACTTTGAATTTGCGATCGCCAGCTTTGGTATTCTTGTAGTGCAGTAGATGCGATCGCCCAAGCATTATTTCCACTTTTACCAAAAAAGTCTGTATATCTGCGGTAATAGTTAACTCCGGCGGCAAATTCCGTAATCGGCAAATCCCAAGCGAGAACAAAGGGAATTTCGAGAGTTTCGCCTGGTTGGAGAGTGAAACGGAGTGCGATCGCAGCCCCAATTTGTGTATTCTTTGTTGCTGGAGTCGTATCAACATAATTGGACAGAGAACCATCTTTAGCAAAGCTTTGCCACACCTCCTCACCCGTACCTTCAGGATTCCAGTGAGTGTGGTGAAATACTTCCACTTGGGGATGCTTCAGCGTTGCAATACACCAGGTTCCATCGCCTTCTTGTAAAGGTTCATCACTATCAACCCGACCTAAAACACAGCCAAACTGTTGTGTATTTTCAACTATTTGGTTATAGTTCCCTTCACTTTCGCCCCAGCGCGGTTGGTATTCGTAAACCGGACTACCATCATCGCGCACCTGCACTTGGGGAGATTTGAGGGCGTTAGTAAACCAACCCACCATATTTTGCCAAGTGAGCATGATGCTGAGAGTAATAGGTGCATCTGTGGGATTGTGAGCATTCCAGAGGAATATCGCCACAGGGTAGCTAGTTTCTTGGTAATTGCCTGCCCAAATAGGTGAAAACTGCTCACAGGTCAACTGTGCTTGAAATACGTTTTCATACACAAACCAGCTACGTGGGTATAACGCATGATAATTGCCCGTCCCCTCTGTGCCGAGAAGTGTCGGATACCACTGCCAAGCCTTGAGAATACCATCTTCAGGGGCTTGAGTAGACAAAGCGCAGGCTTGGGAAGATGTGCCATTAGATTCAAACACACTGAATTGACAAGCGGGAACGTTTTTAAAGCTATGCTCACCGCCATCGATGTGCCACAGGTTAAAATGTCCCCGTGAAGAACGACCGATGCAACCTGCACCAAAGCCACCTAAAGGCATACCATGCCAAGGGCCATCATCGATATTACTTGCGTAGCGGACGGTATAAGGTTTATCCCAGCCTAAACCGATGGGACGGCTCCAAGTGCAAGAAGGAATTTTCGGGGAGAGTTGATTTGTCATCGCCTGATGTTACAGCGTGCAGTTACGTCAATGAAGACTAACGCGATGTGCGATTTTTCTCAAGGGATTTGTTCAGACAAGTATTTTATCTGTAACTTTCCGCCTTTAGAACTCGTTACTTGAGCTTCATAACTGCAACAACCGAGATCCAAGGCTCAGTAATGGTGAGTGAAAGGCGAAGGCGTAGCCCGGCGCAGACATCGCTTCCATACTTACTAAGTAGTGGAGGTATAGAGCTGATCACAGTGCAAATTGTCTCCGGAACCTGGTTACTAGAAGTCGCGGTTGCACCCTTGAAAAGCGGAAACGTTTGAATAATAAGCACTACAGGCTTCAATAGCCTTTTGTCGTGGGCGAACAGATCAGACGATGTTTACAACGGACTGCGGCTACGCTCTACAAAGAAGTGATAGTCACTCTTAAAATTATTTTTTTGCATAAAACACAAAACTTGAGGTGAATAGTATTACATAACAATATTTACTATTTCTAAACCAGGGGACTACACCTTAAAAGTCTCCTATTTATGTAAAACTCCTCTCTTTTAATACTGCTCTGAACTTGCCTCAGAGCAGTATTTTATTCCAGGCTAAGTACTGAAATTTACTCAAACAATTCTCCCTATTTATTGCGATCGCCTTTCACATTGAGCTACCCGTGCTTACAAAGAGTGGCTTTGGAATATGGCACTTTCAAGGCTTATAAATCTTACACCTTACTGTTCTGAGTTTTTTGATTGTTATCTAATTTTGTGATTCCTCCAAAAACAATTAACCAAACGACTACTACAACCCAGTGTATTAAAACTATTACCCATAAAGATCCTGTTAGGAAATATGCAACAGTACATATAATTCCCAGCAATGAAGCTAAAACAAGAAAAACACGATTAAAAAATGTAAAAATTGCAGCATTGAAAAACATTTTAGCGTTCACTGGATGATACAAAACAAATAATATTAGGCTCAGTATTGCCCACAAAATCCATCCAAGAAAATTGGTGATTTCACTAGGATGAGGAAGCAAAATGACTCGAAAAAAGAGTTCTTCAACAATCGCAGGTAAAAATAAACAACGCAATATTAACAAGCATTTATCAATCCAATTTACAGACCATATTTGGATCTGTAAAAATCCCATTTTCCAGCCATAAGGTAAGGCAACAATACTATAAATTATCAGCAGTAAAACAATAACTAACCAATCTTGTAGTTTCGGAACTGCTAACGACGCTAAGATACGATTTAAAATAATTGAAAGTGGTGAAATATTGGTAAAGGGAATCTTAACTTGTCCCAAAAATACTGTTGGTGCAATGGGTGTAATATCGGGTTGCCAACCACCTACTTGATTGGTTCGCAATACTTGCATAATCGCACCATGTTTTAAAAATATTGCCGCGAGGTCGTCGTGTGCTTGTCTTGGCATTATTGTTCGCCATGTTGTCAAACCAGCCCAAATACTACCATCTTGAAATGGTTCCGTCGTTTTTCCTATTCCCGTACCTGCGAGTCTACCTGCTTGACTCTGCCAATCAGCGCGAACTATCCCCAAGGGTGCTAATTGTTGTTCCAAAGATTTACCTAATTCAACTAGCTGCTGAAAGCGTAATGCTTGCGGGTGATTGGGGTTTGCGCGTACCCAAGTTTGAATTTGAGGAGTTGTAGTAACTTGGTTTTTAATTGCCAATATCGCAGTATAAAGTGCTTGGCTTGAGTCTTGGATGCATGAGGTAGCAGGAGATACCATTGAGCCACCAGTACCATCACCAACTCGATAACGTGCCATTGTTACCTGTAATTGTTGCTGGAATTGATCTAAAGGCGAAAGTTTAACACCATCAAAATCATAATCCTGCGTTACAGGGTCGAATTTGATCAGAATATCTGATACTGGACGTGTTGCCAGCCAACCATATTGTAAATTACCCATATAATCAGCCCATGTATGCGTTCCGGGAATAATTCCATCAGGGTTATGGGCATAAATTTGGTGGTATTTAGTCTCAAAGCGTAATTCGTTAGTAAACTCGTCGCGGACAACTTCTGCGATTCCAAAAGCAAAATGTCCGGTGATAGTATAAGGTACTCCGAGTGGTTCAGCTTTACGTCCGCCAATTCCACCAAATAGGTGTAGTACAATAGCTTTATTGCCTTCTTGCCATTTTGATATAGATTGATTAAGTGAATTTTGTGTATCTAAATTTTGTGTTTCTACAGGTTTTAATAAGGCAGTATTGAATTTACCTTTATTTTCCTCGGTATTTCGCCAATTTACATCTTGAATGTACTTTAGCCCTAATTCTTCACCAGTAATGATTTGACGGGGTTGAATTTGAAACAGAGAACGAGGTGCAAGTGCGCCTACCGTAAATATGCCCTTTGCATCGGGAGCACCATAAATATACCACCCATCCTCACCCGCAGGTGATTTTTCGATTTGCTGCAAACTTGAAGGAGCAAAATTTCGTGTATCTATTACTTGTTGGGGAATACGAATAGTTTCTTGAAGACCATCAAAGTTATTTAAATTAGGGTTATAATGTTGTACTAAAAAATAATCGCTATCCTGCTTTTGTTTTGGAAATAAAATAGTTTTGTAGCTAGATTTAATCGGTTTAATTATTTTTACCAACCCATAAAACCTACCAGTTGCCAAAATAGGTTCGCGTTCAATTTGCAAAATAGATTGTTCTCTACTTGCATCAATGGTTGTATTTGAATCTAAAGCAATAATTACATCATCATGAGGATTTGCACCAGCCAAAGAACGTAAAATTCCTACTTGACGAACTCGATTTAGTCGAAAAGGATGAATATTCCCTCGCTTTTGACTTTTAATAACTTCTGAATTGAAATTTATATCTTGCGTCATAGCTTGAACAAATGCAAGCAAGTCTTTATTTTTTTTCCACTCCAAACGCACAATCTTTCCTAGCAAATTTTGTGCTTTAGGTGGTGCATATTGCACTTCCATCCATACCCAATCTAAACCATCTTGTAATTGCTGTTCCGTTGGTAAAATTAACCTTCCTACCCATTCAGCAATAGGTTTATAAAGGTTTGGAGATGGATTTTTTGCAATGGGATAAAAACCAAATTGATTAAAATTTTGTCGAATATGTATCGCGTAATTGCTTTGTTGTTGTATTAGCTGAGATTCTCTTGGGGAGAGTTGCCACACAGCAATTACTACTATGAATACTAGCAGTAAAAATCTCGTAAATAGTAGCCTTGCTTTTCGACTCATTCCACGCCAAATCATATCTTATCAGCAACTCAAACTTGCTGATAATCTTACTCTAAATATACTGTTTTAAGCCTGTGCTGTTCCCTGACTTTTGCCGTCGACACTATAGAACTCAGACATCCCCATGCAACCAAGTTCGATACTTGAAACCTCTAACCCTTGCTTGCCTACGCCCTTTATCCCTCAATTCAAGCGATCGCGTTCAGCATCTCGTAGAGAGGAAACTAAGCGATCGCAGATTTACTATGTGTTTTGTAGTATATTACTAGCCAGTTGTAGCGGAGCGATGACCGAACGTTGTAAGTTGGCTGCTGAGTGATTCTACAGCGTTGGGTCAACAACTGGCGATTTGTGGAGGTACTGAGGCATAGGGTAAACTACTCCTCGTGTAACCTTTTGGCTGTTGCGTTCTGTTGATATCTTATTTAAACTGCAAAACAGAGATAAGTTATGCCAAATTGCCAGAATTTTTCTGTCTTCATTTGAGGTGCCGCCGCCACTTCAACTTTTTCTTAGAGGAGGAGTAGAAAGAGTTGATGGCAGTATGGTCAAAGACCTCCACCATTTATTGAGACAAGTTTTAGCTTGCGTTCGTTAAGCACGTACAATTTAGATCGGTTATTACACACACCAGTCTGATCGTTATTAGTCAGAATGTAGTGGTGCAATATATTGCACTGTTACAAAAGCTAAATACAGAGGTAAACTATGTTTCCTTTTTGGGGTAATCCCTGTTATGGAAGCGAACCCATTTCGCACAAAGCTAGCTTAGAGCGGAAATTAAAATTCTTGATTTGGATGCGAGATGATTTAGAGTCCAAACTGGCTGGTATTAATGCTTCTATTGATACCATTCGGCAGCAAATAGAACGTTCAGATTCAGCTGCTTAGAACTTAGTTCTTGCAGACATTTGTACTTTCGCCGATTATAACTCCTTTGTGACTGGGCGCTGTAAATGGGCTGCTGCATCAGTGTTGTAGGTCTTTGTGCAGCGCTCTGTCACAAGTTGATAATCTTAAAAAACGAAGCCCAGTATTTTGTGCTGGTGTTGGTGGAACTAACCCTCAATATTTAACTCAAGACAGAGGTAGAGTAAGCAGAGTTAAATAATATCTTGTAAGTTAGAGCCATAATCATCACTTAAAGCGCCAAAACTTATAGAAATGAAAAATATTATCTCGACTGTTTGGGATAGCTGGTTAAAACGGCACAAAGAATCTGTTTTACTATTTGACTCAATTGCTGCCGCTAGTGAGATTGCCCTGATGCTTAACGGTCAGTGGGATGGCTGCAATGGTGTGATAATGGCTAAATGTGATGAGGTAGCTGTTAACACTGCTACGAAACTATTAGAAGCTACGTGGTGTTATCAAGGCGCATCAAAAGCTGTTTTACATAGAGTAACAACTGATGAAATTTTACGCCGTTATGCAACGGGAGAAAGAAATTTTGTTAATGCTAATTTGAGGTGTGCAATACTTGCATCAGTGAAGCTGAGTGAAATTAACCTAAGTTATGCCTTGTTGAGTTGGGCAGACTTAAGTCAAGCCAATCTAAGTAAAGCTGATTTAACAGCGGCAGACTTAAGCCAAGCTAATTTAAGTGGAACCGATTTGAGTAAGGCATACTTAATGAGGACCAACCTAACCAAGGCAGACCTGCAACAAGCTTCACTGAGAGGGGCTAACCTAAGTAGTGCTAACTTGAGTGAAGTTAACCTCACTGATGCAGACCTAAGAGGAGCCAATTTAGCACTGGCAGACTTAAGAGGGGCAAATTTTCACTTCTGTAATTTGAGTGGGGCTAACCTAACAGGTGCCAAGTTAATTGAAAGTGACTTGGCTTTTGCTAGACAATGAGATCGCGCCTGGAAGCGATCGCATTTAGGTGCGGTTTGCTTGAGTAACCAATGATAGTAGTGTGCTCCCGGTTTACCCACCTTAGGTATTACGCTTCATGGAGGCGCTCTGAGCCAGCGCCCAGATAAGTTTCTAAAGGGTGAAGCTTATAGGCACTTTAACCAAGATAAGGATATTGTGGCGGTTTGATTTTCAATAATTCAGCCCAGTATTGTATAGCATTATGTTTGGTGGTTTCTATATTACGCGATTTGTGAACTCTGCCTATCTCCATTAGAAAATATGTAAGTTTAATAGCAGTAAGTAAGTTAATCAATCCCACTGCTTTAAAATTTTGTAAAAATAAATGTAGTAATACTTGTAGTTTCTGTCTATGACGAAAATACATCCACCATTTCATTTGATGTATAGCGATACTGGTTTGATAAACTAATGTAGTTTCTACTTCAGTTAATTTATCTTTAGCTTGATGATAAAACTGCATTTCTTTGTCAAAATCACCTGCTTTCTGGGCATTAGCAGCATCATCAGATAATTGATAAGCCTGACTAATTAAGTTACCTGCCGTTGCTGCCTGCTGTTGAGTATAACCAAGTTTCATATATATGGTAGATGCTGCTGATGCCAATTCTGCAAACTTTTCGGCATCATATAACCAATATATTTGTGCTTGTAATTCTCCTAATGTGGCTGCTAAACTCTCATTCATGTTAAATCTAAGTTTTTCTCTATCCAGTTTTTACAACAAGTTAATTTACAAGAGGTTGATTTTGTTACCCGTTCAAAAGCGAAAGCATCTGTTAAATTTATTAAAATTTATCGTTTACAGAATCGAAGTAACTGTTTGCAAGCCAGGGAAATCATTGACTAATTTGTATTTTATTTTTAGAATAAAAATTTTAAGTTATTGGTTTACTCCTCCAAGTGTATAACCTTAGTTAAGATTTACTCTATTAGAATAATCGGGCCATGAAACAAGCTTTCTTTTGGGGTTGCTGGTTTACAACATTAGGGACTACTGGCTTACTATTTTTGTGGTCGTTGCCGCTGTCCCCATTTTCACACCCTGGAATTACTGCGAATGAAGCTGCGATTATCTTCTTCCCAGTTATGGGTTTGCGCTGGCTTGCTGTTGCTAGCACTCTAGCTTTAGTCGTCATTGCTTGGGGGCAGCATCTAAATTTAGCAACAGGCTCTGTTATTGGGCTGACAATTCTGGTCTTAGCCTTACACTTGGTTTTTGGGTTAATTAATATAGGCATAATGAATGTTTGGCTTTCTGTCGAGCCGATTAAGACACGCGCTACTAATGCTGTTTACGCAGTAATCTACTTTGGTTTGCCGATATTTTGGATACTTCTCACAGCAGCCTTAATGCTAAGTGTTTCTATTTTTTAAACTAGTAAAAGAGGTACTTTTACTCCCCTTAGCTTTGAGATAAATTCAGAATAATTAATACAAAGCTATACAACTTTTACTTAATAGCTTCTTCAATATTACCTCCCTTGATCTTAACGTCTTTAAAATTAACTTCATACAAACATCTTGAAGATCAGCCCCATATATAACTGCTCCTTATTCCTATTCAGTTTTCTAGCTCTTTCGTATATATGATAAAGCCAGATAACTCTGGAATTTCAACTTTACGAGTAAAATCTGGTAAATAATGTAGATAAAATTTTCCGTATTCGCCTCTTGTATCAGCCCAAGCGGGTATAGCTATCATCGTCAAATTCTCAGGTATGTAAGCCATAAAATCATCTTTACTAATGGGATATCCAGCTAAATAGCGATCGAGAGGTCCGGAATCAATATGATATAGTTTATTTTCTGCCATCAGAACAGATAACGGGTGCCACGGAAAATAAACTTTACCCGGATTTTTTTGAGAATATTCATATACAACTTGATGAACATTCCTAAAAAAGTTAGGTAAGGTTTTAAAAATTCTAGAAATTGGCAGATTAATATTGTAAATTGTAAACATAATGACAATAGTTAGTAACCATGTTTTACCGATACGTTGTAAAATTTCTTGACCCGATTCCTTCAATAAATTTGATGCTTGTTTTAATAAAACTAAATTAGCAGTAATAGTTAAAAAATAAACTGTGTACATTCCATTAGCATCTCCGCCAACTTTGACTCTACCTAATAACGAAGTAGGAATAAAAAATAAACTAACAATAAAAAATAAAAGCCAAGGATTTTCTTGAATCCAAGTTTTTATTTTAGTTATGTCATTTGGCACAGTAAATAAAATCCAAAAACCTACTATGATACCTTGCAAAAGACAATATCCTGCTAATTGTTCTGCCGCTGATAAAAGAACTATTATTTTATTATCGCCACCATCCCAAGGCTGATGTCCCGGAATTGTAATTATATTAAATAATAAAGCTTGAGGATTAAAAGCAATAATTAATACACCAGAAATCACTACTCCACTAATAAACAAACAAGCTAAATAACGCTTGAAAGTCTTAATGTCATAAGCCAGAAATATATATAGTGGTAAAGAAATTAATATAGGTATGGCAATTTGCTTTGTCCATACAGCTAAAACTGCGAGTATTGCACTTATTAATAATTTTGCTAAAGAAATTTGATTTTTATTTGTTTCCCTATAAATTATTATGCAAGCTAATGCTGAAAATCCTAAAGCAGGACAATCAGCACAAATTCTAAAAGCATCATAAAACAATGTTCTTATATTTGTTGTAAAAAAGAAAAATGCAACTAAGGCAAGTATAGATAAGGATAAGTTTTTCTTTTGCCAAGTTTCACTTACATATAACCAGATTACAGGAATAAAATAAAAGCCTAGAGAAATTAATTTGGCCAAAATGAGAGCAAATGTAGGAGAATTAGCGATTGTAGCAGGTAAATAAGCCAAAGCAAGTAATGGGCCATACATATCACTAATTAGTGGGCCTACACTATCTTCTGGATAATACAAATGGAATTTATACTTCAAAAAAAATGCCATAGCTAAACGATCAGCATTCCACTCAGGCTCTGACGATATGTATTGCCCTGGTGCAGCAAAATTATCTAAAAGAAAACGATCAACTAAAAGAACAATGCAAAATAAACTAGATATTATAGTTGTGTATAAAATTAGATTTTCCTGTAATATTTTGCTAGTTTTTAGTTTTGATAACATAACGAAGATATATATGTAATTGACGTATTTTTTTTTAATATTTTCAAATTACACCATTAAGTGATGTGTAGCTGAAAAGTTACAGGTAAGCTCACTCAATTAGACAAACTGCTCCTGAACAGGTACAGTTGCCAGCCTGCAAAAAACTGTCCTCATCCAAATTTCGATAACTTGTCGGCTTGTCTCCATGTGTGACATACTCACTGCTTATCTGCTCCTTTGCCAGTTTTTGCCAGATATATACCCTGTATTATGAAACTAAGAGACAACAGATTAAGCAAACTTAAGCTTTCTGAGAAGATAAACCAAGCAAGAATTGCAGTCATTACTGGCTCAAGCAGAAGAAATATTGTGACGAAAGATGACGAGAAATATTTGAGACTGTAGACTACTAATCCATGTCCTAGAGCTTCACAAACAGCAGCTAGACTAAATACCGTTAGCCAACCAAACCAGGAAATAGGAAAAATTTGGTCTTCGACCGTTAACACGACTGGTAGGATAAACAAAGTACCTAAAAAGCAGCGCCATACGAGTATATTTTGCACAGGCAATCTACTTCGCAGTCGTTCTATAATCAAGAAACTGGCTGCATAGAACACTGAAGATAATAAAGCAGCAGCGTCACCAATAATAGCATTTTGGCCGTTTAAGCGATCGCCAGGTACTAGCAAGTCATCTAATCCTAAAATAAATGCACCTGCTAGGGCAATTACCATCCCAATCACGAATCTGCGGTTAAAACTTTGACCTAATATCAACCAAGCCCCTAAAGTGGTGAATAGTGGGGGCATATTAGATAGTACAGTAGCATTAGCAGCACTGGTTTGAGTCAAAGACCAACTCCAGAGAAATCGACCCACGACATGAACACCAGCTACTGCGATTAGAAGTATGATATCTCGCGATTGGTAGCGTTCTTTGGATATGAGCTTATCATCTAAATTTTTGGTGCGTAATTCATTAAATCCATTCCATAAGCCAAAGATAATCGTTGCTATCCATAGGCGATTAAATACTGTGGCGTTAGCACTGATTTCGCGAACCGATAGCTTGATCAAAATTGCTGTAAAGGACAGAGCAACTAGGGCGACAGATAATAAAAGAAACGCTGTTACATTTAGACTTTTTTCTATATTTAACTCTGTTGATTCCAGTTTCGTTGATTCGAGCTTATCTGTTGTCATGAACTCTTAGTTATGTTTTTTTAATAACTTTATGTACTTCAACACCAACTCTCATCACCTCTGAACAACCGATGTCAGTATTTGGTCAATAGCTGCTAATACATCTACATCTAGCTGAACACCAGATGCAGCAGCGTTATCAACAATTTGTTCCGGACGGCTAGCACCGATAATCGCTGAAGACACACGATCATTTTGCAACACCCAAGCCAGAGCTAACTGTGACATACTCAACCCCAGATTTTGGGCAATGGGTTTGAGTTTCTGTACTGCTGTTAAAATGCGATCGCTAAACAAATTCTCTAGCAAAAACCAATTCATTTTTTCGTTTGCCGCGCGAGAATCTTGAGGTGGAGCTTGTCCTGGCTGGTATTTGCCTGTGAGTATCCCTTGAGCTAACGGCGACCAAACAATCTGACTAATACCATTGGTTGCACACAATGGAAACACTTCAGCTTCCGGTTTGCGCCACAGCATAGAATACTGGGGCTGACTGGAAACAAAGCGTTCAACATCAGCAAGATTGAACGCTGCTTGAATTTGCTCTGGACTCCACTCGCTAAAGCCGATGTAGCGAGCTTTTCCCTGACGCACTACCTCAGTAAGTGCCGTCATTGTTTCCTCCAACGGTGTATTCAGATCGTAGCGATGGCACTGATACAGGTCAACGTAATCGGTACGCAATCGTTTTAAGGAAGCATCAATTTGTTTTCTGATCTGGGCTGCTGACAGTCCTTGGTCGGTAGGCGACATGGGAAAGAAGACTTTGGTCGCTAAGACATAACTTGAGCGCTCGATTCCTTGCAATACTTCTCCCAAAAAGGACTCAGCCCCTCCACGCGCGTAAGAATTAGAAGTGTCAATAAAGTTAATACCAACGTCAAATGCTTTGTGAATGCAAGCCTCTGCATTTTGCTGCTCTACACCCTCATCAATACCCCAAGAGCCGAGACTGATTTCGGAAACGTGCAACTCGCTGTTCCCCAATTGTCTGTATTTCATTTGTATTTCTTGTTTTACTGGTATTTTCATCTTCACTTAAGAAAAGGAAGTTGATTCATCAGCTTTGGTTTGAGATGAATTAGATAATAAGTTAGCAACAGATTCCTCTTCTTGATTTGATTTCAAAGTCATCGGTATCTGTAGTCCCAAAGTTAAAGTTCTAGATAGCATAAATATTGATAAGGCCAACCATAAAATATGATTACTATGAAAATAAAAGGTTGCTAAAAATAGAAAGATAATTCCCAGCGAACCATCTATCAAGTACGCATTGCGTATAGCAGCCCCCTCAGCCAAGCCAGAAAAATACCCATCTAGAGTATAAGCAACACCTGCGCCCACTAAGAGAAGGATTAACCAAGGAATATAAATTTTGATCGCTTCTATCAATTCAGAATGGTTAGTGAATATTTGAAATATCGGGTCAGGAAAAAAGAAAGCAGCCAACCCAAATACTAAACCAATCACTAGGTTAGTTCCTAATCCAATTTGCAAAAGTGGTACGAATTTTTGTATTGCTCCTTGACCTTTAAAGTTCCCACTTAAAGTGACGATAGCAGATTCTACCCCATCACACATATACATACTTAATGCTACTACTTGGAGAAGTAAAGCATTCTCCGCCAGAACATTAGTCCCTAGTGTTGCACCAAAAGCACCGAAAAGGACAAACATAGATACGATAACTACAGACCTAACAGATAAATTGCGATTAAGCACAAAAAGGCTTTGTAAGGCGGACAAATTTAGGACTTTTCCTGTTAAAGAAACTACTTCTTGTAACGGAACTTCACGGCTAAACATCACAAGTCCTACGAATAAGGTTAAATACTGGCTAATAGCTTGCGCTAATCCAGCCCCCATGCTTGACCAATCCCAATGGACGATGAAAAGGTAATCCAGTGCAACATTAGCAGCATTCCCAATGATGGTGAGTAACAAAACTTTGCGATTTTGTTCTCGTCCGAGAAACCATCCAATTAAGACTAAGTTGATTAAAGCCGCAGGCGCTCCCCAAATCCGGCTATTAAAATAAGCAATGCCGGCAAGTTTCACCTCTGGAGTAGCGTTCAACAACATAAAACCTAGCTTTTCCAGAGGATATTGCAACAGCAGCAAAAGCATACCCAACCCCAAAGCGATTAAGGCATTTTGTAGTCCTGCTAGGAGTATTGCTTCTCGGTCATCTCGTCCGACGGCTTGAGATGTCATCACAATTGTTCCTGACCTGATAAAGGAACAGCTTTCGTAGAGAGAGTCAAACAAAAGAGCGCCTAATGCAACTCCTGCTAAATAACTAATGTTTGGCAAGTGGCCCAGGAAAGCTACGCTGATGGCACCCGCTAACGGTATCATCATTACCGACGCTGCATTAACAGTCGCCAGTTGCAGAAAGCGAGGAAGGAAGTCGTACTGGGAAGAAATTTTTGTATTCATTAGAATTAGGATTAAATCACTTGTAAACTGGTTAAGTGTTTACCATGAGTAAGCGACTGTTAAGACTACTAATAAATTAAATAAACACTTTATATATTTAAGTTGATTTGGTTTAGGAGCACTTCAGTAGTTCTAAATCAAGATTTGTTGACTTTTTAATTATTTTTTAAAATACGTAGTACGCACTCCGATTATTTCATTGTTCAAGCTGAAATGCAAGGACAGATAAGACAGTTAAGGGAATTTTGAAGACAAATAAGACAGTTAAGGGAATTTTTGTGACAGATAAAATAGTTAACAGGAAAATCTGTTACAGTACTATGGGGAATACTGTAGTTTTCGCTGCTAATCGATAGTAGAGCAAGTATTTGTTGCAATTGATTTTATAGTGTGATATTTTAATTTTCACGATACTTTAATTAGTGCTTAAACTAATGTATTACAACACAATATGCTTTTTATGTGTTGTGTTTGTATGCACTTAGCTTAATAGTTTTGTGTTTACATAGCCTTATATTTTACAGACAATAACTTTTTGAAAGGCAAAATTTGAGGAAAATAATTGATACAAATATTCATCTGAGCCACAATAAGTTTATGTCCCTTTAAACTAAGAGGTAAAAACTGAAAGATTTCATTGTTGAATAATTTAGTTATTCCAAATACAAGAGTCAGGATGAATTAAATTTGCATTAGCAACCACTGCTAATTATTTTGCACCAAATTTTCAATCTCGTGTAGTTCTTAAAGCCATTTATTTATACACCATTCGTACATAATTACAAAGCTAACCATGATTCCTCAAGTTGAACCTTGGATTGATGAGAAAGAGTTCGATGAAGTTAAGCGTGTTATCGACTCTACATATCTTACAGAAAGCAAAATTACTGCTGAATTTGAAGAAGGAATAAAACAATTAACGCAAACTAAACATAGCATAGCTACTTCAAATGGAACCACAGCTTTATACTGTGGATTAAAAGCATTAAATATTGGTTATGGTGATGAAGTAATTGTACCGAATTTAACATTTGTTGCTTCATCCAATGCTGTAATTATGGCCGGAGCTAAACCTGTCTTTTGTGAAGTCAAAAAAGACACGCTTTGTATTGATGTTGAGGCAGCAGCAGCATTGGTTACAGAGCGTACTAAAGCTATCATGCCAGTCCATTTATATGGACAAAGTGCTGACATGGTTGCTGTCAAAGAATTTGCTCATCAGTATAATTTGAAAGTAATTGAAGACGCTGCTCAAGGAATTGGAGTTAAGTTTAAAGGAGAACACGTAGGATTACGAGGTGATGTAAGTGCTATTTCATTTTATGGAAATAAAACAATTACTTGTGGTGAAGGAGGAATAATACTGACCCAAAGCGACACAATTGCCCAAGCATGTCGTCGGCTAAAAAACCACGGACGCGATCGCAGAGGAACATTTGTACACGAACATATAGGCTTTAACTTCTCTATTACCGAACTGCAAGCAGCAATTGGTGTTGCACAACTCAAGAAATTGCCAGAAATTATTCGGCGTAAGCAGGAAATTTGTGACACTTATAGTCAAGGACTGGGAGATATACCTCAACTACAAATACTTCCGGTAGATGAACGCTGCGAACCTGTATACTGGTTTACCTCATATTATGCAGAAAATCGAGCCGAATTAGAAAACTACTTGTTCAGTAATGAGATTCAAACACGGCGCTTTTTTTGTCCACTTCATATGCAGCCTTGCTACAAAGATTTAGTTGACCCGAATGTTGAATATCCCATAAGTACCAAGGCATACGAACAAGGAATTTCATTACCATCAGCTTATGGATTAAAGCCAGAACAGCAGGCATACGTTATTGAAAAAATCCGTGAATTTTATTTAAGGTAATGAGTACTTTTGAATTTACTCAATGCCTTGAAAAACTTGTTAGCAAGCTAGCAACTTTGCCTGCTGGTGAATTTTTAGCTGAAGCTTTGGTAACAGAAAAAGATTTTATAAAACTACTTCAGCATCAGGAAGTTAAAGGTATCACAGATATTCGTACTATTGAAGGACAGGCTCCTCAAAATATTGTAGGAGACCCTGTTAATACTAACTTTGATGAGTACGTAGATAACATTATCCGAGCGCAAATTGCTTCAGGAGAAATTTCTGATGGGAAACAAAGTCAATATGATGATAGAAAGGTTAGATGGTCTGGAGCAGGCGTAAGGGGGAATTGGTTCCGCAGAAATGAAGTTTTATATTTAGAAGTTGGACCTACAACTTATCCAAGATATCGTCAAGATATAGAAAGAACTAAAATTGAGTCCTTAGAATTGATGCTCAAAGGGTTAGAAAAATATAACGACCCCTTTGTATATTTTGCCAGAACAATGGGTGTTACTGTAATTCCTATCTCTAGACAAGGTAGTGTTTACATTGGAGAGCGATCGCCAAACATTGATTGTCCTGGTTTACTCAATTTTGTAGCTGGTCTTGCTACATTTAATGAAATCCAAGCAAATATTAACTTTTATGCTGATGCTCAACGAGAATTAGCAGAAGAAGTCGGTATTTCTATGGAATTGAATAATTCTAATACTCAATTTATTGGTATTGCTGGAAATCCTTTTACTAGTGAAAATGATTTAGTTTTTATAGTTGAAACTTCTGTTGATGAAACCCATTTTGAATCACAAGGATTGAGTGAACACTCACGGCTTGTACGTTTAAATAATAAGTCTGATGCGGAGATTTTGCTTTACGAAGGATTGTTACCTGGGGAAAAGACAAAGAAAGCGATCGCCTACGCTTCTAGGATAGGACTAGAATATTTGGTTAAGCATATTTTTTAACAATTTTCTAGTCAATATCACAACTTTTTTATCATATCGAATTTGGATAACCATTTATAAATAAGTCGAACAAGCGAACCATTCCTGTTATTGGATTGCTTCCCTACCTGCGGGTAAGCAAACTATGCCAAAAAAAGAGGTTCATTTAACTCACGTTAATTTCAACTAATACGATGATAACGATTGAAGCGACTGCTAATGTGACAACAGAATGTGAAGTGACGATTACAGTTCCCGCTAATATTCCTCCAGGGACTCACAAAATGGTGCTAACTATTGATGAGAAGTCAATAGCGGATCAAACACTACTGTCACCAGATAAAGCATGGGATCGGTTTAGACATCCGATACAATCAAATTTAGATTCTGTAGAGTTGTCTATAGTAATACCTCTTCACAATGAAGAACCTAATATAGACCATTTATTTGAACGCCTTTCTTCAGTTCTGAATCGGCTGAATATTACCTATGAAATTATCTGTATAGATGATGGTAGTAGTGACAATACTCTGAAGTGTTTGCTCAATCATCACTATCGTAATCCAGCTATTAAAGTAGTGAGTTTTTCCCGTAATTTTGGTAAGGAGATTGCGTTAACAGCAGGAATCGACTACTCGCAAGGGAAAGCCGTTATTCCAATCGATGCGGATCTTCAAGATCCTCCAGAACTAATTGAGCAACTTATTGATAAGTGGCGCGAGGGTTATGATGTAGTCTATGCTCAACGTCGTTTACGGTTAGATGATAGTTGGCTAAAGCGCTCAACAGCTAAAGCTTTTTATTGGACTATATCCAAGCTAAGTCTTATTGATATTCCTGCAAATGTGGGTGATTTTCGATTATTAGATCGGCGAGCTATAGAAGCACTGAAACAGATGCCTGAAAGAACTCGTTTCATGAAAGGTTTATTTGCTTGGGTTGGCTTCAAACAATGTTCAATCCCCTACGATCGCCAACCCCGTTATCAAGGCCAGAGCAAGTGGAATTATTGGAAACTTTGGAATTTTGCCCTTGACGGAATTACCTCTTTTAGTGTAATTCCCTTAAAGATTTGGACTTACTTGGGGTTAACTATATCGTTTTTGGCATTCTTGTATGCTGCTTATCTAATTATTTTTACCATGATTGCAGGAATTACAGTGCCAGGCTATATCTCGTTAATGGTCGTTGTACTTTTTCTTGGTGGAATACAGTTGATAGGATTAGGCATAATTGGCGAATATTTAGGACGAATCTATGAGGAATCCAAGCAACGCCCATTGTATTTAGTCCAAGAATATCATGGCTTTAATAATTCTCTAAATAGAGAATACAAGAAAAAAGATTCCCTAAATAGTGCCGTTCGTATATGATTTATCTATCCAACTTAGTAATCAAATTCTATGAATAATCTGACTAATAAAGAAGTTGTGCAACGCTTTTTTGAAATTTATAACACTCAAGATTACGAAGCTGCATACAAGTATATTGCACCGAATTATATAGATCATGGGCTACCTCAAGTGCGAAGTGTCGAAGATGCGATTGAGATATTGAAGAGTACTCACAAGGCCTTTCCAGATATCAAAGTGATTATTGATGATTTAATTGAGGAAAATGGCAAAGTTGTGTTTAGGGGTCGCTTTGCAGGTACGCACTTAGGTGAGTTTATTGATATGACTCCCAGTGGGGCAAAAGTAGAATTTGAAGCGTTGGAAATATTCAAGGTTGAAAATCAGAAGATTACAGAATCTTGGGGATATTGGCCGCTTCCAGTAATTGTGAGCCAGATTCAGACTTCAGAGAAGGTTTAGCCGTGGATTCGGAAGCCATTGCCTTTTAATTGAACAATGAATTTAGAAAAACAAACTCCAATAGATAAACAAAATCCCCCAATTTGGTTAAAAGTATTAGTAATTTTCTTGGTTGGGTTAGGGATATTCTTTCGCTTTTCCCATTTGGGTCAAAAAGCGATCTGGTACGATGAAGCTTTTACCTCTCTAGCGATTTCTGGTCATACTGTCGCTGAAGTACAACAAGAAGTCCTTAATGAGGGCATAATTCCTGTTGCTGCATTGGATAAATATCAACACCTTAATCCAGACCGAGGCGTTAATGATACTGTTCGCTATTTAATTACCTCAGACCCCCAGCATCCGCCTTTGTACTATACGGTGGTGAGATTGTGGGCGCAAGTATTTGGGGATTCAGCCGCTGGAGTAAGGAGTTTATCAGCGGTAATCAGTCTATTGATATTTCCCAGCGTGTATTGGCTGTGTCTAGAGTTGTTCGAGTCGACCGTTGTGGGATGGGTGGCGATCGCTCTAATGGCTGTTTCTCCCATGCAGATTTTCTTAGCTCAAGATGCACGCCAGTACGGTTTATGGATGGTAACAATTCTAGTATGCAGTGCTGCCCTGTTGAGGACTCTCCGACGGGAAACTTTCTTGAACTGGGCAATATATGCCCTGGCCCTAACTGTGGGATTGTATACCCATTTATTTACTGCTTTAGTAGCAATGGCTCATGGCATTTATGTTGCTTCTCAACAACGCTTTCGCTTTAACAAAACCCTTGCAAATTATCTGTTGGCAACTACAGTTGGGTTGTTTATTTTTCTCGCTTGGATATTTGTATTCATCACTCATATCAGCACAGCGAAACAACTAACGTCTCATTTATCATTATACAAATTAGATAATCCTTTTGATTTAATCGCCATTCTACTGGCTCAAATCACTCGAATATTTTTTGATATTAACTTTAGTAGTTATACTCCTTTGGTTAATAAATCTTTTTGGGAAATAGAACATATATATTACAGCGTTATAGCTGGGATTTTCTCGCTAATTTTAATATTATATATTTTGTATTTTATCGTTAAAGAAAGATTAAATAGATTTAGTTTGTTTCTAATTCTGTTAGGAGCGATTCCATCTATCTGCTTGCTGTTACCTGATATGATTTTGGGAGGAACTCGCTCTACTATTTTTCGGTATCAGTTGCCTTTATACGTCAGCCTCCAAATTGCTGTTGCTTATGTTTTAGGTGTCTATATTTTCTCCCAAAAGCACTGGCAGCAAAAAATTTGGCAATGTTTAATGGTTGGATTTTTGTTGGCTGGACTAGTCTCAGATGTGATATTTTTTAAAGCTGATACTTGGTGGCTACAAATAGGTAATCAATATCCTCTAGCAACGGCTAAATATATTAATAAATTTGAGAACACATTATTATTAAGTAGCAACCAGATTTCTAATATCGGCAGCTTGCTAATCTTAAATCATCTTTTAAATTCAAAAATCAATTTACTAATTGTACAAGATGACCATCTGCCACTGTTCCCCAAAGAAGCCAGCAATATCTTTTTGTTTGATTCTGATATGACGAATAGCCAAAACTTGCTTACTCGATTTAAGAAAGATAAAACCTATTCACTTAGGTTGATTGACGAGCCGCTAACAGAACTGTGGCAAGTCGAAAAAAAATCATAAAAAATAGAAACTCTTTTGAACTTAGAGAAGTAAGTTAAATGTGTCAACAACATCAGGAGGGCAAAATTAGAGAAGTAAGAAGTAGAGAGAATCCCCATCTGTACATTGATTATCAAAAATTGCAGTTCGACCTTTCCTGTTTGCCTGTAGCTTTGTTTATCCGTTTTGCTGTAGTGGGTTTGGGTGGGGTAGCCGTAGACTTGGGAATGTTTGCTCTCTTGCACAAGCCGTTAGGGTTAGCGTTAACTCCCAGTGCCATGCTTTCAACAGAAGTTGCAATTATTAACAATTTCCTTTGGAATGATGTGTGGACTTTTAGCGATGTTTCTCAAAAGCAGCAATCAATCACTCAGCGATTACAACGTCTTTTCAAATTCAATTTGATTTGTTTTTTTGGGTTAATCTTAAATAGTTTAATCGTCAATTGGCTATTTTCTAGATTTGGCGTGAATGAATATATCGCCAAGTTAGTGGCGATCGCTTGCATTACGCTCTGGAATTTCTGGCTCAACTTAAAGCTAAATTGGCAGGTGAGACAAGGCGATATAGAAAAACTTTCTTTCAGTTTAGAGCGAGAAAGGCCAATGTGGAAGTTGCATAAGTCCTAAAATACTAACAAGTGCTTTACTTATTTGGATTTTAACAAATAGTTATATAAAGAATTCTCTAGGAAATCATGCCAGAAAATACATTAGATTCGATAGAAGTATTAAAAGATTCAAAAATAATTTGGTTAGAAAATTCGCGGATTATTGCAATTTTTGCAGTAGTATTTCTTCATGTAGCAGGAAAGGTTGTAGATCATAATTCGATTGGTTCTGAGTATTGGTGGATTGGGAATATTTATGAATCTATGGTCAGATGGTGTGTTCCAGTTTTTGTGATGATAAGTGGCGCACTTTTGCTAGATCCAAATAAAAAGGAAGGAATTTCCGAGTTTTACAGAAAACGCACATCCAGAATCCTCAATCCGCTAATAGCTTGGAGTATCATTTTTCTGATATGGAGATTCTTTAAAGAATTTTTACAAGGACATAAACCAACGGCAATAGAGCTTGTCAATCATCTATTGCTCGGTAGACCATATTTTCATATGTGGTTTTTATTTATGATAATAGGACTATATCTGTTTACACCATTCTTGCGAAAGATAGTTGCTCAGTCAACAACAAGCGAATTAATCTTTTTTATCTGCGCTACATTTGCAATTTCATCCATTAACACTTTATTTTCAATGGAATCAAAGTTGTTCATCAATTGGTTCTTATCTTATCTGCCATATTATTTTCTAGGTTATTTAATTACAACAACTGACATCAGCCTACCCAAGCAAGTTTTATCAATTCTCTTTACGCTTTCTATATTACTGACCTCTTTAGGCTATTTTATCATCACCAAAAATTATGATCCGACAGATATTTACTTTTATGAAGATTTAGGAGCAACTGTTATTCTCATGTCGGTGAGTATTATGTTTCTTTTCAAATATTTGCAAAATCCAATTCTTGGTAGCAATCTAACAAATACAATATCTACACTGACCCTTGGAATTTATCTCATTCATCCTGCAATATTGGATGTTGTTCTAAATTTTGTCGACATCACCGCAATGAGTTTTAACACTATGAAATCAATCCCAACAATTATAATTAAAGTAATCACAATACCAGTAACTGCAATTATTACATTTCTACTATCTCTATTTTGTGTATGGCTAATAAATAAAATTCCGTATGTAAAAATAATAGTTTAGATTGCTCAGAACTCATTAGATAAACTCACAAATCTCTAGATTTATACAAAGCTCAAGTTTGGACATTGTAAATAAGTAAAAATGCCTAAATATGTCTTTATTAAAAATTAGCCGTTATCGCACTGAAATTATGGGGTTTGCTACTTTATGGGTGGTATTTTATCACGCACCTATTGTTTTTGCTAATATACTAGCACCTATTAAATTTATCAAAGAAATAAGTTATAGTTCAGTTGATATATTCTTCTTTTTATCGGGATTGGGATTATTTTATAGTTGGAATTCTCAAAAAAAATCTTTGACTAAATTTTATAAAACTCGTTTTTTGAAAATCTTACCATCTTATTGGATTGTTGTCTCTATATATTTTTTGTTTCTTTTTATCTACCAAAACGAGTTCTCTTTGAATAATTTTTTGTCTATGATGTTAGGTATCAATTTTTATTTATATAATGATAAAATATTTTGGTTTATTCCTTCTATATTGGTATGTTATTTGATTTTTCCATTAATTGTTAATTTCATTGGATTTGAAAATAATAATTCCCTGCAAATTATTCATGAAAATCTTATTAAGATTATTATATTCGCTTTAATTTTATCTTGGTTAATTACAGCTACAGATTTTTATTACTTGTTGATTTTTACTTTACGGATTCCAATTTTTATTATTGGTATATATGCTGGTTATATTTTAATTCATAATGAGCCAGTTCCGATATTTGAAAATATAAAAATTAATGGAATAATTTTATCTTTATGTATCTTGTTATTTAATCTGATTTTTGCATTAAGTTCATCTGATATGAGATGGAGATTAGGTCTTTTTTGGTATCCTTGTATCATGATTGCATATCCGCTTTGTTTAACGATCGCATTATTTTTTGATTATATAGACAATTTTTACAGTGATAGTATATTCTTGAAAAATATAAAGAATATGTTTTATTTTTTTGGAAAATATAGTTTGCAAATATATTTAATCCATGTTACTGCTTTCAAGATATTACAAGTAAATATTTAATGAATTTTGCTTAAATAGTTACAAGTGGGATGTTGATTGGATTAAATACTGAGTTCATAATTATAACTGTCGAGTAAATCAATGCAAGAAAAAGTATATTTACAAAAAATATTTAAATTCCTGATCGGTGGAGGTATCACAACCTGCTTTAATATAGTCTTGATTTTTCTGCTGGTTGACTGGTGGGGGTGGAATACTCCTCTGTTACACAATATAGCCAATGCTGTATCAATTGAACTCTCTGTGTTATTGAGTTTTTTTATTTACCGCATTTGGGTATGGACAGAGGGCAAATGGGAGATTAGAGAAGTTTTATTTAAGCAACTTCCTATGTTTCATGTAGCGGCGGGGAGTGCAGTAGTTGCTCGCATCTTTTTTCTATTTCCCCTCTTAGACTGTTTCAGTATTGATCATAAAATAAATACATTGGCTGGAGGCTTATTTGGTGCAAGTCTCAACTATATTATGAGCGATCGCCTTGTGTTTAAAGGTGACAATGATACACAAACAGAATTGAATTCATCTGATATCGAAGATATCAAAACATCCTTGACATCAAAAAGCGAATGTTAATGATTTTCATAGATATCCCAATTAATTGACTTTTAAATTGAGATGCATATCTCAACTTTATCAAACATCATAAAAGCATCAATACAAATGAGGTATAAATAGCGATGGATTTTCAAATGTACCAGCAAATGATGGAAGTCGAAGATAAACATTGGTGGTTTGTTGCACGGCGCTCAATCATTGAAGAAGTTATCAGGAAGTTGAATTTACCAGCAGATGCAGAAATTTTTGAAGCAGGGTGTGGGACTGGAGGTAACTTAGCTATGCTAAGTCGTCATGGGCAAGTCTATGCTATGGAATTAAATGAAGCAGCACGAACTTTTGCAAGTGACCTTCAACTAGGAGAAATTCAGCCGGGTTTCTTACCAAATGATATTCCATTCGCTGATAAAAAGTTTGATCTAATCGTACTACTAGATGTTTTGGAGCATGTGGAAGAAGATACTGCATCTTTGCAAGCTTTGTCTGCAAAACTAAAGCCTTCTGGCTGGTTGTTAATTACTGTTCCTGCTTATCCTTGGCTTTGGTCTAAACATGATGATCTCCTTCATCATAAACGTAGATATATGCTACACAATTTGCGGCAAATTGTTGGGGATACTGGCTATCATGTACATTTTGTTAGTTATTTTAATTTTGTATTATTTCCTTTAATTGCTGGAGTCAGATTAGTGCAAGGTTTGTTTAATAAAGGAGGTAATGAACAATCCATGCCACCAAAGTTAGTCAATCAAATGTTAACCTTCTTATTTGGTATAGAGCGTTATTTAATAGGACGCCTATTTCTACCATTTGGAGTGTCGCTCTTACTCTTAGCTCAAAGGAATGAATTAACTGAAGAGCCAATAGCTAGTTTAGTTGCTACATCAGCTTATTGATGAAACTAACTAGAAAACGACAATAAAAACTAATATTTCAAAAGAAATAAGCTTATAACTTATATATCTATGATATTGCTAAAACAATTGAATAAATACATTGTTATTGTAGCTATGATTGTTATCACGCACTTTTGGCATTATCAAAATTTAGAATTATATGAAGATAATATTTTTTTAATATCTCAGACAGTGTCTATGAATGAGGAAAAAAACGGACAATTGTTCCGCAGAAGTGAACCTCTAACTATTGAAAATCAAGTGTTTGAGTTTAAATCTGTTTCTGAGTCAACACTTCAGTCTTTTAAAAAAGGTATCTTACATAATTATTTAATTAAACAAAATACGGTGAATATTGACACTGGCACGATCGAAGGAACGATATCGGATGATATCCTGTCCTTCAAGGGAATTCCCTATGCCGCGCCACCAGTCGGAAACCTACGATGGCGATCGCCTCAACCTGTTAAATCCTGGAAAGGTGTGCGTAAGGCTATAGCCTACGGCAACGACTGTATTCATAAACCGTTTCCGGTCTACGCATCCATGAATGGCGGTAAGACCTCCGAAGACTGCCTAGTGCTGAATGTGTGGCGACCCGTAGGCAACCCATCGTCCAAAAAACTGCCAGTCCTGATCTGGATTCATGGTGGCGGCTTTCTCGATGACAGTTCCGCAAGCGCAATTTTTGATGGCAGTGCCTTTGCCCAGCAAGGACTTGTTGTAGTTAGCTTCAACTATCGCCTGGGTCGCCTGGGCTTTTTCGCCCATCCTGCCCTCACCGCCGCTAAGGAAGGCCGGCTCGGCAACTACGCCTTGCTCGATCAACTTGCGGCACTGCGTTGGGTACAGCGCAACATTGCCGCATTCGCTGGAGATCCTAACCAGGTCACGATTATGGGGGAATCAGCGGGGGGCATTTCGGTGATTCACCATCTAATTTCGCCAGAGGCAAGAGGTCTTTTCCAGCGTGCCATCGTCTTGTCAGGTGGAGGACGCACCTATTTAGTAGGTGAGCGGAAGTTGAGCGAAAGTACCCCAGAGCAGCCCGCCGCCGAGCAAAGCGGAATTGAGTTCGCCAAGAGTGTCGGCATCACTGGTACTGGAGCGGTAGCCCTTAAGGCATTGCGGGCACTGCCTGCGGAGGTTGTGAATGGCGACATGAATATGGTAACTTTCCTGGCGGAACCGCCAACCTATGCAGGCGGTATTATCTTTGACGGAAGCATTGTAACTGCCACTCCAGAAGAGATTTTGCGGCGGGGCGAGGCGGCAAAGGTTCCGCTTCTTATTGGAAGCACCAGTCAGGAGCTACCCATAACCTATCCGCCGTCCAGGGAGAATCCCCTTTCGTACTTCGGAGTAGATGCCGATAAGGCACGTGTCCTCTACAACCTCAGAGGAAAACTGCAACCGTCTGAGATATTACAAACCATTGCGATCGATATGACGATGCACGAACCCGCCCGCTTCGTCGCTAAACAGATGGTGGCGGCGGGCAATCCCGTTTGGCTCTACCGCTTTGGTTATGTTGCTGAATCGTTACGTCCAAAGGTGAAAGATGCCGACCACGGCAGCGAACAGCCCTACCTTTTCATGACATTGGATGCCTGCTATGGCAAGGACGTAACTGAGAAAGATCGGACAATGGCGCAGATGTTTCACACCTACTTTGCCAATTTTGCGAAGTTTGGTAATCCCAACGGATCGGGGTTGCCAAACTGGTCAACATACGACCCAGGCAAATTTGACCTGATGAGGTTCACGCCTAATGGCGGTTCAGTAATGGCAGCAGATCCCTGGAAGGAGCGACTTGATCTAGTTGAGCGTGCTGTCGAGAGGCATAACGCAGCGCGTGACCTTAGCTGCACAGACTGTAACAATTAAAAATAAATAAGTTTAGGAATTATATTTTATGGTATTCCCAAATAATTTAGGTAGGTACATTTTTATTTTAGCTATTATTACTTTTATAGCTCACTTCTGGCACTATCAAAATTTAGGTTTATATGAAGATGATTATTTTTTAATAGCTCAACCAATGTCTATGAATGTGGTTGATTTTAGTGAATTTTTTAAATGGCATATTCTAAATTATAGTTCAACCGAAGGTCGTCCTCTTCTTTATATTATTGAGTTTTCAGTCGGTTTTTTAGGTAAATTAATTGAAGATTTCAGAGTTCTCTACTTAATAAATTATCTTGTAATTTTAATCAACAATATTTTGTTTTGCTGGTTTCTAAAGTCTATTTGGAATCAACCGATTTTTATTGTGACAGGAACTCTAGCTTTTACTCTATTTCCAGCAGACACTAATCACGCTTATCTAACTCATATATCTCTTTATTCATCTTTAACATTTTTATTGCTAGCATTTCTGTTTTATCTATTCAATAAAAAATTATTATCATACTTGCTGATTTTTGCATCTATTTTATGCTATGAAACTATGTTGCCTCTTTTTGTTACTGCTCCGTTATTTAAAAATCACTGGGACAAAAGCTTACTCAAGGAGATGATCAGACATATCCTAATTTTGGCAGCTATGTTAGCCACAATTGTAATTGTGCGGAAGATAACAGGTGAAGGCAGAATTGATGAATTAAATATTCTTACATCTATTTTCACGCCCATCCGTCAAATGGTCATCGGGCCTTTTATAAGTTTGAGTATGTTTTTCTATCGCCCTGCTCAAACTCTACTCAATTTAAAAGGAGAGTTATTGGTCTTTGTACCTTTATCTATTCTTGGATTTATTCTACTTTTATCTAATCTGAAAATTGAAGCTAAAGAGGATTTTGATGCAAACGATAATACCCTGATTTTATCATCAATTAAAAAGTTAACATTCTTGGGATTAACGTTATTAGTTTTATCTTATCCTCTATTTTTTACTCGTGTAGCCACTGAAATTAATGGACGTGGTTCGCGGGTGCATATGACGGCAGCTTTAGGAGCTTCAATCCTTATTGGTTTGCTCTGTTATCTGATTATTAATCTATTCAATAATAACAATCTGGCAAGAAATCTAGCTAATGCGGGGTTGGCTGTCTTTTTCTCCTTATTAGTAGGGTTTGGCTTAACCGTACAGCAAGAAAATCAGATGACTTGGGAATATCAACGAGCTTTTTGGACTGACATCATACACCTCTGTCCAGATATTGAGCCAGACACAATAATTTTAGTTGATGCCCCTGATATAAATACTGGAAAGCATTTACACTCTTTTATTCAGTGGGGTACTCCAATAACGTTGAGGCAAATTTATAAATTTCCTAAAACTTGGGAGCGTCTTGATGAATTACCTCAAACTGAGGATAAACCAAGATGGTACTTTTGGCGAAAGTACACATTTTATCCTAAAGTATATAGATTGAGTCAAAACTGGCAGGACACAATAATAAATCAAGGAAAATTCGATTTCGATCCTAAGAGCAAGTCCTTTGAATATTTTCTTAAATGGGAGGCTCCCCGTCTTATTGATAGCCATGATATTATTTTGTTGCAAGAAAAAAATGGTCAGCTATTTCGCAGAAGTAAACCTTTAACTATTAGTGGCCAAGTGTTTGAGTTTAAGCCAATTTATGAGTCAGCAATTGAATTATTTGAAAAAGGTATTTTATATAATTTTTTAATTAAACAATCGAATGAAGCTCCCATAAGTTATTTTAAGTAAACTTTTATAAAATGAGATTATATTACCAGTTAATTAATGTTTTTAGCTCCCAGAATTCAAATATTATATAATCACTAAACAACACACTAAGGTTTAAAAAGTCAATGTGTTACTTTAATATATTGTGAGAGGTTCATCATACTCGCATATCTGATATCTTGCACATAATGCAATATCAAACTATATGGCAATCTGAAGTGAAACGTGAGAAAATACTGAAACTAAAAATAAAATATTTATAACCGTCTGAGCGATTATGTAAATCACAAATGATTTAAGATTGCTATATGTAAAATAAAAGTACAAGTACATCTAAAGATTGATATGGAAAAATGGCTTAATGAACCGCCTGCTTGGAAACACCAAGGGCATACACTGACTGTAACTTCAGGTCTTAACACAGATTTTTGGCGCAAAACTCATTACGGTTTTATTCGCGACAGCGGACACTTTTATTATCAAGAAGTCACAGGTGATTTTAGGGCTGACGTGAAAATCATCGGCAAGTATGAGGTGCTTTACGACCAAGCAGGGTTGATGATCCGCGAAAACGATCTGACATGGTTAAAAAGTGGAATTGAATTTGTAGAAGATGTGCAATACGCCAGTGTTGTAGTTACGCGGGAATATTCTGACTGGTCTGTGGTACAACTACCTCAAAACCCAACTTCCTTGTGGTTAAGGTTGGAACGAACAGGAGGCGCTGTAGAGGTAAAATATTCCCTCGATGGTGAACATTACATAATGATTAGATTGCTTTATTTGACTGAAGCAAAAACTGTACAAGTTGGCCCGATGTGTGCGTCACCTGAACGAGAAGGTTTTCAAGTGGTTTTCGAAGATTTCCAAATTACACCTTTAAGCGATGGTTAAGTGTTTTAACTTGCGGAAATCCCCAACTCTCATTTTTCCAGAAATCTGACGAGACTAGAACTTACGCATTGACAAATATTCCCCCTACCAAGTTGATGTTTAATTTGACTTCATCAAATAAATCATTATGACCAGCTTGAAAGAGACTAAGAAAAAAAGTCAGTCGCCGATTTCCTTTATTCAAAACCTATTGATTGCCCATTGGCGATCGCTCTTTATCCTTTTCATCGGTGTATATTTACCATTGCAGATATTTGAGTTACTAGTAGCAAAGCTATGGCAGTATGAAGCAGGTTTCCCCTGGGATTTACCAATTCTGTTGACAATTCACTCTACAGCACAACCAAAATTAGATGTGATGGCTGTAGCGGTAACCAACTTGGGATTAGATATGGTGATCCCTATTCTCAGTATTGTTGCCATCATACTATGGCAGCGCAAACGCTGGCGATCGCTAGCTTACTTACTCACCACTACAGTGGGAAGTATTATTATTAACCATACGGGCAAGATATTACTACATCGATTACGTCCTCAAATATGGCTATCTCTTGCACTGGAGAAGTCTACTTTTGCCTTTCCTAGCGGTCATGCAACGATGAGTATGACACTAGTCTGTATCTTGCTAATTTTAATTTGGGCTACCTCCTGGCGTTGGTTAATTCTCGCTGGTGGTAGCTTATATGTCTTAGTGATTGCTTGGACTCGCCTTTACCTGGGGGTGCATTTCCCCAGTGATATTCTCGCCGGTTGGATGGTGGCGATCGCTTGGTCAATTGGTGTCAGTATAATTATCAAACCAAACCTGACTCAACCCACTGTCGTAGGCAATCAGACTCAAGAAGAAACTTTCCTATTACCTGAAGAAACCCAGTTAGTAAGCAAAGAGTAAAACCCAATACCTTTGCCAAAAGGAGAGCTTACAAAAATTTTGGCAAAAATGCCAAAATGAGCCATACATGAGGGTTAGTTAACCCCTTAAATTTTCCGTTCTCAGCACTGCCTAGAGTTTAATCAAGAAGTATTGAATGGTGTTCTGTCAACGAACAGCTTTCAGGGTATCGTAAAGTAGCTTGTAGCGCTGAAACCCTGCTTCATATAAAGGATTTGCCTGCGGCTGTACTACATGACTATCCTGCTCGAATATCTTGAGTGCAGTTTCTAAATCGGGGTAAGCACCAACTCCCACCATTGCCAAAATAGCAGCTCCGTAAGCAGCTCCTTCTTCGGCTTTGGGAGCAATGAGTTCTGTTTGCAAAACATCTGCCAAAATTCGTAACCAGATGTGAGAGCGTGCGCCTCCACCCGTTGCTAATAGTTGATCTAGTGGAGCGATCGCACTAATTACCTCCAATGCCTCGCGTAAGCTAAATGCAACCCCCTCCAGAACTGCACGAGTTATATCTGCTTGTGTATGAGCTAATGACAAATTCACCAAAGCACCGCGAGTATCTGGATCGAGGTGGGGACTGCGTTCTCCTGCGAGGTGGGGTAGAAATAGCACACCACGCGCCCCAGGCTGCGATCGCTCTGCCATATCCATCAAATCGGTGTAGGATATCTGCGGTGCAAATGTATCTCGATACCAACGCAGAGAACCACCTGCTGCTAGCGTCACTCCCAGCAGATGATAGCCACCATCCACATGGCAGAACAAATGTACCCGACCTTCTGGATCGGGAATTGGGCGATCGCATGGTGCAAAGATAACTCCCGATGTGCCAATACTCAAACTACCCCGGCTCAGGTTGCTTGATGAGATGCCCAAACCGATGGCTGCTGCGGCATTATCACCTCCACCTGCAACCACAGGTAATCCCACAGGTAATCCCACACGGGCAGCTATTTCTGATTTTAGCCGTCCAGCGATCGCGGTAGATTCGATTACCGGAGGAAACAACGCTGGATTAATATTAAGAGTATGGAGAATATTTGTATCCCATTGCCGATTCGCCAGATTTAGACAGCCAATACCAGAGGCATCAGACGGTTCTGTTACTGCTTCGCCAGTTAGCACATATCCCAAATAATCTTTTGGTAAAAGAATCTGCCACAGCCGAGCATAAGCTTGTGGTTCTTCAGTCCGCAACCATAAGAGCTTCGGCAGTTGAAACCCTGTAATTGCCGGATTTCCAGTGCGCTGGATCAACTCCTGCCGGGGTATAGCGGCTTCAATCTCAGCAACAGCTTTACCTGTGCGCTGATCATTCCATAAAATTGCCGGTCTAATCGCTTTGCCATCCGCGTCGAGAGTAACCATACCATGCATTTGTCCAGACAAACCGAGGGCGTAGACGCGCAGCGGCTTGTCGCCAGACATCGCACGATGTCCATTTAGCTGTTGAGTGACATCAAACAGAGCATCCAAACTTGCTTTGACCCAATCCGATGAGTTCTGCTCCGTCCAACCAGGTTGTGGAGTTAACAGGGGATAGCTTCTGGTTGCCTGAGCGATAATTTGCCCTTGGAGATTAACTGCGATCGCCCGTACTCCTCCTGTACCCAAGTCTAAGCCAACTACGATGTCAGTCAAGTCGCTTCACTCCAATTAAAAATTAAAAATTAAAAATTATGAATTAAAAATGCGATCGCCCGTACTCCTCCTGTACCCAAGTCTAAGCCAACTACGATGTCAGTCAAGTCGCTTCACTCCAATTAAAAATTAAAAATTAAAAATTATGAATTAAAAATTGAATAAACAAATCTTAATTTTGCATTTTTAATTCCCGATAGCGTAGCGTTAGCGAGTCCGCGAGCGTCAGGGTGGGGGCTTGTACACAAAATTAATTAAAAAAAAGTCAATTGCCCCTCCAAATTCTTAAGATTCAGAAGGCGGAAATGAAACTTCCGCCTTCAAAAGTCGCAGCTTTCACTTTCCAGTTAAGTTTTGACTAATGTTTTTTTTGCTCCAAACTCATACAATCTGCCTAAATGCTTGGTGACTGACTCAACAAAAGGCGACGACTGCGATAAATCGCCAAAAATCTCAGTTAGGTTAAGCAATGGTTTGGCATCAGAGCCACTGGTACGAGCTAGTTGAGTCAGAGTACCTGCTATTGGATCATCAATGGCAATGGCGTTACCTTGGTCATCCTGTCCATTGAGGTAACGGAACCAAGCTGCAACTGTTAGGCTCATGTAGTCAATTGCCCCTCCTTGGCGCAGCGCGTCACGGACTGAGCCGAGAACAAATTTTGGCATTTTAGCGGAGCTATTGAGGCAAAGACGCGGGAGTTGATCCCGAATCTTGGGATTGGCAAAGCGTTCAATTAAGGTCTTTTTATAGTTATCTAAATCAATTCCAGGTACAGGTTGAAGTGTGGGCGTAACTTCTGCCATCAAACGATCAACAGCTTGTCGGATTAATGGATCTGCCATAACCTCATGAACATAGGTGTAACCTGCCAAGGAGCCAAGATAGCCAATCAACAAATGACTGGCGTTGAGCAGTCGGATTTTCATCATTTCGTAGGGATGAACATCGCTGGTCATCTGCACGCCAACGTCTTCCCAATCGGGTCTACCTGCGCTGAAATTGTCTTCGATTACCCACTGAAGGAAGGGTTCAGCGACGACTGGAAAGGCATCATCGATATTAAACTGTTCCGCCACCATTTTGATATCTGCTGGGGTTGTGGCGGGAGTAATGCGATCGACCATGCAGTTGGGGAAGGCTACCTGTTCGGCAACCCAATGCCCCAATTCCGGGTTCTGCATTTGGGCAAATGCGGTTAACATTTTGCGGGCAATGTTTCCGTTACCTTGGAGATTGTCGCAGGACAACACGGTGAACGGTGCTATTCCTTGTTGACGGCGGCGATTAAGGGCTGCTGTCAAAAAGCCATATACTCCAATTGGTTCATCAGGATGCTGCAAATCGTACTGAATTGTTGGGTGATTAGCATCAAATTCACCGCTACCTTCAATATAGTAGTAGCCTCCTTCGGTAATGGTAAGGGTGACGATGCGGCATTTGGGATCTGCTAAGGTGTCAATTACTGCTTGGCGGTTATCTGGGGCAAACAGATATTCTGTAATTGCTCCAATCACACGAGCGCGATCGCCTTCTGGTGACCTTTCAACTAAGGTATACAAACAATCTTGAGAGTTCAGTGCATCCCGCATCCGTTTGTCGAATTCTAGTAGCCCAACCCCGCAGATTCCCCATTCGCTATCGGGATTTTGATGAAAGTAATTGTCCAGGTATAATGCCTGATGTGCGCGATGGAACCCACCCACACTGATATGGACAATACCGTTAGTAATTTGATGGCGATCGTAATTGGGTACGCGAACGTTATTGCCTAACTGAGATAGAGATGCTTCATTCAGCTTGATTGCTGATCCTGTGCTGATATTGCTGTTCATGGGATTCATTCTGGGTGAGGTGGTGACGATGAACTTTGGGGATGGCTTCACCGTTCTGATCGAACAAATGGCAAAGCTCACCGTTAATGTAAATAGGAACGTAATCGTGCATTTTGGCTGGATTATCTCCGTCTGTTTGCACAACTATGGTTTCGCCACCGGCAATTTTGATGTAGAGAAAGGTTTCTCCGCCCAATCGTTCTACGACTAAGACTTCGCCATTCACGCTTGGGTTATTGCGATCAAGTAGCAGATGTTCGGGACGAATCCCTAATGTTGCTCTATCCCCAACTGACAAGGTTTTGGGCTTCACCGGAATCGTTACGGTTGCGTCACCAGGTAGTCTAACTGTTGCCCCAGAGTCATTGACGGCTGACACCGTGACTGAGACAAAGTTCATTTTCGGTGAGCCAATAAATCCGGCAACGAATGGATTGCGGGGATGATGGTACAGTTCCAGGGGAGAACCCATTTGTTCGATGATGCCGCCCTGCAACACCACAATTTTGTCGGCGAGGGTCATTGCCTCAACTTGATCGTGGGTAACATAAATCATGGTGGCTTGCAGGCTGTCGTGTAAACTGGCAAGCTCAATTCGCATCTGCACCCGCAATGAAGCATCTAGGTTGGACAGTAGCTCATCAAATAAGAATACTTTGGGATTACGTACCAAAGCACGACCGATCGCTACCCTTTGGCGTTGCCCTCCTGATAGTTCTTTGGGCTTCCGGTTCAAAAGTGGCTCTAATTGCAGAATACGAGCGACTTCACGCGCTTTTTCATAACGTTGGGCTTTCTGCATACCCGCAAGCCGGAGGCTAAAGGCCATATTTTCTGCCACTGTCATGTGGGGATATAAGGCATAAGTTTGAAACACCATTGCTAAACCACGCTTATCGGGTGGCACATCGTTGACTTTTTGTCCATCAATGAGTAAATCGCCGGAGGAAATTTCTTCTAGTCCAGCAATCATCCGGAGTAAGGTTGATTTTCCACAGCCGGAGGGGCCGACGAAGACGACGAATTCGCGATCGCTGATATCGAGATCGATGCCTTTGATAATCTCTGTGTCGGCGTAAGTTTTATGGATATTTCTTAAAGCAACTGTTGACATAAATTGTTTCCATTAATGAGTTTAAGTTTTTTCTCACGCACAGACGTAGAGGTGCAACGAGGAACACAAGAGTTTGTTTTAATACCTTCTGCCTCCTGCCTCCTGCCTCCTGCCTCCTGCCTCCTGCCTTCTACTTCACCGCACCGAAGGTTAGACCCCGGACTAATTGCCGTTGACTCAGCCAGCCGAAGATGAGGATGGGTGCGATCGCTAATGTTGATGCTGCCGAAAGTTTTGCCCAGAATAATCCTTGAGGGCTGGAAAATGAAGCAATAAAGGCTGTGAGCGGCGCTGCATCTGCTGTTGTCAAGTTAAAGCTCCAAAATGCTTCGTTCCATGACAAAATAATCGAAAGCAAGGCTGTGGATGCAATTCCCGGCACTGCCAATGGCAACAACACATGCACAAGTTCTTGCTGAGTGGTTGCTCCATCCATGCGATCGGCTTCGAGTATTTCTTTGGGAACTTCCTTGAAGAAGCTGTAAATCATCCAGACGACAATTGGCAAATTAATCAGAGTATAAATAATAATCAAACCGATGCGAGTATCCAGCAACCCGGCGTTGCGACACAAAATGTAGATCGGCACTAGCACGCCCACAGGTGGCAGCATTTTGGTGGACAGCATCCAGAGTAAAGTGCCCTTGGTGCGTTTGGTTGGGAAGAATGCCATTGCGTAGGCGGCAGGTACGGCAAGCAGCAGCGCGAGTATAGTCGCTCCGAGGGAAATTGCTACGCTGTTAAACGCATAATTGAAATAATTTGCCCGGTCTTGGATCGCAACATAGTTCTCCAATGTCGGGCGGAAAAATAACTGCGGGGGAGTTGAAACTGCCGCTACTTCCGTTTTGAAACTGGTGATAAACATCCAAAAAATTGGGAAAAACAAGATGCAAGCGGCAAGCCAGCCAAGCAATGTCCATAGCCAAATCTTTGAGGTTTTACGTGCCATGTTAGGTATCCAAATTACGAGCAACACTACGCATCAAAAAGATTGCCACGATGTTGGCAAGAATTACGGCAATTAATCCACCGGCTGAAGCACCGCCGACATCGAATTCGAGCAAGGCTTTTAAGAAGATGTAATAAGCCAGGTTAGTGGTTGCAAGTCCTGGCCCGCCGCCTGTGGTAACAAAGATTTCGGCAAAGATTGTCAGAAAGAAAATTGTCTCAATCATGGCAACCACAGAAATGGCGCGGCTTAGATGCGGTAGCATGACAAAACGAAATAGAGCGATCGCATTTGCCCCATCCATTCGCGCTGCTTCTAACTGATCGCGATCGAGTGACTGAATTGCAGTCAACAAAATCAGCAGGGCAAAAGGCAGCCATTCCCAGGACACAATAATAATGATGGCAAGTAATGGAACGCTGGCAAACCAATCGATCGCCCCTAAACCCAAACCTCTAGTAATTTGAGCAAACAGCCCATTCACTGGATGCATCAGCATATTTTTCCAAATTAGGGCGCTAACTGTGGGCATAACAAAAAATGGGGAGATTGCTAATACCCGCGCCACTCCACGACCATAAAAGTCTTGGTCAAATAGTACTGCTAGTAATGTACCCAGACCAATTGTGATTGCTAGAACGGAAACAACCAAAACTATTGTGATGGCGATCGATGTCCATAAAGCTGAGTCACTGAGGATGAAAGTGAAATTTTCAATCCCGATGAATTTGCGTGCATCTGGATTCAGCAAGTTATAACGCTGAAAGGAAAACCATATAGTCATCACCAGAGGCACAATCATCCACAGCAGTAGGAGAACGACCGAAGGCGCAACCAGAGGTAAGGTTGACACTTGCCGCGTAGTCCGTTGCTTGACGGGTGGTGGCGTTTCGGATTGAGGTTTTACCGCTAATGAAGAAGACATAAGCAATTCAAAATTCAAAATAACAGCACTTACCCAAAATCTTTCTGAAACTTTCTTTCCTTCGTGCCCTTTGTGTCCTTCTCCCTTGGCGTTAGCCTCTCCCTTTGGGAGAAGGGGAGACGCTAACGCGAATGCGGTTCGTTTTTAACCACAGAGACACAGAAGGAATTCTTTTCATTCGATATAACCCGTGTGTTTCATGAAACGTTCAGTTGATTTCTGCGATTGCTGCAACGCTTGATCTACCGAAGTTCGATTGGTCAACGCCGCCGCCAAGGTTTGTCCGACTGAAGAACCAATCGCCTGAAATTCTGGAATATCAACGTATTGAACTCCCTTATAAGGAGTTGGTTGTGCAGATGGACGGGTAACATCAGCAGATTGGATTGCTGCCAGCACGATTTCTGCAAAGGGTGCAGCTTTTCGATAGTTGGGATTCTCATAAGTGGAAGTCCGAGTTCCTGGTGGTACAGCAACCCAGCCATTTTCCTTAGCAACCAGTTGAATGTATTCTTTTGATGTTGCCCAAGCAACGAATTTTTGCGCGGCTTCGGGTGATTTTGAGGTTTTTGGAACCGCTAGCGCCCAAGCCCAAAGCCAATTTGATCCGTTGGGATATTTTTCAATTGGCGCACGAGCAAAGCCAACTTTGTTATAAACTTGGGATTCTTTCGGATTGGATAACAACCCCGCGGCAACAGTTGCATCTACCCACATACCGCATTTGCCTGTTGAGAATAATGCCAGATTCTCGTTAAATCCATTGGAACTGGCTCCTGGCGGCCCATATTTGTTGAGCAGATCGACATAAAAGGCGATCGCCTCTTTCCAAGCTGGAGTATTGATCGTCGGTTGCCACTTCATGTCAAACCACCGTCCACCATAAGTGTTGACCAAGGTGGAAACAAATGCCATGTTTTCACCCCAACCGGGTTTTCCACGCAGGCAAACCCCATAAACCCCATGCGCTGGGTCGTGGATTTTGCTTGCCCATTCTCTCATCTGGGGATAAGTTGGCTGTTGAGGAACCGTAATCCCGGCTTTTTCAAACAAGTCTTTGCGGTAGTACAGCATGGAACTTTCCCCATAGAATGGCACGGCATAGAGTTTGCCGTTATTGGAAAGTCCTTCTCGTATGGGTTTAAGCAAGTCATTTACGTCATAGTTTGCGCCTAGATCCAAAGGTCTTAACCAATCCCGTCTAGCCCAGATTGGTGTTTTATAAGAACCAATGGTCATGACATCAAATTGCCCACCTTGACTAGCAACATCTGTAGTTGTGCGTTGGCGCAACACATTTTCTTCCAGTACAACCCACCGGAGTTGAATATCAGGATTAGCTGACTCAAATTTGCGAGAAAGCCCTTGCATCACCACCATGTCGCCATTATTAACAGTGGCGATCGTCAGTCTAGTTTTCTCTGCGGCTTGCGATTGTGGTGAACAAGCGTGTAGAAGTTGCACCAGCATCACTCCAGCGAGAAATGCAACCAGCACTTTAGCGAAGCGGGGGATACGCATCGCATGACTCCTTTAAAGTAAAAAACCGAACGAAATAAATTTTTGATTTTATGCTCTAATTTGGGGCAAAAGCTCAATAATAGAAATCATACCAATCTCATTTAAATCACGGGCATTTGCAACAATTCTTCAATAAAAGGTTAAAAATATGACGGCAAAAGCAACCTATCAGTTTGCAGGTAAGACCATCCTGATTACTGGCGGTGCAGGAGATATTGGCAAGGCAACTGCACACCGTTTTGCTGCTAATGGCGCAGGTGTAGCGCTGCTAGATTTGAATGAACCGAAGATGGCAGATGTGGCTGGGGAACTAAAAGATTACAACGTTCCAGTCAGTACGTTTCGCTGTGATGTTACAGCTAGTGATGATGTTGCCAAAGCTTTTACTGGTGCTGTAAAGCAGCTTGGGCGGATCGACTATGTATTTAATAATGCGGGTTATCAAGGAGTGTTTGCCAAGACTGACGAATATCCTGAAGACGACTTTCAAAAGGTGATTGACATTAACGTTGTTGGCGTTTTTCATATTCTCAAGGCGGCTGCACAACAACTACGCGATGCAGGTGGAGGCGCGATCGTCAACATGGCGAGTTATGCAGGCGTAGTCGGGCCGCCGAATATGTTAGCTTATGCCGCTTCTAAGTTTGCTGTCATTGGAATTACTCAGACGGCAGCGAAAGACTTGGCTCCTTACGGCATTCGGGTAAATGCGCTCTCCCCTGCGTTGATTGGCCCTGGTTTTATGTGGACGCGGCAAACCGAATTACAAGCAGCAGTGGGATCGCAATACTTTGATGCCGATCCCAAAGTGGTTGAGCAACAGATGATCGATTCAGTGCCAATGCGACGTTTAGGAAGCCTGGAAGAGGTGGCAAATGGAGTAGCGTTTCTGATGAGCGAAGAGGCAAGCTACATTACTGGGTTTAACTTGGAGGTTACTGGGGGAGAATAGAAATTTAAAAATAATTGAGCAAAGATTATATCTTTGGGCATATACTCGGTAAAATGCAATCATACCTTTGATAGATACATAGTTTTTGCAGGTAGTATATGGGACAACCTTTTTTAGAGCGGCGCGATGCCACCCCCCTTCGGGCGCGCAAATTAGACTTGGCTGCTCATGCTGCTTGGCTCTATTACATCGCTGGTAATACGCAAGAAGAAATTGCCGTCAAGCTCAATGTGTCTCGGCAAGCTGCACAACGCTTAGTGGCACTGGCGGTCAGTGAAAAATTGATTAAATTTCGACTCGATCATCCCCTGAGTGAATGCATTGCTTTGGCTGAGTCGTTACGCGATCGCTTTGCTCTGTCACTTTGTGAAGTAGTACCAACTGATGCAGGCAGTGGTGATACATTATACGGAATTGGTGTATGTGCTGCCACCCACCTAGAGGCTTACCTGATGGCTAAAACGCCAAGTATACTGGCGTTTTCGTCAGGTCGCACATTGCGAGCAATGGTAGAGCAGATACCCTCAATGAACCAACCCCAACATAAGATTGTTTCAATTATTGGGAATATGTCTCATTCTGGGCGTGCAGGTCGTCACGAAGTAGTTATGCATTTATCCGATCGCGTCGGTTCCCAAGCTTACCCAGTGCCGACTCCGGTTGTCGCTACTAGCATTGAAGAACGAGAACTATTGCAAACTCAGCGATCGTTTATCGCTGTCAAAACTCTTGCCGAGCAAGCCAAAGCAACGTTTGTCGGAATTAGTCACATTGCCTGGAATGCTCCGTTACATCAAGACGGCTTTATCAATGACGATGAGGTGGCTGAATTGATTGAACTGGGAGCAGTAGGAGAAATTGCAGGTTGGGCTTACAACCATCTTGGAGTATTGCTGCAAGAAGGGACAAACAGTCGGGTTGCCAGTGTAGCGCTCGAACAATCGGCTCATCGACTCATCATTGGTGTAGCAGGCGGTGTGAAAAAGGCGGAGGCTATTTTAGCTGCTCTGCATGGCAAGTTGATTACAGGACTGATTACCGATGAAGCTGCTGCCCAAATGATTCTTGCTAAAATTTAGTAAGTAGATTGTTTACTTGACCTGAGTATCATACAAAAAGCTTTCACAGAGCAAGCTAACTAGAGGATTAAGCGATCGCTCCACAGCTTAACGAATCGCGAAAATTTTCATAGAAGATAGATAACACTCTCCTCAAGTATATTTTTCAGCAGAACTCCATATTGAGCTTGCTTATTTAAATGAACTGTGATACCTTCATTTATAATTTAAATTACTATAAATCGATTGACTTACCGTAGTTTATTTGACAATATCACCACTCTAGTTAAGAAATTTGTTGTAACTAGGTAATTAGTAACGTATTTACAGCTATCAGCCAAAAGTTATTTGTAGGGTTGTCCACTGAACATGATTGAACAATAAATAATTTGCAGCGATTAAAACTGCGATCGCCAACGAGGCATAACCATAAATCATTTGTTGTGTCACTAGTTGAATGGTGAAGCGATGTCTATAGACAAACTTTGATGCTCTTGTTTGTTGCTAACGCTCCCTCTGCTCCCTCTGCTCCCTCTACTTCCCAACATTTTCAGGACAATTAATTATGCCAGTTGAATTTATTGGATTGATCCGGACAAAACCTGTTTCGGAATTAAATAGTACACCAGGTACTCTGAGCGATGACATCATTGATCCAGCTTATGTTCGTGAATTTGCCAAAGCCCATGAAGAAGGAGGCTTTGACAAAGTATTGATTGGCTATAGTTCTAGTAGCCCTGATGGTTTGACTGTTGCTAGTTTCGCTGCTTCAGCAACCGAGCGATTGGGCTTTTTGATTGCTCATCGTCCGGGTTTTGTGGCACCAACTCTGGCAGCTCGTAAGGCAGCTACCCTTGACCATTTTACTAACGGTCGGATAGCAATACATATCATTACTGGTGGCAGTGATGCTGACCAGCAAAAAGATGGCGACTGGCTGGATCATGACAGTCGCTACCGCCGCACCGATGAATATTTAGAAATCCTTCGTCGCATCTGGACAAGCGACACTCCCTTTGATTACGAAGGTGAATTTTACCGCCTCAAAGATGCTTTCTCTGCGATCAAGCCGCTGCAAAAGCCCTACATCCCGCTTTACTTTGGTGGTGCATCTGGGCCAGCTGTACAAGTAGGAGCCAAACACAGTAATGTCTACGCCTTGTGGGGTGAGCCAATTGCCGCAGTTAAAGAGCGAATAGCAGAGGTACGTGCTGCCTTGCCACCCGGTCGTTCCGTTCGCTTCAGCGTCTCCCTGCGACCGATTCTTGGTGCTACAGAACAACAGGCTTGGGAGAAAGCACATAGTATTTTAGCGCGAATTCTAGAGTTGCGAGGAGGGGCGAAAATAGCTCCTCCAGCAAGACCCCAGGCGGTAGGGTCACAACGTCTGCTAGATTTTGCAGCAAAAAATGAGGTGTACGATAAGCGTCTATGGACACCGATCGCAGCAGCTACTGGTGCCGCAGGCAACACCACAGCTCTAGTGGGTACACCAGAACAAGTGGCAGAGGCCTTAGTTGATTATTACGATGCAGGTGTGACTACCTTGTTGATCCGGGGCTTTGATCCCCTAGAGGATGCGATCGCTTATGGGCGTGATGTCATTCCTTTAGTACGTGCAGAAGTCGCACGGCGAGAACGGCAAACAGTTGGAGTAAGGAGTTAATAATTATGGGCGTTGCAGATAAACCGGGATGATTTGGCAACTTCTAAAATTCCCCCCCGCTTGCCTCAATTCACCCCACTGTTCTACAACGCCTAATTATGGTGAGCTGATGGGCTTTTAAGTTGCATAGTTCAAATAGCTAGAAAGACGCAAAAACGCATAAATACACTCACTGCACAAAACACAATAGCTGCTTAAGTCATTGATTAGGGTGGATTTGAAGTTATCCTATATTTTGTGCGGTTTAACAATTGATCGCAAAAGTTAGACTAAAGTCTATATATAAGTATGTGAATAAAATAGTTAAATCTTTGATAGAAGATACTGGAATGCAAAGATAAAGGGTTTGCTAATTAATCTAGAAAATGCAGGAATAGAGAGATGAGCGATGTTCAAAGACGAGCCGCTTCTCTGCGAGACGCTCCGCGTAGCTTAATTCAACGTAGGAGTACGTATCTACGCACCTTTCAGGGACACAACGCAGATACATCAAATTTTACGAATCCATCGCTTGTCTCATCCAATATTCCCACATTGGCCAATCCAACACGTGGTTTTGGTTTACCAACAAATAATACTCCACTCGAAACAGTCACTGAGATAGCAGGCGACCTTCAAGAAGCCCAGTCTGCTGATGAGCAATCATTAGAACCAGAAGCTATCAAAGAAAAGCCTCTTGTTCACGACATTAGTCGCATATCTTTACGTTGTCCACAGCCGCAACTTGCAGTTAGCCAGTCAAAAGACCATTATCAGCAGTCAGACGACTGGGTTGACAACCAAATTATGCTCTTGGCTAGACCTGAGCCAAAGATAAATCTGGATGGGATAGGTTCACCAGATATAATGCAACGAAAATGTGCAGCTTGTGAGCAAGAAGAGGAAGTAGAAACTAACCTGTCACTACAGCCCGCTACTGATGGCAGCATCCAGACTGAGAATAACATTGAGAGTCAGTTAAATAGTAGTAAGGGTGGAGGAAGTCCATTATCTGCCGAAGTGCGAGACTTTATGGAACCACGCTTTGGTAATAACTTTGGCAATGTACGAGTACATACTGACTCTAGTGCTGTGCAGATGAGTGAGTCGTTGGGAGCGCAGGCATTTACTTATGGTACTGATGTTTACTTTGGCTTAGGGAAATCACCGGGTAATAACGAGTTGACAGCCCATGAGTTAACCCATGTGGTACAGCAGACAGGTAAGGTGCACAAACAAAGCGATACAGCCACAACACCAGTCCCTGTTGAACAGACATCTAGTGGTATGCCGCCCAAAAAAGGTACAACCAAAATTGATAAAAAGAATGCCACAATTACCGCTTCTGGGAAAAATATTACCGAAGCAATTACAAACCTAACATCACAAGGAAAGGGCGAAGCAGGCAGTGTTACTTGTGCCCCCGAAAAAGATGTCAAAACTTATCAAGCAGAAGATCAATCTGATGAAATTGTCTACGAGGCAAATGTCCTAGTAACAGAAACTAAAGCAATGCCTGTCTGGACTGAACTCGACCAACAGTGCGAACCCGTTAAAAAAGAATGGGCAAGGTTTTATAGCGCTCTGGATACGCACGAAAATGGGCACATTAGTATTGACGAGAAGGCTTTTAAAGATTTACACAAAAAGCTTCTTGGTAAAACAACCTCAGCATCTGACAAGATTTTTAACGATACTTACACCCAAGCAAATACTGATAACAACGCATACGACACCACAACTAAGCACGGACTGACTCAAGGCACAGGAGTAACCCCGGTACAGTGCGGCCCAGAAAAAGTTTCTCAAAGTGAAGATGAATCAAATGCAGAGGTAGAGGTTTAAGGGACTTCTAACTAAATAAAATGTCCCATCGTTGTGTAAGCAGGGGGAGCAGGGGAAGCAGGGGAGGAAGAATCCGATCATCATCTTCGCTCTAAAATTGGATAATTTAATTTCTGGAAATCCCTAAACTAAACAACTAGAGGCGAAAACGCTATAACGATTCTTACGCAAATAAGAAAAGACGCCAAGATATAACTTTGCGCCTTTACTATTTTATCCGAAATTATTTTCAGATTTACTTGTTAGGCTGAGGAGTCATCCGCAGATAGGGTTTGATTTCCTCGTAACCTTTGGGGAATTTCTCTTTAAGTACTTCTGGATCTTTAAGTGAGGGGACAATTACAACATCCTCTCCATCTTTCCAGTCAGCTGGTGTTGCCACACTGTAATTATCAGTCAATTGCAGAGAATCAATCACCCGCAATAGCTCATCAAAGTTGCGTCCCGTACTGGGAGGGTAGGTGAAAGTGAGACGGAGTTTCTTGTTGGGGTCAATCACGAAAACCGATCGCACTGTCACCGCTGCATTAGCATTCGGGTGGATCATGTCGTAAAGGTCAGAAACCTTGCGATCCGCATCCGCCAAAATTGGGTAGTTAAGGGTGGTGCTTTGAGTTTCTTCAATGTCTCCCACCCAGCCTTTGTGGGATTCAACATCATCAACGCTGAGTGCGATCGCTTTGACATTGCGCTTGTCAAATTCTGGTTTTAGCTTGGCAACTGTGCCAAGTTCTGTTGTGCAAACAGGTGTAAAATCAGCAGGGTGAGAGAACAGCACAACCCAGCTGTCACCTGCCCATTGGTAAAAATCGATGTCGCCGTGTGTTGAGGCTTGCGTAAAGTTGGGTACTGTGTCACCTAGACGGAGAGCCATGTGAGATTCCCTGTAGTTAGAAAGGCATATATATTCTAGTATGCCATCATGCCATAAAACCCCGATTTCCCAATCGGAGTTTAGCGGTTTGAAACAAAATTTTAAGTTGTCAACACTCTCAGATTAAAGGAATAAAGAGAGGAAAAACTATTGACTATATTACACATATATGTATTAAATTAATATGTTTTTCCTACAGGTTTTTCTTTACATAGAGAATTGCAAATATCAGGGCGATAGCTGACTAAAAGCCATTGCACATCTAGGCTTATTGAGTTGCAACATTTTCACATTATTGCAGAATTACAAGAAACTTTCTTAGCATAGATGTAATATTGTGAGAATTTTCTAAGCTATTGCAAATTGAATTGTCATAAAGTAATTAGTCAGAAGAAAGATCACAAATATATTTATTAATTTTTAATTTTCAAATAATGATGATATTAATCTTTTTGGTTATTGGTGTTATCCTCAGCACAACTGCAAGTTTTGTTTTTGGAGTTCCCTGGTTGATGCCGATTTTAGGTGCTGCTATCCCCTATCCCATTTTCTTTTTACAAGTACGTCGTCAACAATATAAAAGTGCTTTTTGGTGGATGTTATTGTGGGGAGTTTTGCAGAGTATTGCTGTAATTGTAGCAACAGCGATCGCGCCAGAAACAGCCGCAAAAGTCATCCTCCGTGGAGAGTCATACACTACTGAGATGTTCCACTGGATTCGCACGGGAGAAGGTTCAGAAGGTTCACTCAGTTTATTTTTACCAGGGCATTTATTGCACTATGGAATTTTTTGTATTCTCTGCGTTGTCACCTTAAGTAGTGCAGCATTGATATTCGGCACTTGGATGCTGAACTACATGAATTTTTATGTTGCAGAATTGGTGAAAGTTAGTGCTAAACCTTGGTTAGCAGCTATTTTAGGGTGGTATCCGTGGTCAATTTTGCGGATAATCGGGTTTATCGCCACTGGGGTGGCTTTAGCTGCTTTAGGTTTAAATCTAGTAAGTCGCATCAGAGGCGAAGTTCCTAAATCTCCCTTTCCAAAAACTTATATGTTAATTGGGATTGGTTTTGTGATTGCGGATATTGTTGTCAAAGCAGTTCTAGCACCTATTTGGCAAAAACTGCTGTTGTCTGCGTTGGGTTAAATTAATTAGTTTGCCAGTATTTTTTTGTAGGCTTGGATTGTTTGCTTGGCGATCGCATCCCAGCTAAAATTTTCCAATGCATATTTTTGGGCGTTTAATCCCCTTCGTTGGCGTTCTGCGGGATTTTGCAAAGCTTCTTGCAGTAACTCTACCAATGCTTGGACATCTGTTGCGCCCACCCAACCCGACTCACTATCACGTATCTGTTGACAAATATGCACTTGGTCAGAAATGACTACAGGTACACCTGCAACCATCGCTTCAGCTACAGCAATCCCAAAATTTTCGTAGTAGGAAGGCAAGACAAATAAATCAGCAGCTTGTAGTAAACTAACTTTGAGTTCACCAGTAACAAAGCCGGTAATTGTAGTGTGCGATCGCAGTGGGGAATTTTGAATTTGGGATATTATCTTTTGTTCGTAATCTGGATCTTGGGGATTTGTTCCAGCTAAAACAAAATGAAACTTATAACCAACCGCTAATAGCTTTTCTAGCGCCGGAATCAACAAATTCAACCCTTTTTTGGGATCAATTCGTGACATAAACAGCACCAAAGGTACATCCTCTGGTATTTCTAACTGACTACATACATTTTTAAGAGGAGATTGAGGGGGGATCACACCCAAGGGAATCACCAAATCTGGCGTAGATACTCCAAATCGTTCTGATATTTTAGCTTCTTGATCGGTGGTAAAATGAATAGCCGCTGCACCAGCTAAATTTTGACGTTCTAGAATTGCGACATAAAGCTGTTTTAATTGCTTTTTTTTGCGTAAATCAGCCGGGTCGAGAGTACCCAAAGGACGGAAAATATAAGGTAGCTTTTGCTGACGACACACAATAGCAGCAGCACTAATTATTGGGGAGAATAGAGCATGAATATGTGCTATATCAAACTCGTGAGCATGACGTTTTAGCCAATTTAATAAATCGAGGGAAAATTTGTAGCGACGAAATGGGGCACAACGAAAGTAAATTATTTCATAACCATCTTGTTTAATTGGGCGATTTAAAGGAACATCCAGAGGTGTTTGACCATTATCACCATTACTATCAGTTGTGAGAATTGTAACTTCTACTCCCTCTTTTACTAGCGCTGGAGCTAATCCAAGTACCATTTGACTCGGCCCACCGTAAATTAAAGAAATTGAGGGGACAATTTGTAATATTTTCATTTTTTATTTGCTCATAACTAACTCTTGATAAAACTCCAATTGCTGTTTAGCCAAAGCTTTATTTGTATATTGAACCATTGCTTTTTGATAACCCATTTCACCGAGAGTATGAGCAAAATCTGGTTTATCCATTAATTGAACTAAGCAATTAGCAAGGGCTTGAGCATCACCTTCGGGAAATACTAAACCAGCATCGCCAATTACATAGGGTATTTCACCAGAATCAGAACCAATCACCGGAACTTGGCAAGCCATCGCCTCAATTAGCACATGACCAAATTGTTCTTTCCAGCCAGCAGAAGTTAAAGTTTTAAACTTGTAAGTTGTTTCTGAAGGCAGTACCAAAGTACTCATTAAATTGATGTAATTTGCAACCTCGTCATGAGGGACACTTTCTACTAAAATTAACCGTTCTTTAATATTATTTTCTGCTGCTACTTTGATTAATTCACTTTGTAACTCTCCCCGTCCCAGCAGCAGCAACTTCCAAGGTTTATTTTTCAAACTGATTAAAGCTTCTAAAAGTGTTAACAAACCTTTTTCTTGGACAAATCGCCCAACAAAACCTACGACAAAATCTTCTTTTTCAATACTAAATTTAGCTGCTAACTCTGGTTGAGATTTGGGAGTAAATAAACTTTCATCTACACCCAGTTGCGGCATGACTTTAATTGCTCCTTTATATCCCCGTTGCCGCAAAACTTCTACTCCATCTTGATTGCCAGAAATGATGCCGTGGCTATGATTGAGGTTATATTTTTCTAATAAAGCAATTGGTGGTTTCAGTTCATAGGGAAGATTCCACCAGGTAAAAAATAGATTTTTTGCTTTGAGTCCTAATAGCTTATTTAAGGTAATCATTTGAGTATAAGCCAATGCTCTAGACCCTTGTTCTACCTGAATAATTTGGGGACGAAATTGTTTTAGTAAAGAGATTAAATCAGCACCAAAGGTAAGAAGTCCTTGATGATTTTGACTAAAATTAGAAACAGGAACTATTCTAAATTTGCCTTCATCCCGGTATTCAGTTTCAATAATTCTGTTTTGTACACCACCTGGTTTCCAGCGCTTTGGAACAACAACTGTCACTTCAATATCAGGTTCTAGTTGAGATAAAGCACGCAATTTTTCACAGTTGAGGTCTACGATATAAGTGTGACTAGCAACTAAGATTTTCATTGTTATTTGTTATTTGTCATTTTTTTTATAACTAATGCCCAATAACTAAACTTTTTGATCCAATCGACTGTAAATTTGACCATCGTTCCATATTGATTGGATGACAGTACCCAAGGCTTTGAAAAACCCCAAAGTGTAGAAAATAGCGCGAGTGGCAATTTTGATGGGGGAACCGCTTTTGTTACAAGGTGGGCGTCCCAAGACGTGACAATCAAATAAACGGGCGTATAAGCGTAAAGCTTGAGTTGCAGTCAGGTTTTTCAGCCCTAGTAAGAAATGGTTGTGGTAAAAGGTGAGTTGATATTTGAGCGATCGCATACTAATATCATGACAACCCCCTGTTTCTTCGCCTAAATGCACCAAATGGGCTTCTGGGTCGTACCAAATCTTATATCCTGTCTGCCTCACCCGCAAACAAAAATCTGACTCTTCACGCACTGCACTACCGCGAAACCTCTCATCAAACCTCAGTCCATATTTAGTAAAAATTTCGCGGCGAAAAGACATATTGCAACCCCTTGCTGTCAGTACTTGCTGGGGTTTAATGGTATGTACTAAATCAATATGATACCAAGCAATTCCTGGATCCATCGCTTGGGGAGGCAGATATTCAATCTCTAAATCTCCCCCAGAATCACCCAATTTCATTCTGTCAAATACCCGACCGGCGACAGCCCCCACCTCTGGATTTTGCAAATAATTTTTCACATGGGCTGCTAACAATCCAGGGGTTAGCTGAACATCATCATCAATAAATAATATTATTTCACCAGAAGACCGCCGGACAGCATAATTCCGCGCCCCTGGCAAACTCGCCCAATCTAAGCGCAACCATTTAATTTTACCTGCCTCCGCCATCTCCTCTAAATAGGCTTGAATTTCTGGTTGGTGTTTTGCGGTTTGGTCTACAACTAAAACTTCAAAATTTGGATAGTCCTGTTTTAAGACATCCACAATGCTATCTCGTAGCGCTTCCTCCCGTCCGTAGGTCGGGATAACTACAGTAATTAATGGCCAATTATTCATGATTCTTATTAAGTAATTTTACTACTTCTATAATAGCCTTGTAAAAATTAATTTTCATAAAATTCAGTAAGCTGCCATTGCTTTAATTTGTATTCTGACTTTTCAAGGGTTCTAAAAAACCTCTCTTCCATTCCTCTCCCCTACAAAGCTACTAGTTTTGTAGGGTTTGTTATGCCGCAGGCTAACGCACCATCTCAGATTTTCGGTACGTTATGGACATTAGTCCTAACGCACCCTACCAGATTCAAGCCAATCATGATGTGAAAAGTCAGAATTTACATTCAATCAATTGTTTACACTGCTGCTGCATAGAGATTATCGAAATACTCATTTTGCTTTTCAGAGTTATGCACAATTTGCGCTTGAGCTAATGCTCCTGCACTTAAAAATTCATAATGTTCTCGTTTGTCGGTTCTATCAAGAAATTGGATTATTTGTTGCAATGCTTGCTCTGCCAAATAATCATAGGTGCTATTTACAATCTCCCAATATTCATTAGTTTTGGTTTTTTCTCCGTACAGCCAATTACTCCAGTGCCTAATTTCATCAATTGGTAATTCTAAAACATAGCCATTTTCACCATGACGAACAAATTCTGGTAAAGCGCATACATTTGTCGTAATTGCAGGGGTGGCAACGGAAAATCCTTCGATGATACTATAGCCATAAGTATCATGTAATGTTGCCATTAATTGAAAATGACTTTGCGATAACAACTCAATAACTTTGTCATTAAGAATATTTTTATGAAAGACAACGTTATTGAGGTTAAGTAACTTTAAATCCTCTACATATTTACTGCGATCGGGAAAATCCGTCGGCACTCCTGAACCATGTTCTAGTCCCGAAATTATATGTACAGTAATAGGTAAACCTAATTTTTCAGCTTTCTTAGCTAGTCTTAAAGCAACAACTCCGCCTTTGCGGGCAATGTGATTTCCGATAAATATAAGCTGGAGATTTTGTTGTTCTTGATAAAGTTTCGATTGGTTAACTCTGACTGGAAAGTTGGGATGGACTACATCCACTTTCTTACTTACCTTTTCTTCTATCTTCCAACCTTCTATCCGCTTAAGTAGTCTCAACTTGGCATAATCTGAAATAGCAATAACTTTTTGGCAATTTTCTAATGCTAATCGATTATTTAATAGTTCATAAATTGCAACTTCACCTTGATTTTGAGGATTTCTATATAAAATACGATGATCCTCAAAGGTGAGAAACCAAGGTTTATTTGTATATAAAATTCTGTTGAAAGAATGAATTGCTTGGTATCTTCCCCATACAGGTTGCCATGCAATAAAGCTGGCTAAAGGATACCAAATTTTTTCTATAGGATATCTGCCTGCGGGAAAAGGCTTAGGGCGGATGAGTGTATGCCGAGAATTTCGAGGTAGGTTTGGAATGCTGAGGTGTTTTTGACCTCCTATGATCACTTTTGCCATTTTTATTTCATTTAAATTGTTTTTAGACGTTTTTTCTTGTTTTTTAGCTCAGGGTTGGCATCTTCTTTATCTTGTTTCTCCAGTTCTGGCAATTTAAAAAGAACTCCCGCAAAAAACCAATAATAGACAGCAACTGGATCAACATCCAGAGGGTAGTAGTAGGTGTTGTAGCTAATAAACAATATAAACACCCACAAAGCTGCTCCGTAACTGCGGAAATTACGGTTTTTTATGGAGCGATAGGTTTTATAGCTAATAATTGTTAAACTTGTTACCAAACCTAGAAAGCCTAGTACTCCAAGAATTCCAACTTCATAAAGTACTTTGGGGTAGTAGGTTTCCACAAGCTTAGTTTTACCCATCGCTCGGGCAGAGTTAGTTGCTCTTCCTAAGCCACTTCCTAATGGCCCGTCTACGTTTTTCCAATTCTCTTCAAATTGCTGGACGATAAAATCTTGAGGTGGTGAAGCCTCCCAACGACTGGTAAAACTTGCGGTTCTCTCTTGCACGACAGCAGGGTTAGTCACCATCGCAATTCCCAGAACTAAAGCAAGTCCTATACCTATGGGGATAAATCTTTTAAGATTGCCAATTTGTCCGGTGAGCAATAGCAAAATCCCGAAGCAGATTGGTACTAAAGCTAAGGCGATTCTCTGTCCAGAGATTACAGCATTGATAAAGACTGTCACTAAAGAACCTAAACCGACCAGCCGCCATAGTGGGGACGGATCGGTGAAGCCGGTGGCAAAGGTAAAAAAGGTGCTGGCAATTAAGAACCATGCCCATTGCCAAGGAGCTACAAATGTCCCTGGTAGGCGAATAACCCCTTCATCGGGACTATATACTAGCGCTCCACCAAAATAACACCTGGCTTGGAGGGTTGCTCTAAATAAAGCATCTCCTTCGAGACCTCTAGTGCCTTGACATGCACCAGTTAGTAATAACAGGTATTGAATAAATCCCAGCACACAGCAAGTCAGTATGAGGACAATCTGGAGGCGTGATAAAAATAGAAAATCCCGCTTATCGCGAATTAAATAGTAGGCACAACCAATCAGGGGGACATAACCTAAAAATACTTTCAGTCCCAGAATTCCCATGCCTAATGGTATTTCATTGGGTGCTTTTTCCAATAGTCCCACACTAGGCGGGTTAAACTGCTGTCCACCATTGATAAACAACAGTGTTAGCACACTGCAACCCAAAACAATATAAAGTGGGATTTTAATCCCTTGGGGAATAATTATCGGTAGCCCCTGTTTACGGCAAGTTTGCCAAAGTCCTATTAGCGCTGGAACGTAAAAAGCATCTTTAGCTAATTGGAGTATGGGACTATTGCCTAAATAGTAGGTGATAGTACCCCCAACAGGTACGTAAATGATGAAGGCGTATAGTGCTTGACGCGGGTATTTGTAGGAAAGGGACATAACTATTATCCCCAAGACACCAGGGACTGCTGCTTTAATTCCAGCTACGAAAAAAAGCAGAATGCCAACGAAGACACCGCTAAAGGTAGCGGTGGTGAGTAAGCTAGTGAGTTCTTTACGTGCTTGGGCTGCTTTGCGCTTTTGGGCTAACTGTTCTTTGAGGTTAAGGGCAGAATTTTCCTTTTTACCCTGCTTTTTCGAGTTTTTAGATTGCTGAGATTTTGACTTGAATTTTGGCATAGTGGTGCTGTCGCCTATCAGCCTCGGAGAATCTATTATAGTTGACAAATTTATTTGGATTGCCGTAAGTCTTACAATCCGAATTCATCTTTAATTGATGGATTTAATAATTTAGGATTAAAAATACTAAACTTTACTCTTTTTGAAATATCAAAAAGATTTTCTGCTGTTTACAAAATATAAACTGCTCCAGGAAGTAGTAATGATTTAATGGCTTTGGCTTTTTTATTTAAAATATCTCTGACTTTTGCATGGTCTATATAATATCTTTTGATTACAAACTGGCTTAATGTATCTTTCAAATAATTGTGTAACACGCTCCCAGGAATTGTAAATTTGTGCATTTTTGAGTGGGATCACAAAAACAAGCACTATATTTGATCGGAATCAATAGCTAAGAATCTCGAAGCAAATAATAACACGTTCCGATTAACGCTAGAACTAATTATGGTGCAATCCGCTTGGTGTTAGTAATATTTTGCCCCAGAATATCCCCCCAACCCCCTTAAAAAGCTACGGTGTACACACAAGTCTTCTAATATTTACTACAGGCTTTTGAATTATGGTGAAACGGTGAGTTTTTTGACAAGTATTAACCGGACATGATTTAACAATGCAAACAAAAATTTCACAGCTTCTACACATAACCAAGGCTGGTTAATTTGTAGAAGCTGTGATGAAACTTGACGTTTTTTAAAAGCTCAGATATTGGCTAATTTAGTCCATCAGATGCTGCTGGACTTGGGAAACTAATTCATTTGTCCAGTGGTTGGCGAGTTCGGCATTGGCTGCTTCCACCATTACTCTGATGACTGGTTCTGTACCAGAGGCGCGAACCAAAATTCTGCCGGAATCACCCATTGCAGCTTCCGCAAGAGCGATCGCTTGTTGTACAGGTTGGCAATCTTGCCATCCCAAACGGCGATCGCGATCAACGACTCGCACGTTCCGCAACAGTTGCGGGTAGGTCTGGAAGCTTTGATCTACTAATTCACTAAGGGAAACATTTGTCTCTCTCACCAAAGCTGCTATATGTAACGCTGTTAATAAGCCATCTCCAGTAACAGCATAATGACGGCAAAGAATATGACCTGATTGTTCGCCACCTAACATTCCCCCAGTCCGCTGCATTTCGGCTTGCACGTATTGGTCGCCAACTGCGGTACGAATCAATTTACCACCAATTTGCTGCCAGGCTTTCTCAAAGCCTAAGTTAGCCATGACTGTAGATACAATCAGGTTGTCTGGCAGTTGTTGGTTTTGTTGTAAGTGGCGTCCCCACAGGTAGAGAATGTAATCGCCGTTAACTTGCCTTCCAGTATTGTCTACTGCTAAGACGCGATCGGCGTCGCCATCAAAGGCAAAGCCGATGTCGGCGTTATGTTCTTGTACTGTTGCTGCCAGAATATCTAAATGAGTGGAACCGCAGTTAACATTAATGCGATCGCCATCTGCTTCGTTATGCAAGCAGATTACCTCTGCCCCCATTTCTGTAAATACTGATGGTGCTAACCCGACTGCTGCTCCCCACGCCAAGTCTAAAACAATCTTCATTCCCTGAAGATTTAGAGCACCGTTCAAGGGTTTTTTCAACGCCTCGCTATAATGCCCCACTAACTCGAAACGTGAGTAATGCCGTCCGCAATTACTGACTCTAGCGATCGGTGATATCTTGCCACGCAGTCCGGCTTCAATTTCTGCCTGCAATATTTGCGGTAACTTTCCACCATTAGCACCAAAAACCTTAATCCCATTGTCTTCTGGGGGATTGTGGCTGGCAGAAATCATCACTCCGCCGATGGCATCACTGATGCTGGTAAGATAGGCAACGCAAGGAGTGGGACATAATCCCAAATACCAAACCTCTAACCCCGCTGCTGTTAACCCTGCACTCAAAGCCATTGCCAGCATATCACTGGAGTTTCTAGAGTCCTGTCCGAGAATGACTGGCCCTACTTGAGTAGCATGGTTACGTAAAACAATCCCCGTCCAAAAACCAACTTGTAATGCTAGGGGCGCACTCAGTAATTCTCCGACTCGTCCGCGAATCCCATCTGTACCAAATAAGGGATTTGCTGGTAGTGAGATTAAATTCAGTGCAAAACTGCTCTCAATCCCTTTACCCAATCCATCAGCTTCAGAAGCAGAACCCCCAGGAATGCCCGGTGTCCGAGTTATAGATGAAACCATATTTTTAATCACTCCACACAATCACACTGAAAAATAGCACTTAAGATTTTATTCAGCAATTTCGACATGCTTTTTTTCTTTATAAATTCATTCTAGATCAGGCAATCTTTACGTAATAATACTTAAAAATTGTCTCTCTTATTGTAAATCTTTCATAAAGACAGTACTGGTTTTTACATTATCAGTAAAGTTTCCACATTTTAGCTAATTATTCTTTTTATGCCATCAACTTTAGTCTTGATTTTTGTCTGTATTAGTTTAGACTTAATAATGCTAATATCTAAAAGGAGATGTAATAAATAATACTTTAGAATGATCCAAAGTTTTTTCAGCAAAGCTGAGAATGAAAGCAAAATTTAGCCAATAACAGCAAAAAATCAAAACACCAAAATGTGAATTTCTATTTTCTTAGCCTTGTTGCTGTGTAAAAAACTACAAAATCATCGCAGCTTAAAAAATTTTAATATAAATTCTCATCAAATAGTTTTAAGGTAACGTTTTAATGGCTTTTTTAGCCGTTAGTGAATCAAAACTCCGGCAGTTAACTTTTTAAAGTTGAGAAATTTAGCATGAGCAGCAATTTAGCAACCAAATTACGTGTAGGCACTAAGAAAGCCCACACAATGGCAGAAAATGTAGGTTTTGTCAAGTGCTTTTTAAGAGGAGTAGTCGAGAAAAACTCTTACCGGAAACTAGTTGCTAACTTCTACTTCGTCTACTCAGCGATGGAAGAAGAAATGGAAAAGCATCGTCAGCACCCAATTCTTTCTAAAATTAACTTTCCCCAGCTAAACCGCAAGTATACCTTAGAGCAAGACCTGAGTTATTACTTTGGTGCTAACTGGAAAGAGCAAATCAAGCTATCTCCCGCAGGTGAAGCTTATGTACAGCGCATCCGAGAAATATCCGCTACAGAACCGGAACTGTTAATCGCTCATTCATATACTCGTTACTTGGGTGACTTATCCGGGGGACAAATTCTCAAAAACATTGCTGTAACGGCGATGAATTTGTCTGATGGGCAAGGAACAGCCTTTTATGAGTTTCCAGAAATTCCTGATGAGAAGGCATTCAAAGCCAAATATCGGCAAAATTTGGATGAATTACCCCTTGATGATGCTACAACCGATCGCATCGTTGATGAAGCTAACGCCGCCTTTGGCACGAACATGAAGATGTTCCAGGAATTGGAAGGCAATTTGATCAAGGCAATTGGTGTAATGCTGTATAACAGCCTCACACGGCGTCGTACACGCGGTAGTACTGAACTCGTCACTGCTGAGTAACTCTGTTGAGATTGCGGAGTATGGTGTGTGAAGTCATAATTACAGACAGCCTGATGAAGGATAATTCATAGGTGTTTCTGGAGAAAGAGCGAACAACGCTCAAAATATTTAGGGGCAATAGCCCTGTGACTGCTTTCGATTCATGAAAGCAAGCATGGGGAGATTGCCCCTCAATTATGTTTAATTAGCGATTAAATTTTTGAGAGCGTCTTTAGCATTACTGTTTTCTGGATCTATTTGCAGCGCTTCCCGAAAAACTGCTGCGGCCTCTTGTTTTGAGCCATCACCAGATTCACCATAGGAAATCTCTCGGCCAAGTTTGATGTAAAGTTCAGCCATTTTGCGGCGTGGAATCATATTCGCCAACGGCTGATAAAAAGCCATGACAGCAGTAAAGCCTTTTTGCTTGTAAAGTGGCAAATTGATATTTGAGCAGGTGTCATAACTGCCTTCACCAGTTTTTACCACCTTCTGGCAGTTTGCCAAGGCTTCATCTAGGTTTCCCTGTTTAGCCAGTGCTTCACTTAATTTACTGTAATAATAATCCGTAGATTCTTTGGCAACAGCTTGGCGGTAAAGAGCGTAGACGCGAAGCGGCTTGCCGCAGGCATCGCTTCTTGGTGTTTTTCTTGTGTCATCAGCACATCGCCCAGTTCTACATACCTTAAAGCCTCAGGCTCGATTTTAACTAGTTGACGGTAAGCTGCGATCGCTTCGTTCACAAAGCCGCGTTTTAATGAGAGTTCAGCTAACTTTTCATAATAAACCTCATTTTTTGGGTCATTTTTACTCGTTTGACGATAGATCGCGACTGCTTCTGAATATTCGAGAATATCACCCAGACTGTTGTAAGCCTGATAACTCTTTGGGTTAATTTTCAGGGCTTCCCGGTAAGCCGCGATCGCTTCTTCTCGTTTGCCTATTTTGAACAGAGTCTCGGCTAAATTGTTGTAATTATCAGCATCAGGCTGGATTTGAACCGCTTGACGATAAGCCATTACTGCTTCCTGTGGACTGCCCATTGCGATCAAATTCATCGCTAAAATGATGTAGCCTGTATCACTTTCAGCATCGAGTTTGACAGCTTGACGGAAAGCAGCGATCGCTTCTGTGGTTCGTCCCTTTTCAACCAGAAAATTGCCTAATTTTAGGTAAATTGCCGCATCGGGAGCTAATTGCAATGCTTGGCGATAGGTAGCGATCGTCTCTGCAATCTTGCCTTGGTTAGATAGAACATCTGCCAGCTTGACGTAAGCGTAACTGTTTTTAGCATCGCGCTGAATGAAACTTCGCCAAATATTAGCGGCTTCTTCATAATTTTTCACTTCTTCGGCAGATGTCGCTTTTTGTTCCAACTCCTCTACCGTTTGTGCCACACTGATTTGAGGAGTCAAAGCCAAACCCAAACTCAACAGTAACGGCAATATTTTCAGGTTTACCATAGACTTTCAGCTTAAAATAACTAAGTCAATCTTCAAACCAAGCTTAATCTCAGTATTTAAGTTTGTAACCCGTAAAACTTACAATGCTGAGTAAATCAGGCAAAAATATGGCTACGAAAATTCCTGTCACAGTGATCACAGGCTTCTTAGGTAGTGGAAAAACCAGCCTAATTCGCCACCTGCTACAAAACAACCAAGGACGCCGCATTGCCGTTTTAGTCAATGAATTTGGCGAACTCGGTATTGATGGGGAATTGTTAAAATCCTGTCAAATTTGCCCGGAAGATGGTGAGGGCGACACTAATATCTTTGAATTAACTAACGGCTGCTTATGCTGCACCGTGCAGGAAGAGTTTTACCCGATGATGCAAGAGTTAATCAAGCGGCGAGATAGCATCGACTGCATTTTGATTGAAACCTCTGGTTTAGCCTTGCCAAAACCGCTAGTGAAGGCTTTTCGCTGGCAAGAAATTCGCAACGCCGCCACTGTGGATGCGGTGATTACCGTGGTAGATTGTGCAGCGGTAGCAGCGGGGACATTTGCTAGCGATCCAGAAGCGATCGCAGCCCAACGGCAAGCAGATGATAGTCTAGAACATGAAACACCCTTGCAAGAACTCTTTGAAGACCAACTTGCTTGTGCAGACTTAGTGGTGTTGAATAAAATTGACTTGGTGGATGCCGAGACAAAAGCCAGAGTTGAGGAATTAATTAAGCAAGAGTTGCCCAGAGTGGTGAAGATTGTCGAGAGCGACCGTTCTCAACTTGATGCATCTATATTATTAGGATTCCAAGCCGCAGTCGAAGACAATTTAGATTCTCGTCCTAGTCATCACGATACCGAAGAAGATCACAATCACGATGAAGAAATTACCTCGACTAATTTAATTTTGGATCGTACCTTTGACCCAGAAAAGCTGCAACAGCAGTTAGAGAAATTAGCACAACAACAAGAAATTTACCGGATTAAAGGCTTTGTAGCAGTGCCAAATAAATCCATGCGCCTAGTGATGCAGGGCGTGGGAACCCGATTTGATAAATTTTACGATCGCCCCTGGAAACCAGAAGAGGCTAGGCAAACGCGCTTAGTTTTCATCGGTCGTGATTTGAAGTCTTCAGAAATCGAATCACAACTTGTAGCTTTATAAGTATACCCAGAACCCCGACTTCTTTGAGAAGTCAGGGTTCTATATCCTGAAAGTTATGAGTTATGAATAAGTAGTTAATTCAAAGCAAAAAACAATAATAACTGGAAATTTTTCACTTTACAAAAATATGACAATTTCTCAACTATTTAACGTTGCTAATCTTTTCGTATTGCCATTTTGGGCGTTGATGATTTTATTGCCAAACTGGAAAGTAACACGGCAGATCATGTCATCATATCTACCCTTTGTACTGTTAGCAGGGGCGTATTTATATTTGTTTATCAACAGCATTACGCCAGAAAATGCCCAAGCTTTATCGAATCCCCAATTAGCTGATATTGCGCGATTTTTTGCAGATGAAACAGCTGCTGCAACAGGTTGGATTCATTTTTTAGTGATGGATTTATTCGTCGGACGCTGGATTTATTGGGAAGGGCAAAAAACAGGTATTTGGACAATTCACTCTCTGGCTTTATCTTTGTTCGCTGGGCCTTTAGGATTACTGTCTCACATCTTGACTGACTGGATTACTAAGGCATTTTTCCCGAAATTTCAGCAGAATGAAGCGGCGACGGTAGCAGAACAAGAAGTATGATCAACTAGCACATCCTAGTAGGGGCGCACAGATATACGCCCCTACTTTGATTAGGTAAATTGATAATAGGTAATAGCTTACTCCCATTATCAATTACGTAATTTTAAAATCAATTAAGCGTTGTCATGTCTATAGTCAGCATCTAACCAACAGCGTGGTAGAACTTCACCTGAAGGAAAAACGAGATTTTCTTTTTTAAAAGTTTCAGGTTGCTGTTCTTCTTGACCTTCTTGGTCTTTTGCCTGAACAACATCATTATTCGGGTCAATTAATTCCTGAATTTCAACTATCTTTACCAATTCACCACTATCTTTGACTTGTAAAAGCATAGAAATTGCCTCAATGAGTTTGCATGGAAGTTGAAAGTAAGTCTCAAGATAAACTCACTCACATCTCAGCCGATTTATAAGGCTGAGATTCCTTAATTGTTAAAGGAATTTTTTTACCAACGATGCACACATAAATTGCACGGGATTCATCTGTGTGTATCTGTGGGTTTTATTTTTATAAAATTGACATAGCGAACAAATACCCAATTCAGCATTTTAAATACAATCAATCAATCAATGCTGACCGAGATAATTGTTTAATTCAAGTAATCTTAGTTTTAGCGATTATATTTCGCGTTGATATTTCTCCAAAATATCTACTAACGTGACTTGGCATTGCAGCGGTAGTAAATCGATTAAAGGAACTTCACGTCTCCCACCGCCAATTTTGACTGGAATTGATTCCAAGACTTTTATAACTTGGTCTTCATTTACAGCCTTGGAAGTAATTAAGGGATACAACTGTTCAGCAACAAGGGTATGCAGTTTGGCATTAGATAAATAAAGATGCCATTTGGCAATGTCTATGTAGACATTTTCGCCAATTTCAGCTGCTAGGGCTTCCAGTAGTTCTGTGGTGTTAGTCTTAGCCATAAAAATAACCCTACATTAAGAAAAAGTGCGAAATCTCAGACTTTTTTACATTATCGCTCAATTAACAGGCTAATCCTACTACCAGAGGTTACAATCGCCCCAGCATCAGCAGTCCATCTTCAGGTGGATTTGGGTGGAGTTTCGGTGTAGTTAGCGATCGCACTAATATAAATCAGATGCACCAAAACTATTCCTGTCCAACTTAAAGTCACCAAAGGCAGCCACTCCCAGGTAGTGCCTTTCAAAATGTGGAAAAACCACAACCCAGAATTGATAGTAGCAGCGATCGCCACATGCACGGCAAAATTCATCCGGTCATCGATCTTGCGGTAATCAGGGTCTTTGCGATCGGGTTTGCGAGGCCAACGAGGAGGCATAAATATTTGTTACAGATTTAAATACACCCTATTTATTCTAAGGTTTTTGGGGCAGCGGTTGCTATTAGACCGTTACAACCGGAAGAAGCAGGGGAGAGAATACAAAATTACCTCTTTCCCCTCTGCTCCGTTCTCCCTGTCCCTCTGCCTCTTTTGTTTCCCCTCTGCTCCCTGCTCCTGTGCCCCTCTGCCTCTTTTCAATGCTCCATTCCCCATACATAATTCATCAACCTGGTGGATGAGCTTTTAATTTTTCTCAGTTAAAAATGATTCATCTTTTTGATAGAGGGAGCAAATATATCCACTTGTGAAGATGGAAAGAACCTTTAGAGGTGGATAAAAATGGCTAAGGCAAATCCAGTTGAAATACAAAAACACTTGAAAGGTGTTGACTATCCTGCGAATAAGCAAGATTTGATTCAGCACGCTAGAAAGCAAGGAGCAGATCAAGAGATTATATCTCTGTTAGAGAAACTGCCAGAAGATGAAGAGTTTGAAAGCCCAACCGATCTCAACAAAGCTATAGGTGGGATAGAGTAGCTTATTACTCTGGCGGGGAATAATCTCCTGATTTCCCGCCACTCTTACTTATTAAACGAATTGATTCAATTTGAATCGACTTTTCTAAAGCTTTTGCCATATCGTATAAAGTCAGGGCAGCCACAGAAACGGCAGTTAAGGCTTCCATCTCTACACCAGTTTCAGCTTTGGTTTTGACTGTGGCTTGAATTTGATAACCAGGTAGTTGCGGGTCGGGTATAATCTCGACTGCGATTTTTTGCAAAGGCAACGGATGACACAGAGGAATTAAAGTGGCTGTTTGCTTGGCTGCCATAATCCCAGCCAATCTTGCAGTTGCCAACACATCCCCTTTTGGGACATTTCCGGCTTGAATGGCGGCGAAGGTGGCTGGCAGCATCCGCACATTGGCCGCGGCTACTGCTTGGCGGATAGTCGGTGCTTTGCTAGACACATCCACCATCTGTGCCTGCCCTTGGCGATCTAGATGGGTTAAGCTGGCAAAATTAGATGATAAATTATCTTGCGTCATTTAGTGAGAACGTGTTAATATAGATTGTCGGTGAGGGCGTGTAGCTCAGTGGACTAGAGCACGTGGCTACGGACCACGGTGTCGGGGGTTCGAATCCCTCCTCGCCCGTTTTTAAAAGGCTAAGAGTTAAAAGTTAGGAGTGGAGAATTAGATTTCTTCACTCCTAACTTTTAAATTGTTTAAGGCATAAGCATCTGGAGCACGACCTAGTGCAAAGCGCAGGGAGTTGGATAGGTCTTTGCTCGACTGGGTGAGGAAGATGACAAGTGCAACAGAAGTGATCGCAGCACCGTAACCAAACATATCGCGGTAACCTACCTGTTCGGCTATTGTACCCAGAAGAGGAGCAGCGATCGCAATTCCTAGATCAAGTCCAGCTACACATATAGCAAAAATTTGCCCTCGTTCTTGCGGCAGTGAGCGGTCTGCCATCATTGTGATCATCATCGAGATCAGTGTACCACCACCAGCACCTTCAGCGATCGCAGCCAGTAAGAAAACGATCACACTGTCAGCCTTCCACAGCAGTATTAACGCTAAAACATAGCAAAAAATACCAAAGGTAATAAATAAACCACGACCAAAGCGATCGCTTGCCTTACCAGCAAACACCCTGATAGTAAAACTAGAAATTGCCGCAGCTGTAAAAAACAGTCCGCCATTTAAGTCCACCTGAGTGGATTTGAGGAATAACGACACAAAGGTATGTACAGCACCAACGGACAAACCAACCAGCAACATAACTATAGTTGGAACTCTCACCCGTGGACTGGCCAAAATTTGCCAAAAGTTACGATCTTCTCCCTCCGTTTGCTCCTGTGTATGCACTGGCGGATTAGTGACTTGTACAATCCCCAACAGGGCGAAAAAACCCAATTCAGCAGATAACAGAAATAATATCCCGTAACCACTGGTAGCTTCTAAATACCCTCCCAAGGCAGGGCCAATTGCTAAACCAAGGGGAGTTGCTAGGGTCATATAACCAATGATTTCACCACGAGTTTGGGCGGGAGCTAAATCTGCGATTAAGGCACTGTAACCAGTGGTAAAAGCAGCAACGCTGATCCCGTGAAAAATCCGCACCAGGATCAACAGCCCAATTGATTGGGTTGCCAAGTAACCAAAGGGTGCGATCGCCGCTACTATCGTACCAATCAACAAGACAATTTTTCGACCACGTTCATCGGCTAATCGTCCCAGCATCGGGCGAGATAGCAATAACCCAATGGCAAAACTGCCCATCACAATCCCAATTTCTTGCTTACTTGCGCCCACATCATCGATGTAAAGCGGTAGGGTTGGTAAGAGCGAAGATATGCTCGACCAGAATAATAAACCTGCCGTAAATAAAATCAGCAGGTTGCGCCGCAGTTCGGCGTCAAAGGTATTAAATGCTTTCAAGATAGATGCAATTTAATGAGTTTTTTGTCATTTGTCCTTTGTCACTTGTCCTTTGTCATTTGTCTAGAGTCAACCAATATTTCCTCTTAACTATTTACTAATGACCAATGACCAATGACTAATGACTAATCATTACTATTGTTACCTTAGTTAACCTTTTTTGTTACCACCTCTCGCACGCGATAGATAGGCCGCCCTTGGGATTCATGATATGTACGCATGAGCAATTCTGCCAAAAGGCCGAAGCAAAACAACTGTACTCCAGTTACTAACAGGAGTACTGCCAAAATCAGCAAAGGGCGATTGCCAATCATCTCACCTAAAGCCAATTTGACGAAAGTCAAGTAAATTCCGATCCCCGTTCCCGAAACCATTGAAATCAAGCCCAACAGCCCAAAAACGTGCATCGGGCGGGTGAGGAATTTTTTCATAAACAGAATAGTTAACAAATCCATCAACACCCGGAATGTCCGCCAAATTCCATATTTACTGCGACCAAAGCGACGGGCGTGATGACGCACTGGTACTTCAGTAATTCTAGCTCCTTCGATGTACGCCAACGCTGGTAAAAATCGGTGTAATTCTCCGTAGAGGTTCATATCTGCCAGCAGTTCTGCACGATAGGCTTTCAGCGAACAGCCATAATCATGAATATTCACGCTAGTGGTACGCCGAATTAGCCAATTGGCAATTTTGGAAGGGAGTAACCGATTTACGGCACCATCTTGGCGTTTTTGCCGCCAACCGCTCACCAAATCGTAACCCTCATCCAGCTTTGCTAATAACATGGGGATATCAGCCGGGTCATTCTGGAGATCAGCATCTAAAGTAACGATCGCTTTACCGACTGCATAATAAAATCCAGCAGCCATCGCCGCAGTTTGTCCGTAGTTGCGACGCAAAATTACCGCCTTTAAATTAGTGCGAATTTGCGCCTCCTTCTTGAGAAATTCCCCAGAACCATCTGTAGAACCATCATCCACACAAATGATTTCATAATTTATCTGACTAGAGGATAAAGTAGATGCGATCGCTTCTAGTAAAAGCGGCAAACTTTCCACCTCATCGTGTATTGGCAGCACCACTGAAACATCTGGGACAATAGCTGCAATCGCCCCATTCTCTTCACTCAACCCTTGATCGATCAACCCACTCCTCATACTTCTGTGCGCCCTCAGCGTCTCTGTGGTTCGTAACTCTTGATAACTCTACCAGCACCCCGTAGCTGTTGATAGTACGACTGACTAACCGCATCTCCCTGTTCCGAGAGAATATCAATCCCAATACCATCCCGTCCCTGATCTTTCCCAGAACTATGAATGTAATAACCATCCGCCAAATAAAGTCCGACATGGGTTGCTTTTTGGCTAGTTCCAAAAAATACCAGATCCCCGGCTGCTAATTCTGCAATAGTAATTGGTTGAGTAAATCCTTCCTGTTGATAGGCATCTCTAGGTAACCAAATACCCACTGAAGCAAACGCCGCCTGCATCAACCCAGAACAGTCATAATTTGGCCCAACCGTACCACCCCAAAGATAATAATTGGATTGTTGCATTGCTTTTTGGGTAAAGGCGATGACCTCTACTAGCAGTTTTTGAATCTTAGATTCAGAAAATGTTGCAGCCTGATAATGTACAGTAGCAGATTGTAATGAATCAAAATCTGAAAGAGATACCCATCCTGGATAGTCATCTTCACATAAATACACCTCAACCGCTGAATTTTGATGATTTGATGTTACCCACAAATGTCGCCCAGATGCGGCTTGAGTTGCCAAACGCGTACATTCAGGAGAATCATATAAATTCAGGTCAGCTAAACACTGATACTCCCCTGATTTTGGATTTTGGATTTTGGATTTTAGATTAAAGGACATTATTAGAGAATGATTTTTTTTAATAAAGACGAACAACTCGAAAATCTTGGGTTAGGCATTTTAGATGCAACTTGGGCAGCATTTCCGACCTTAGCCCGTAATCAAATTGCCCTGACTTGGGTTGTTTACGATCCCCCAGTGCTAGTAAATACTGGTGGGGCGCTGACTCCCAACGCTTTTTGGGATCACCCAGTTCGTGGTTTCACTTATCGTGGTGTTGAGCGGATTTATCCCGCCAGTGTAGTCAAGCTATTTTACCTGGTGGCGGTAAATGAATGGCTAGAAAAAGGCATGAGTCAAACCTCCAAGGAGTTGGAACGCGCCTTGCGGGATATGATTGTTGATTCTAGTAACGATGCTACCAGCTTGGTTGTGGATATTTTGACTGGTACTACCTCAGGACCAGAATTACCAACCGGGCCCTTTGAAACCTGGAAATATCAACGTAATATTGTTAACCGCTATTACCAATCTTTGGGTTGGGAAGAAATGGAGACGATAAACGTCTGTCAAAAAACTTGGGGTGATGGCCCTTATGGACGGGAACGGGCGTTTGTGGGAGAGTTACTGGAAAATCGCAATATGTTGACTACAAATGCGATCGCTCGGTTACTGCATAGTATTGTAGGTGGGGTGGCGGTTTCAAGTGGGCGATCGCAAGCAATGATGGCTTTGCTCAAACGGACTCTCAACGATTTGCCATCTGACACCGAAGAAAATCAGGTAACAGGTTTCTTAGGTGGTGGACTTCCTGAAAATGCTCAAATTTGGTCAAAAGCAGGCTGGACAAGTCAAGTTCGCCATGATGCCGCGTATATTGAGTTACCAGAACAGCGCCCTTACCTCTTAGTGGTATTTACTGAAGGCAAAGCACAGGCTATGAGTCAGGCTATTTTGCCCTTTGTTTCTGGGCGAGTTACCGAAGCGATTAGCAGTCTATAATCTACTCCTGTGAACTTAAGTGAAATCGGCAGTTAGAAACCGCACCTAAACAGGCAAAACCCACCTCCGTGGGTTCAAACCCTCAATTTTTTCTTAGTCCGCGGAGGCGGACTTTGTTTGTGTAGCCGCGAATTCCATTCGCCCTGGCTATTTCAACTATTTCAACTTAAATTCGTCAAACTTTAATACTTCCGAATCAGGCTTGCGAGTATCAAAACGATAACTACTTATCGTCCCCGTCCCCGTATCAAAGATACTAAAAACCGTAATATCATTACTCGCAATATAAGGCATCGGCTTTCCATCTTCACCCAGCAAGGGTGAAATTGTTGGCACTATCGGTTCTAACCCATTGGGATCGCCAAGCTTAACATAATCCTCTTGATATCCAATTGGCACTTCTCGCTTTCTGTCACCCCAAGCAGCACCATAAGTATTGCCCACATTAGATGTTTCTAGAAAGTGCATTCCACTGGAACTAACAAAGCGATTCCACAAATGAGAATGCCCATAGAATACCAATTGCACATTAGCTGCTTCTAGTAAAGGGACAACATCGCGGATGATATAATCTGCGTCTTTGGGGTACTCATAACGCACTGCTTTGATATTATTATCCCGTTCAATTATCTGTACTGGTTCTGTATAAGCAGGAACTATATTATCACCCAGAGTATGGGGCGGATGATGAAACATTACAACTTTGTATTTTGCTTGTTGAAACTCAGGGCTGTTAAGTTCTGACTCCAGCCAATTGTACTGCTTGCTGCCTTTAGCAATTGGCTCATAAATCAGCTGTCCATAACCCCAATTTTCCGGATTATTTAAATCCTTTTCGGCTTCTTGATATCTACCCCTACGCTTTCTATCTAAGCTAGGAGTCCGCCACATATTCGTAGCGTAAAGTACCACCAAACGCACATCACCAAAACTGACTGCATAATACCTTTTTCCACCCTCTTTACTTTTTGGTAAAGAGAAAATCTCTTCGTAGGTATTAGTATTAAAAGAATTATCTATTAAAGATTTGTCTCGATAGATTTTTTGAGCAACGGCACGGGGAATTGTATCATCAAATTCATCATCTAAACTTCCCCTTCTGGCAAATCGCCCCATTACCTCATGATTGCCAATACAAGTAAACATGGGTGCATGTTGAATTATTTGTCCACCAGTGTAGGTTGTCTTAACACCGTCGTGCGTCATGTCATATTTAGCACGACCTTGTAAACCGGGAAACAACGCACCACCCCTATTATCATCAAACCATTCTGAGGCGCGATCGCTAACATTCACCAAATCACCAGCAAACCATACTCCATCGACTCGTCCAATTGTTTCTACCACCTTTTGCAGATTTGCTGCTGTCATCGGCTTTAATTGATGGTCAGAGGTGAGTAAAATTTTTAATGGTGTATCTGCTTTCGGAGTAGCTGCGAGGGTAAAAACATCACTCTCAACACTCTCGCCGTCTTCTCGTACACTCGTGACGCGATAATTTACCCGCACATCAGGAGTTAACCCAGTTACCTCAGCCTCATGTCGCCAAATATCACGCTGGACGGGTTTTTGATAAACTTCGCCGTCTTTGGTTTGGTTTGCAACTCTTGACTCTTGGTCTTCACGCGTGCGGCTGAGTTTGGTAATATTTGCCTTAGCCTTAGCAGTTAGTTTGAGATTTTCACCGTAGGTTACTGTATGATTAACACCAGCAAACTCAGTAAACCAAACTACTCGCACTGAGGTTTCCGTTGGCAGTTGCAAAAATGGATCGGTGAGCAGTTGGGGTGCTGATGTCATAATTGATTGCCCAAATGAACGCACACTTACCAGAGTAAAGCATATAACAAGCACAAACATCGCCACTGAGGAGATTTTGCGGCTGCTTAAACGTCTCAGCATATTTTCAAAAATCAAACCAGAGTCCTATAGTTGTTTTATTTCGTCATAGATGTTCTAAAATTACCCGTAATTAAAGTTTGCCGACCAATACTTGCACATTTTACAGGTGTTTGAGACTGATAATAGGTAAAGAACTGGCGAAGCTCTCACTCTTTCAAACTAAACCGTTTAGTGTAAAATTTTGACAAGAGAGGAAAAAGTAAATTTTTGACTACCAGATGTCTATTACTAATGACTAATAATTTCTTGAGAAGTTAGGATGAAATCACAATCGAACTTCAGTTGAGATATTTTCTTCTGAGGCAAGCAAAAGCATTAAACAGCAATGCTTCTTCGTTAAATTTTACAAATTTATAGTAAATTTCAATTAACAATCCTATGCCGAATCGTCATTATCCTCCCGCCTACTTACGCTATCTCAGAGCCAGATTACGGAATCTAGGGCGACCTGGTTTTTGGGGAACTGCAATTTTTTTATCTGTAGTAGGGCTAGTAACCTGGGAATACTGGTCAAACCCAGATTTTTTCGTTTATAAGCAAAAAAACCAAATCGCTTCACCAAAGCCTGCGGATTCCTCCCTGTCAGCAGAAAATAGAGCCATTGCAGCGGATATTGATAACCTGCCTGTTTTGTATAATGACTTTGATGAAGCAACTCTCTCATTAACGGCTAATACCCCTAAGGAAAAGACTGAGGCAAAAAATAGCAAAGGCTTATTAGAGGATGTAATTAACAAACAAAAGTCTGCTAGTGATACCAAATTAACTCCTGGTTTAGGCGTTAATGGCGACACCTCCTCAGCCGTAAAAAATCCCTTTGTTATCCAAACAGAAAATTTATTGCGTACTGGGACGGTTGATAGTAATAACCCGTTTCTTGGTCTTAAAACCTTAACTGCGGCGTCTGAACCAACGGAGGGGGAACAAACATCCTCTAGCCTGGGTACTGGATTGACTAATCAAACCAAGAAGAATCAAAATTCTCTCTCTATCACCCCTTTGCAAGCAGCGCTTAACCAATCGACAAACCAGAAATTGTCTAGCTTCAATGGTACTGCAACTCAGACAAATGCCTTGGGTGGAGTCTCTGAGCCAGGAACAACGCTAATGCCACCCATCAACAGCTTACAGAGTCAGAATTCTCTACCAAGTAGTGGATTCAATGCTGGGACAGGCTACACCTCAACGGGTACGAACTCACCACAAAATCCCTATAATAATTTAAATAACGGTCAGGTATTGCCTAATAATGGGACTGGTACAGGTTATACGTCAACAGGTACAAACTTACCGCAAAATCCCTACAATAATTTAAATAACGGTCAGGTAGTGCCTAATTTAGCACCAGTGACGCCCCCTGGTACCTCTGCCGCACCAAGTAATATTGCACCCTACTCTAGCCAGAGTCCAAGTCAAGGCGTTGTCACACCCACAAACCCTGCGGGATATGGCAATTATGGCTTGCAGCAGCCGAATTACCTACCACAATCTACTTATGGGAATTATGGGTTGCAGCAACCGACGCAACCACCACAATTTAATTATGGGAATAATGTGTTGCAGCAACCAACACAGTCTAATTCCTTATATCTTCGCCAGATTCGAGATAAGTATAGAGGTTCGGAGCAAAGGTGATTTTCAGCACCTTGCCTGGATAAAGTCTAATTAAGGTGATTGGGGGCTATTTGGAATAACTGGAACTTCTGGTGTTTCAGGTTGTCGCTGTTGTCGTTGCAAATATTTACTCAATACATAAGCCATATCCCCACGGGTCACGGGTTTTAATGGAGAAATATTGCCTTGAGCATCTGTGTTCAAAAATCCCTCAGTAGCTACTGTAGCGATCGCTTTTCTAGCCCAAGCTGGGATAGACTTTTCATCTGGATGTGAAGCCAGAATTTCATTCACAGCAGCATCGGGAAACTGAAATACACCATAAGCCTGGGCGAAAATAGCAAGAGCTTCTGCCCTTGTCACCTTTTGGTTAGGGAAGAATTCATTGCCCCGATAGCCTTTCATGATGTCAGTTTTTAAGACTGTCTGTATATCATTAAATGCCCAATAAGACCGAGGAACATCTGGAATCGCTAAATTTTCTTTGTTAACAGCTTCTCTTTTATCGAGCCGAAATGCTTTTACCATAATCGACGCTAATTCTGCTCGACTCACTAACCTTTCTGGATAAAACTTGCCATCGGGAAAGTTTGTCATCCATTTGACAGCAGTTACCTGTTGAATGGAATCAGATGGTATTCCAGAAGTAGTTTCTGGCACTTGAGCAATTGCTGGCAAGCTTTGTAATAGTGCCATTAAAGATAGAGTAATTGAAAGCTGACGCATCATGATAACCACTTTTAGCTGCTAAATGAATTGAAAAAACTACGTTACTGAGGTTAACGCAAAATTTGGTGTTGCTAATAACCTGTAACTCAGCGATTGACGAATTTAGGCTGGGCAATGTTGCGTAGCTACGTAGGGTGTTAGCTGGTTTTCATAATCAAGGAAGTAGAAATCAGCAAAAACTTGTTTTTTAGCTTTCATCTTTTGGCGTTATCTGCCCACTACTATGGACTATAGTCAGTTTTTCAGGAGTTTTGGGAATGACAGCAGCAGCAGATCCCGTAAAGTTGATGAAGCAAGAAGTTGGCAAAGCCGCCGCAGCCCTGGTAAAGTCGGGTTCCATTGTGGGGTTGGGTACGGGGTCAACTACAGCATATACGATTCAGTTTTTGGGCGATCGCCTCAAGTCTGGTGAACTCAAAGATATCATTGGTATACCTACCTCGTTTCAGTCAGAAGTGCTGGCGAAGCAGTATGGTGTCCCTCTCGCCACCTTGGACGCTATTGACCACATCGATATTGCCATTGATGGGGCAGATGAAGTCGATCCGCAGAAGAATTTGATTAAAGGCGGTGGTGCAGCACATACCCGCGAAAAAGTCGTTGACTACCTAGCAGAACAATTCATCGTCGTGGTAGACAGTGGCAAGTTAGTAGACCGCTTAGGTTCTAGTTTCGCTGTACCAGTAGAAGTGATTCCAATGGCAATTACTCCTGTTACCAATGCCATCAAAAAACTCGGTGGCAAACCAGAACTCCGCATGGGTGTAAAAAAAGCTGGGCCAGTAATTACCGATCAAGGAAACTTTGTCTTAGATGTCAGATTTGACTCTATTGAAGATCCAGCCAACCTAGAAAAGACATTGAATAACATTCCCGGCGTCCTGGAAAATGGCATTTTTGTTAACTGTGTCGATTTAGTTTTAATTGGTGAAGTCAAAGATGGTCAGCCATTAGTGCGGCAACTTTAAGAATTTTGGATTTTGGATTTTAGAGACATCTAAAATCCAAAATTAAGCAATAGACATCCTCTTCGCTAATAGAAAAGATACTTTTGAAGATAACGATTAGTAGCAGAACATCATCTATTCGCTCTGAGATTATTGTTTGAGGTAAATGTGCCATTTTTCACGCCTACCCTCAAATTGTTACATCATACACAAGTCTCTTCCTGGCACATGGGGTAGTGAAAACTATCGCCTGCTTGGATACTATCCCTTATTTCATCAAACTCATGCTCGATTGCGCGAACGGTAAGTTAATATATAGCTTTCTGAAAATGACTTTTATAAAACCTAAAAAACAGCCTTAGCCTGTCTTCCGGTTTAGGCTTGCCGTACTCCCGCGTTATCATCTGAGAAAGATAAAACTGTTGCGATCGTGGGGAGGTTTTTCTCACTTAAGGAATTCCAACAACTAAATCATCCCGTAAAATAGACAGGCAAGAATCCTGCCCTATAAAAATATGGGAAAATTTTTGGGAAATCCCTCAAGACTCAGGACTCGCTACTTATCTGCTCACTCAGGACTCAGAACTCTTTATGTTAGCAGGCACAATTTTGCAGGATGGTAAATATACCCTAATTCAAGAAATAGGGCGGGGTGGCTTTGGCATTACGTTTAAAGCTACACATCACTACTTGGGTCAGGAAGTGGTGATGAAAACCATCAATGAACGACTGCGACAACATCCTGATTTTGCCAAATTCGAGCGCCAATTCCAAGATGAAGCCAGACGATTAGCTACGTGTATCCACCCAAATATAGTCCGAGTCAGTGACTTTTTTGTGGAAGCTGGACTGCCTTACATGGTGATGGAATATATTCCTGGCGAAACCTTGGGAGACGCATTTGTATTACCAGGGATAACTTTGCCTGAAGCCACAGCAATTCATTACATCCGGCAAATTGGGGCAGCGTTGCAGGTAGTACACAACAACGGTTTGTTACACCGCGATGTCAAACCAGATAATATCATCCTTCGCCTTGGAACGCAGGAAGTAGTATTGATTGATTTTGGTATTGCCAGGGAATTTAATGGCGGTGTGAGGCAGACTCATACAGGTCTGGTTTCTGAGGGTTATTCTCCCATTGAGCAGTATATGACGCAAGCGCCACGTACACCCGCCACGGATGTTTATGGTTTAGCAGCAACCTTGTATGCGCTGTTGACAGCCCAAGTTCCTATGCCAGCATTATTGCGCGATCGCGAGCAAATGCCTTCCCCCCGCGAATTGCAACCACACTTGAGCGCTGCTGTCAACCAGGCAGTAATGCGCGGGATGGCGGTGGAGTCTCGTTTTCGGCCAGCGACAGTTGCTGAGTGGCTGCAATTGCTACCTGGAAATGGAATGAATGTAACACCGCAAGTTTTACCTACTTATGCAGTGCCAACTGTCAATTTATCTGACCAACAGGCAGCGACTTTAATTGGGAAAACTGCCCAAAATCGTAGTCATAGACCATCTGCGTTGGCGCAGCCCAACCCAGGCATCGATAAGGAAACTTTACTGGGTAAAAAGCTGGGGTCATCTAAGGTATTTATTGGTATAGGTGTAGCCCTAGTTGCTGCTACAGCAGGTTTTGGGATCACGAGCATTTTACCCAAATCTCAGCAACAGCCAACTGCAAAGCCGCTTTTTGAACAGCCAACTCAAGAAACAGGCACGAAAGTACCTAACTTCGATAGTACATCTTCACCCGGAGGTGAAGAAACTAACAGCACCTCAAGAACTGAATCACCACCTGTTTCTAATTCCAAGCAGCGCCGACGCAATCGTCGTTCTTCCCAAGAAGAATCTTCCAGCAGCAGCCCTACAGGAGAATTGCAACGCGGCAATTCCGGACAATCCACACCTTCACCTAGCGTTTCACCCACACCCTCGCTAGTGGAGAAACTACGGGCCATCCGCTCATCTCGTAATGCTTCCCCCGCACCATTACCACAAAATAACTTACCCCCTTCTAGTCAAAACTCTGCTTCCCCTCAACCTGTGAATCCGTCAAACCCTGTAGTTATACCAGCAGCGCCACTAACGGAATCCAAACAATCAGATCCTTCTGCTGTAGTAGTACCAACACTGGAAAAGCAAAATTCACCGACTAATAGTCAACCCCAGAATGTTCAGAAGTTTGAGGAAAAGCTACAAGATGACAATAATTAGTCAATTTTAGATTATGGATTTTGGATTTTGGCGAAGCAGGGCGCTGGCTCTTCTTAAAAAGGCTAGCTCTAATTCCCTGCTTTTTAAGGAGGGTTAGGAAGGATCAAGCCTATTCTGTACAACAACTTCTCCCTTTTTATTAATCTTCATCGGATTCTTGGGAAAAGCATGATTATTCAAATAACGCATAAGTCTTACAGTCTGAAAACTCTGATCAATATGAGGAATCCCTTGCCGATCCATCCGAACAGGGATAATTTTACTTGATACCAAATCTCCCTCTGAATTGAGTTTGACTTCTAAAATCATTGAGTCACCTGTTTGGGCATTTGTAGATAAAGTCCGATATCCCAAAAAGTTTCCTAAAGAATAGGCAATAATTTTTCCTTTATAAATTTCCATCGCTCTCGGAACGTGAGGCCCATGTCCTAGTACTAAGTCTGCTCCCGCATCAATCATATTTCGAGCAAACTTGATCGAATTACCTCGGTTTTCTCCATAAAAAAACTCTGTCTGATTCTTAACGTGTAGTGCTCCTGTTCCTTCGGCTCCAGCGTGCATCGATACTACTACAATGTTGGCTTTATTTTTGGCTTCTGCTACAAGTGCTTTAGCTGCTCCTAAATTATGAATGGAATTATACATTTCATAAGGAGAAAACCCAACCATTGCCACTGGGATATTATTAGCTTCCAAATAAAGAATTTGATTTTTATGACCTAATGTTGCAATGCCCACAGCCTCAAGATTTTTCTTTGTATCTTTGAACCCTACCGGGCCGAAGTCCATTGCATGGTTATTCGCCATATTGAACACATTAAAACCAGCCTCAGCAAATAGCTGGGCGTATGCTGGTGGAGAGCGGAAGGCAAAAACTTGTCCTCGACTAATATCTTTGGTGGTATACGGATAATTAGTTAGGCTACTTTCAAAATTACCAAATAAGATATCAGATCCTTGCAAGTGAGTTCTCACTGACTTTGGTAATAATTGATCTCGAAACCGGGGTAATCTATGGTTAGGGAAATTAGTGCCAGGAATAATATCTCCAACGGCTTTGATGGTAATAGTGTCTGGAAAGGTTTGTTGTTCTGTTGTTGATGGCGTAAGTTCAGGGATAGCTAATGGAAATAGCACAGGCTCGGTAGGTGTAGTAGCAGCGTTTAATCGCTGTGATTGCCCAAGCCGGACAATGACTCCTAGACTAATACCTAGATATAAACAGATACTAATAAAACTAAATGAGAATACTCGCCCCAAGCTGCGATTTACCATCGTTCACTCCTCACACGATGGCATTAGTTTATCCCAAAAACCTGTGCTATCGGTGTATATTTTAGTGTCCTTTGGTAAATATCTGACTAGGTAAATACGGAAGCATAATCCCATTTGACTGGCAAATAATCATAGATCCCATTTCTCAAGCCAAACACTATCAGGTTGTCTAGTACAGCACGATGTAAATCCAGCTACCATCTCTATTAACCAAGCAACTGGTTAAAGGCAGGCAAATTGCCGCCTCAGTGTACTAGTTCTTCAGTAATCTTTTTGAACGGAGAGGGGGGGATTCGAACCCCCGTTGAGTTTCCCCAAAACGCATTTCGAGTGCGTCACCATGAACCGCTCGGACACCTCTCCAGCTATTTATTCAGACATTTGAGTATTTATTCTAAATTCAAATGCCGTGAAGTAATTGGGAAATTTTAGCGCATTCCCTATGCAATTATAGCATTGTTGCTCAATTAAGCGATCGCCTAATTGAGTTGCTGAAACCCAAAGCATTTTGCTGTAGACATCAAACTAGACTTCAGTCCTTAGTTATCAACTTTTTTTCTTCAGGGAGTAGGGTAGTTTCATCCTTAGGGCGTTCGCCATCTACAGATTTGGCTGTAGTTATATACGGTTTGATAATTAGACTGACGCCAATTGTCCAACCTAATGCAACCATCCAACCTGCGAGAATATCACTGGGAAAGTGAACCCCCAGATAGAGACGACACCACCCAATAGCGATTATATATAAGCTGCCGAATATGAGAACCAACCAGCGCCAGGAGCTAGCCCAAGTTAAGAATAGCAAAATTGCTACCAGAGTTATACTCGTCATGGCATGACCACTGGGAAATGCAAAACTAGACTCAGGTGCAATGGACTGCCACAATTGTGGACGCACTCGATGCATTAATTGCTTTGCTGTGCGGTTGATGATCACACTTCCCAATGAGGCGGTGAGTAAATAAGCTAGCGATCGCCAGCGTTTTTTAAGTAGTAATATTAGTGCGATCGCACCCAAAATCGGTATCGCCATCCAAGGCAACCCAATTATAGCTAGGGTCACTGCTAAAACATCCAGCTGTGGGTTTGCTGTAGAATGAACTGCTAACAGAATAGGGACATCCCACGGGAAGCCAGCTTGATTCTGCCATATCTTCACTGTGAGGATTTCAAAAACCTGCAAAGGTAAATATACTCCAATTAAGAGGAGTAAGAGCGATCGCCAACGAGCAATCAACAGGTTTTTGAGAAAAGAAAGCGGCGACTGACTCTCTTTATTGGCTTTTTTCACTTTTTCCATATCTCAGTTAAAAAGACTGATAAACGACTTCACTAATTACAAATTACTGGTATTTTGAGAAGTTCCACAATGTTTACAATACGACAAATGTTTATAAGTAAGATTATGACAGTTTTGACATTCAATATATTGATAATAACCGCAGTGCGGACAGTAACTATCACTATGTCGAACTTTCTTAGCACAATTGACACAGCGTGATTTTTGAACTCTGCTAGCTGCTTGGACTTTAGCATTAAAGACAAATTTTTGGAAAAACTGGATAATTCCAAAACCAATAATTGGAATCAGCAAGATATAAAAATAATTAATCAGGAAAAGGAGACCACCAAAAATGGCGCTAATGATCTCAAAGAGAAATTTAAAAATTGCACCTATTTGAAGAAATTCAAATATTTTAACAATTAGTGGGATAAAAAAGATAACTAGCAAATGCCAGCTAATTAGTGAGATGAGTCCATATCCTCTTCCTTGGGCAAATCTATGAACTGATAAGGCAATGAGAATCAGCGGTAGAAGAAAGAGGGACTGAAAAGCAAGTTGGATACTTGGATACCAAAATGACGCCTGCTGATAGCCTTTGTCAACTTCCCTAAATTGATTATCATCTTTAAGAAAAGCTATAAAATTAATGCTTTCTGGTTTGGCAAGCAGTTCATTTTTAAGAGTAGAACTTTCTTGTTTAAGGGTAGAAATTTGGCGATTATTTTGTTCTAATGTCTGTTTAGCTTTTTCCGCACTGACTTGATTAATTGATTGTTCACGACCCTGACCTGCAATTTTTTCTAAGAGCGTTGAGTCATATTGGGATTTAATAGTGCTATTGGCTTGTTCAAGCCTACTGATTTTTGCTTGTTTTTGATCAATATTTTTGATGATTTGCTGCTTTTCGGGATTGTTAATCTTATCTTTGTAGTCAGCATATTGCAAGCAAGTTTTAGAAACCTTACCTAGATGTCCTGCTTCAGCTTGTTGATAGTTTCGCTGAAAACTGAGTTGATTGTTGGTGTTATATAGCAATGAAAGTCTAACAATTTCATAGTCTTTATCCTGAGTGGTTTTTGTCCGGTAATTTTGCCACTCTGCATAACATGGATAAGCCTCAGTGGGACTGAGATGCCATCTGCTAATATCATCCAGTCCCGTAAAAACATTAATCAAAATAAAAATATCAATTAAAATAATCACAACCAAACTCACTTTATTCAGTGGTTCGTTGTTGATTGTTCTTGATTTACTAAAAAATTGACTTAAAATTCGGCGGATTCTGGCGAACATATTGTCTTTTAAATTAATATAAATTCAATCCGAATCAATTTTATATGATAAGTAGTGAGTAGCTGGGCAAAAATACATCTATTCACCTGAAGATTTGTTAATTGCTGACGATAAACAAGATCCCCGACTTCTCAAAAAAATCGGGGATCTGTAGCTTTCAATTTTCCTAAATCAGGCTGCGGTCAAAGATATGATGATTTTCACCTGAAGTTGACACAGTTGATGGCTGTGCGCCCCTACTAAAAATCTATTTAGCAGCAAAGTAGGCTTCTAGTGCCTCAGAACCACCAATTAATTTACCATCGATAAAGACTTGGGGAACTGTTGTCGCACCCGTAACTGCTTTTAACGACCGTGTGGTGATATCCTTACCCAAGGTAATTTCTTCGTAGTTAATGCCATGTTCCTTGAGCATCGCCTTAGCACGAGCACAGAAGGGACAACCAACTTTCGCAAACAGGGAAACTACTTCGGGTTTCACTGCTTGGGGGTTGATGTATCTGAGCATTGTTTCGGCATCGGACACTTTAAAGGGATCTCCTGGCTCATCTGGCTCAATAAACATCTGGTTAATTACACCATCTCTCACCAGCATAGAATAGCGCCACGATCGCTTCCCAAACCCCAAGTCTGATTTATCTACCAGCATACCCATGCCTTCAGTAAATTCACCATTCCCATCGGGAATGAGTGTGATATTTTCTGCCTCTTGATCCTTTGCCCATTCGTTCATCACAAAGGCATCATTGACAGAAATACAGATAATGTCATCAACTCCATTTTCTTTGAAAACCCCAGCCAATTCGTTATAACCAGGGAGATGGGTTGATGAACAAGTCGGTGTATAAGCACCTGGTAAGGAGAAGACAACCACTGTCTTGTTAGCAAACAATTGATTGGTTGTCACATCTACCCATTGGTTGTCCACACGAGTATGGAAAGTGACATTGGGAACTCTTTCTCCTCGGCGATTGGGGAACATAATTTTGCTTGCCTTTAGTAATCAATTCCAGTCATAACCTATCATGGCAAGACTGGTACAATGTAACTATCAATCAGCTAAAAGACTTCATTAATGAATGGAGCGATCGCTGCGACAAACTCAGTAGTTGATTCATAGGGTAAAACATTACGCCCATTTATTTTTATACCTCGACCTTGAGGCAAACAGGCGAGGTAGTGAGCCAAGCGTTCATCTGGCGTTTCTTTTCTATTGTCTTGGCTAATACTCGATGCAGTTTCCCCCACAACCACTAATGTTGGTTGCTGAATAGAGGCGATTAAACTAGTATAATCCTGTCGCCAAAACCCTGCTAAAAAAGAAAACACTGCATGGCGACTAGCAGGATTTTCTGCACCTGCAAGCAATGTATTCAACCACTCTACATCCACAGCATTCTCAGAAGCAAAGAGTTGACGAATCGAAAAAGAACGCAAAAATTTTGGGGTGCGTGCATAGCGATAAAAAGCACTCCCAAAAGGCGAATCTAACACATTCCAAAGGAATTTTCCTTGCCATTCTGGTGGTTTATTTGTCATCAAAGCCCATGCTGGAGGGCCAGAAAGTACCAGTCCGGCAATTAAATTTGATTCCTTATGGACTAATTGGATAGCAACTGGTAATAAAGCACCTTGTACAACTATAATGACAGGCTTTTGCACTACTGTTTGTAAAAAGTACTGCAACTGTTCTGCCCAATCAGTAGGAGTATAAGCCAGATGAGGTATATCACTTTCACCACATCCTAGTAAATCAGGGTTGTAAATTGAATTACGTTGACCTGTATTATCCCATTCACGACAAAATCGCTGCCAAAATCGTCGCGACAATCCGACGCCAATAGGATGAATTAAAAGTAAGGGAACGCCCTCAGAGGTTGTATTACTTGGTTGATGAACTTCATAGGCGCAGCGATAATTCTGCCAACTGTAAAACTGGCTAGGAGATGCTGTCAAATTGGTTGTGTTAGCTACAGCAGATGGTTGCATGATCCTAGTTTTTAATACTTGCTAAAAAATCATCTGTGGATGAATCAATTGGTATCCAGCTTCTTTGAGTTTTTCATTGGACACCCAAGCATTATATGGGCGAGTACTCTTGATGGATGTATCCCATTGAACTTTGGGTAAATTATGTTTTTCAAATAAGCTATCTAGCAAGTCTCGACTGGTGAGATGTGCATCATCAACTAGATTGTAAATCCCTTGTAAACGACGGTGACGGGCAAATTCTATCGCACCAACAATATCATCTAGATGAATCCAATTTGTGATATCTTCGCCATTGCCCGGACGGGTTGTACCAGAATATCTGCTAAATATTTTCAACAGTTCCCTGCCAGTCCCATAAATGCCTCCTAAGCGGAAGATACAAACACGAAGATTTTCGCTAGATGCTGATAGCAATACATCCTCTGTTTTTCGGAGAATCTGTGCATTTAGATTAGCAGGTGCAAGCGGTGTTTCTTCATCTACCCATACACCATTTCTGTCACCATACACGGAATAACTCCCTGTGTATATTAATTGTTTCACACTCGGAATCTGCTGCAAGGATGAAACTAAAGTTTGGGCAGTTTGTAGATAAGTTTCTTCATAAACTTCTCCATTTCTTGCCCCAACACTCAAAAGTACAACATCTTGATTGTGCAAAACTGATTTTAGACTATCTAAGTTATTACCGCAGGTTACTACAACTCTTTGGGATACTGATTGTAGTACTGGGACACGCTCAGGGGAAGTTGTGGTTACACTGACAACAAAATTCATTTTTTGCTGCCAATATTGAGCAACTTTATAACCAACATAACCACAACCAATGATTGCAACGTTCATGACAAATTAGACACAAATAAATTAAACTACTCATTGAGACAATATTCTCAATTAAGGCACTGGACTTAAAGAAATTTACAAGTCCAAAGCCAAAAATCAATATCAATAGTACAACTTAATGACTAATGACTATTTTGCTAATTCTTTTTCAATTATGGCAATTATCTCTGGTGAATTTGGCTGGACACTACTATTAAATCGAGCTACGACTTCACCTTGCTTATTAACTAAAAATTTTTCAAAGTTCCAAGCAACAGTTCCCGTTGGCTCAACAGCTTTGGTAAGTCGCTCATAAAGTGGATGCTGCTGCGAGCCTTTGGCATGAACTTTATCGAATAGTTCAAAGGTAACACTATATTTACTCGTGCAGAATTGCACAATCTCTTCATTACTTCCTGGTTCCTGTGCTCCAAAATCGTTACAAGGGAACCCCAAAATATGTAACCCTGCTTTCCCATACTTCTGGTTCAACTTTTCTAGCCCCTCGTATTGAGAAGTATAACCGCAGTAGGAAGCCACATTCACAATTAAGAGCACCTTCCCGGTATAGTCGTTTAATTGTTTATCCTCACCATTGATAGTCTTGACTGCAATGTCCGAAATTGTATTACTCATCTTGAATTTGATTTATAGGGAATATTGCCAAGTCTCCCATATTACAGGTACTCTAAACCCGGTTTCTTTAACTAAAAAGCCGTAAATCTCCCACTTAAATTAGGTTTGTTAGCCTTGTTACATTTATGGTTCTGTTGAACTCAGGCTACAAGCTTGTATGGGAGTTTTGATAGATGTTTCCCTCACTTATTGATGCCTTGCAGAGCTAGGCGATGTCTAACCACAAGGAGGCTGAATGTCTCTGCCTTTGCGCTATCAACTAGTGCACCCGATCAATTAAGATAGCGATCGCCTGTGAGTTTACACTTAACCTGAGTAATAACTCTTCTCTAAATAGCCCGATCAATCCGCTATCTCAGGATATGTTTTACAAATATGCGTTATTTTTAATACAAAATCTTTCTCGCACATACACCTCCTACTTTTCGCCTGATTGGTGCTTTATTAATTTAGCGATCGCCACCAGAAAAACTAATACCATTTCACGAAATATCTTACTTATATGCCTCCTTTTGCCCCCTTGTCTCTTTGTTGACGCCGACTTACTTAGACAAATCTAGAGACGAAATATGGCAGGATGCTTGCGAGTATTGACCGAATAATGTCACGATGAGTCTGCGCGATCTGAATCAAAGTGAAAGCTTATTTTACATTGTAAAAATTTATGGTTAGAGGATTGAGAGTTAGTGTACTGCTATTGGCAGTTCTGGGAAATCTGGCATGGTCATTTGGTGCCAAAGCAAATTTTAACGGCAAACTCACCGTAGAAATTGATGGATTGAAGAATAAAGAGGGACAAGTCTGTGCCAGTATATTTGCTAGCAGTGAAGGATTTCCTGGCGATCGCGATCGCGTCTTACAAAAGCAGTGCACCAAAATTACTGACACTCCTTTACCCATTACCTTTGAGAACTTGAAAGCAGGTAGTTACGCCGTTGCTGTCTTCCACGATCAAAATAATGACGGCACTCTCAATAGCAATGTTTTTGGTATACCAAGGGAAGGCTTCGGTTTTTCCAGGAACCCAGAAATTCTTGCAAGAGCGGCCAAATTTAGCGAAGCAGCATTTTTGGTGGCAGGCCCGGACACTGATATCCAAATCCAATTGAAATATTTTTAGGCTGACAGCAGATTTCAACTTGGTACACTTGCCAATTTTTGATTTTAGGTCGCACCTTTGGTACACTTCCAGCGCAACTTAGATTTTGGATTTAAGGAAAAATCTAAAATCGTTCGACTGAGCGTAGCCGAAGTCTAAAATCTAAAATCTAATGACTTCAGATCTATTCTGGTGAATTGTTGTGTGAATCTTCCGATAGACTCTGTTGTTCCGGCAAGCCACGCATTCGATTCATCTGAGTTAAAGCATATCGTGCTGTTGCTTGCACTTCGGCATCTGGGTCTTCCAGCGCATGGCGCAACATCTGACTCATTTGACCCATCATGTCATAAACGCGCGTCAGGTCACGGATCGCATTTTGCCGCACTTGTGGACTTTCATCTTGCAGTGAAATTGCTAGACCACGGTTCATCGGTTTGAGTGTGCGGATGCCAATTTCTGCTAAAGCTGCCAAAATTAAACTGCTTTCTTGAGAATCAGCATCAATCATCAGGTCAACCATAGGCTGAATTGCCCGCGAATCTCCCTGCTGACCCAAATCCCAAATAGCCTTGCGCCGCTTCATTGGGTCAGGACTGCGTAAGTCTTGAATTAATTCGTCAACGATATTTAGTTTAGCAAGACGGGAAGTTTTTTCTGATAGCAGCAATTGTGTGGCTAGTGGTGGCGTAGCTGTTTGTGGATTAGTTACAGTCTCTGGTGAGGGTGATGTCATCGGATATTTGTTAGCTTCACTCAAACTTTTAATATTAGGTATTTCGGACTTTTGAACTTGTTTGACCTGACGAAACCACCTCAGCAGGTAAACAAGTGCACCAATACTTCCTAGAACCCCGATGGCAAATAATAACCACCAGACAAAACCTCTCTCAGTTGGCTTGGGTGTTGTAGTTGGTTTGGAACTTGGAGCAGAAGAGGTGACAATTGGAGAGGTGAAAATCTGATTTTTGCTAACTAAAGCTGCTTGCAGTCTCTCCCTAGTCGCCAGACCAGCAAGGCCATCTACTTTTAAACCCTTTGCTTTCTGGAATTTAGCTACAGCAATTTCTGTACTGGCATTGTACTCTCCATCTACCACGCCACTGTAATATCCCAACAGCTTTAATTGGGTTTGTAATCTCTGCACATCTGATTTTCGACTACCATATCTCAAAACAGCCGGACTAGCGGTAACTGTCGAACTAGCTTGTGCAAGTTCTAAAATTTCAGGTGCTAGGTTAGGTGTGGCTGTGCTTGAGCGAATTGGGTAAAAACCCACACAAGAAAAACAGGTAAATATCAGAATTGAGGAACGGCATAGCCTCATATTGCAAGTTTCAGCCTGAACGTGCTTTTGAAGTCTTCGATACCACAATACCTTCTAGATGACTAAATGTTAACTGTCATTTGTCATTGGGTATGGGTATCAATACTTGTCAGTTAAGGGGGAAAGGGAAAAGGCTAAAGGGGAAAAAAGCTTATATATCGAGCCTTCCACTCCTTTTACCTTTAACGAGTTAGGGTAAAATTTCTGGTTCAGATTCTCTGACTGCTAGGGTTATGGCGTTCAATTTTTTAGCAGATACTTCTAAAACTGGTTGCTGTATATTAGCTATTTCGCCGACAGTAACTGTGTCGTTTTGCGCTGCTAAAGTATCACGTTGGTTAATTAGATAGATGCTAATTAAAGTGAGAAATACTCCTATCCATTGCAACGGACTGAGGACTTCTGAGAGGAAGAGATTACCGAATAGTAGGGCAAAGACGGGTGTGAGGAAGGTGAGGGAACTAAGACTGGTAAGACTGCCACTAGAGGCAAAGTAGAAAAATAACCCGTAGGCGATCGCACTGCCAAATACGGTAGCATAACCCAAGGCTATGAAATCAGATCCTCCCAGATTCTCCCACTGCTGGGATTCAACAACTGATGAAATTCCCCATAGTGGCAATCCGCCCAAAATCATGTGCCATCCCGTAGCGCTTACAGGGTCAGCATGTCGGCACACAAACCGAATCAACACTGTTCCCACTGCCATTGATAGCGCTGCTAACAGCATCAACCACTCACCACTAGCAAACAAATCTTGCCAGTTACCAATTGTGATATTTGCGCCTGAGTCGAGAAAATGTAGAATCCACTCATCAGGTAAGCCAATTAAACTAATGCCTGTGACTCCCAAGCCTAGTCCCAGCCATCCCCAAAAACCAATGTGTTCTTGGAATAGCCACAACGACAGCAAGGCAACAGCTAAAGGTTGGGAGTCAATCATCACAGAGCCTAACCCCGCACTGGTTCTGACTAATCCCTCTGCCAAAAAGCCTTGAAACAGCGTCCCATCTACTAAGGCAAATAAGGCAATCCACAGCCATGCAGCCCAACCCTTCGGCTGGGGTTTACCCATGAATGCTGCTGCAATCAGAATTAACATCCCTGCTGGTATCAGACGCACACCCGCCATGAATAGCGGTGTAGTGTGGGGTATCACTCCTTTCATGGCTACCATTGCCGTCCCCCATAGGAAAAAGGGGGCAATTAACAGGAGGGGGGCGAAGGGAAGTCGAGATGCACTGAGTTTCAGTTGCATGGGTTTGCTGATGCCTTTGTTTAACAAGCGCAAAAATTGCTTTACCCAATTTTACCGAATTATGTAGTTTTGTGTTCGTGTAGCGTCTCAAAGAGAAGGAATTAATACTCACATGTAGCCAAGGTTACATGAGGCGGAAGATTTTGACATACTCCCCCGAATTTGATTCGGGGGATTCTAGGCTCAAACAGCGATTGCAGTTTCACACCGTCTGACGTCGCCTAACCCAACCATTGATGCCCCAACGGTTTGAATATTCTTAGATGCGTTGTGATCACGCCCATTCACGGACTGACAT
>NZ_JAVRBN020000026.1:0-106435 GCF_034531305.2 Nostoc sp. ChiQUE02
ACTTGTTAGTTATCCATTTTTCTCTACCCTCTACAAATCATTATTATTTTTCTCTCGTTGTATGAAACCACCCTGCCTGCTGGCTTCCCTTGGCAAGGGGGGTAAAATATATTGCAGCTTCACAAAGAAACAATATAAAGCTCAAAGTCATGTAAATCTAAGTATTCTTTCCAAGACTGGAAATACAAAAGTTTGTAACTCAGTGAGGTACAGAACTTAGGCCTCAAAACCAAATATACAGCCTGTTGGATTGACTCTTGGAACTTCTGAGCAAAAGAAGTCAGAAGCTCCAGAGTTATCTGTAAAATGTGGTGTATCTCAAAGAGTTTTCCTACAGTTCTACAAAATACAAAGAACTGAGATATTCAAAGCAATAGAGACAGCTATCGCAGCAAAAGCTATCAAACAGGCAATGTTTCCTTTACAAGGTTGTGGATAATTACTGATCAAAATAGTCAGAATATGAGCTAGTCTTGAAGTTTTCAGCATTCTCACCCTTATTCCAATAAATAAGAATATGTTATTTAAACGCTTGTAGTGTCATTTTTAATTAATTATGCCTACCCAGTCAGTTTTGGGTGTGGAAAAAAATTACAAATCAGTCATTAAGCTTCCGCGTTCCTTAACTGCTATTGAAACTTTTGGCTTTGGTTTGTCTGGCTTACTTTCATGGTTTACCTCTGCACCATTCATAACTTCTGGGCTAGGAATGCAAGCCTTGTTTGTGTGGATACCAGCAACCATCATAGGTGTAATGCTGTGCTTTCAGGTGCAAGCTTTGGGTAGGCAATGGCCAGATGTGTCAGGAGGAACACCTAATTACACAAGCAGACTGCTGAAAAATTTTCCGCTTTTAGGACGCTACGCAGCACTAGGATATTTTGTTGGTTGGGTTTCATTTCCCATCAACGGCATCATTCTTACAGAATTGATCAAAGTTCAGCTTGAACCTTGGGGCATTCATTGTCCAGAGATGGTGATGAAAATTGGTTTCACACTACTTCTATTCAGTATCGCGTTTAGTGGTACACGCGCCTTGGCGATTCTGCATTTATGTTTCATTATTCCAGCAGTAGGATTAGTGCTTCTGTTTTCTGTTCAAGGTATAGGCTGGTTAGCGTTTTCGCCAAAAAGTCCTGGTTTGCTTCCTGACAGTTTGCCTAGTTTTTCGGCTGTTGAATGGCCGAAGTGGTTTTTCTTCGCCGTTTATGCTGTTTATAGTGTTGAAACAGGTGCGGCGTTTGTGGCGGATAGTCAAAAACCCAGTCAAACTTTACGCTTATTATCAGTAGCTGGTTATTTGATCGCTATCATTTCTCTGTGTGGCTCTTGGGTGCTGATACGTTTAGCCAGTAACCCAGAGTTAGAAGGCGATCTGTTTAAGACTTTTGTTGCAGCTTCACCTTTTTGGGGTCAGGCAGCTTCATTAATTGTAACGTTATTGATTTGCTCTAGTTGTCTTCTTGGTGCTGCTGTCGGGGTAGCGAATACTCCTCGTATTTTGTACCAATTGGCTTTAGACGGGTATATGTCTCCAGTCTTTACAGTTGTTTCCCGCCAAGGTGTATTGCAACCTAGCTTAATATTTGCCTTTATATTCAGTTTGTTTTATTTACTTTCGGGCGATCTTAATAATTTAGTCATAACTATCACTATTAGCTATTTATTATGTATTATCACATTCCACTTTGGGCTATGGTTGAACCGTGGACAGCCTGGAATACGATGGCCTTGGTTATCCTTAGGCTTTTGTTTTGTAGAGCTAGTAGCTCTAGTAGTTGGTGGTTTAGCGTGGAGGTGGCAAAACTTAGCTGCTGGGCTACTGTTACCTGTGATAGTTTTGTTAGCTGATGCGGCTATCCAGCGAATTCCCTTTGCACCTTTCCATCTGCGATGGTGGGTACAACGCCGACAGTCATACAGTACCCAGATTAAAGATTTTGTCGGGTTTCAGGTAGGAATTTTAGTGGCATTAATTTGTAGTACTGCCACTATTACCTGGATCGTTAAGGAGCAGTTGGAAAAGCTTCCTAATGGTGCAGATAAAAATCTTTTTTTCATTCTGCTGATGGTAATCTCATTTATGGCAGTAGCGATCGCTTGCTGGACTACTTTACCACAAATCGCATCGATTGCCGAAGCCCGCGAAGTGGCTGAAAGTCGCTTTATTACTGCTTTAGATACTGTTCTAGATACAGTTTTAGTGCTTGATGAAAATGGCGTAATCACTCAAGCTAACTCGGCTGCTGAAGCATTATTAGGAACAGATGTTAATCAATTGCTTGGACTTCATCTTGATGAGTTTTTGCCAGAATTAGGTGATGCGCCTACTTATTGGCAAAGCAGAAGTGAGCAAATCTTACAAAAATCCCGACAAGATAAGCAAATCATTGAAACAACGATTTCACACAAAATCAATCACCAGCGCCAAGAATATATTGTTTTTTTAAGGGATATTAGCGATCGCAAGCAAGTAGAAGAAGCATTACGCTATTCTGAAGCAACTTTGCGCCAGCAAGCGGCTGAACTGGAAAAAACTTTACAAGATTTACAGCATACGCAAGGACAGTTAATTCAAACTGAGAAAATGTCTAGCCTCGGTCAACTTGTTGCTGGTGTGGCACACGAAATCAATAATCCCGTTAACTTTATCCACGGTAACCTCACTCATATTGATAACTACACCCAGGATCTAATTAGTTTACTCGAGCTTTATCAGGACATTTATCCAGACCCGGTACCAGAAATTCAAAATTTGATCGCAGAAGTTGAACTTGATTATCTAATAGAAGATATGCCCAAAACTCTTTCTTCTATGAAAGTCGGCACTGAGCGCATCCGCGAAATTGTGCTTACCTTACGCAACTTCTCTCGGCTGGACGAAGCAGAGATGAAACCTGTCAACATTCATGAGGGAATAGATAGCACACTGTTAATTTTGCATAATCGTTTGAAGACAAAATCAGAACATCCCGCGATTGAGATTCACAAAGAATATGGAGAGTTACCAGCCGTAGAATGTTATGCCGGTCAACTAAACCAAGTATTTATGAACATTCTTAGTAATGCTATTGATGCATTAGACAAGTACAACGACGAAAGAACAGTAGCAGAAATCAAAAACTACCCTAGTATGATTATCATTTGTACTAAAGTAGTAAATTCTGATTGGATAGCTATCTCTATTCAAGATAATGGCCCTGGAATGAGCGCAACTGTGAAACAGAAGTTATTCGATCCTTTCTTCACTACAAAACCCGTGGGACAAGGCACGGGTTTGGGATTATCTATCAGCTACCAAATTGTAGTGGATAAACACGGTGGTAAGATGGAGTGTATTTCTGAGCCGGGACAAGGGGCAAAGTTTTGCATTCAAATCCCGATTAAACCAGTGTATGTTGCTAAGATAGGCAACACCAGCACTCTTTAATCTGCTTTGCTAAGAAAATAACTCTTTTTCACTTGCAATAGAGAAAAATCTGAAATCTTTAATTGAAACAACTTTATTTCATTGTTAATTAATGAAATTTGTTTTCAATCTGAAGTTCAAAATTCTCATGCGAGCAGACTTCCAAAAATCATAACTATTTTTTCTTGGCACGGTACAAGAGGAATAACCTAAACCTTATACACCACCCATTGAAGCTTCTTGTATTCTACAGGTGAAAACTTCTCTTTGAAGTTAAACAATCCACTTGTTTCCGAGCCACCTAAATTTAAATACCGATATCCTGCTTTTTGGAGAAGCCGACAGCATTCCACAATCAAGTACTCAGAAAGGTTAGGAAATTCTTGATGCAGGGTAATACTAGCATAAAGTCCCACTGTATCATCACTCACAGGCTCCATAGCAAAGAAAGCCGCAGCCTTACCGCCAATCCGAATCAACTGCGAGAAGTACATTTTGCCGTTGTTGCCTAATGGCGGATAATGAATAATATTGTCGTAGTCTGAGGTCTGGGAGATGTGCAACTGCTTGATATCTAAATAGTCAAAGAACTTATTGACGATATCATGTGCCTCAGCAGCATTCTCTTCGCATAGAAACTCAGATGTAGTTTGATCTCCAAACTTAGAGCAGAAGTAGCGATAGTTGGTCTTGAGACCACTGCGTTGATGCACCTTTAGCTTTTCCAAAACAGCATTGACATCAAGGATTTGTTCAGCAAAGGTATCATCTTCTTCCATAGCTTGGGCGTGCCAGGGATAATCCTCGATTGGTGAAAAGCCAATGCCCAGAAGGCGATCGCGTTCTTCCATCGTTAACTTTTTCACGAACACAGGAACGCCACTTAGCTCTAATAAATGCCGACATAGACGCAGTAAGCTCTCTGGATCAAATTCTCCCATCGGATTGACAACATGGAAGTGCCAGTTACCTCCAAGTGAGAAGCGGTTACCAATACCGATACCAGCCAGCATCCGACCATCAAAGTACTTCAGTCCGAGGCGATCTGGCCCGAGTCCATTAGCTGCTTGGCAGACATAATAAAAGCTGTTACCGTAAGTCTGCGTTTTATCTAATAAGCGAAAATCTCGAAAAAGCTGTCGATCTTTGGCGCTGATATAGCTAACCCGACCGCCAAATCGTTTGATTGTCCGTTCAGCCAGGAGATCCTTTACTTCTAGTGTGTTGCTTTCAGTAGTTGGAATCTCTGCCTGTTCCCACATACAGAGAAATTGTTTGCGCTGTGCATCAGCAAAGGCAAAATCTTGCACTACTAATACCTGAGCCGGAGAACCCCAAAGAATTGTGGCGACCTTATCGCCGTAGACACAAATAGTAGTGGGATTGAAGAAATGCTCTGGAATCCAACGATGTTGGGATTTGGAGGCTTTAAGGGTGAAAGCATCACCAAATCGGGTAAGCACTCGCGTTTCAATCCCTTGATCTACCAGTTGCCGCCAGCGGGAAACAATATTGTCTGGATCGAACTCCATGAAACGACGCTCATCGACACCACTAAAGTAAACTTCACCCCCTGTATTACCAAGGGTTTGGTGAATATCATCAAGCACAGCCTGCACCACATTATTCCCTTCAAGGGTAGACATTACAGAAGGCTGATTTTGTAGTTTTGCCTGGATAGGTAACACTCCGGTCATAGGTAAAGTTCTCCTTCCTTTTAGTTAGTACGTTTCTTGAGCGAATAAATCACCCAACATGGATGCTCCAGTTCACTCACCCAGGTAAAGGGTTCGTTCCCTTGAGCAAGAGGTCGTTGCGCTTGAATGACCTCAAACCCCGCCTGCTCAAACGCAATTCGGTAGTCTCGATCCGTCCAGTAGTAGTCATATAAAACTATCTCTGTTCCCCGAATTGAGACTCGAACTCTTTCCCCTGACTGAAGGCTATGATTCTCTGGAAAATCATTTTGAAACGACAGCCAATCATGGGAGTAATATTCCTCTGAACAAGTCACGACGATCGCCATGCCATCATTTTTTAATAAGCGATCGCACTCTCTGAGTGTTTCTATCATCTGAGGAATGGAGGAATATTCGAGCAGGACAAAACTTTGAAAAATCAGATTGAAGTAAGCATCTGCAAAAGGCAACGGCAATGCATCAATCAAATAGTATGTTCCAGTTGGATCAATTTGACGAGCTTGGGCTAACATTTGGGCATTGATATCAACACCAATGGCATCCCATCCCAAGGATTTGAGAAACCGAGTTGATCGCCCTGCTCCACACCCAAAATCTAGAGCTAGTAGACCGGAATCAGGGTTTTGAATGCGTTGGGGAATATCGGCGAACGCAAGATAATACGTGTCTTCAATTCCTAAATTAGAATACTGTTCTGAAAATCTTTGGTATGCATGGGTCTGCTCATGTGCAATTTTAATAACAGACACAAAAATATCTCCGAAATATTTGAAACTTAGTAAAAGCTAGCAAATCTTAAATTTACATAAAGAATAAGTAACTTGTGTAGTGCTTGAAATATTAAACGATAATACCAAAAAAATATTGCAGAAAGTTAATTATTATTTATATTAGCTAGAATTTTATTAAGAATTATTGAGATATTAGTTAGTAATACACTGAAATATTAAATAATTTGTAAAGCTTCTGAGCTTTTTGAGAATAAGGTGTTCGGGTAGCATCCATGCAAAAAGTTATGTTAATAACCTGTTAACTGACTGTATTAGTTCTATATAAAGACAAGAATGCGAAGTATCTCTTGGGATACTTCGCATTTATATGCTAAAAAGACAGCTTAATTACAGCAGTTTGCAAGTTAATGATCTACAGTTTTTAAACTCAAGAACCAGATATCAAGCAAATTTTCCTTCTCACTCTTATAACTTCTGGTCGTCATACTTCTTCATAACAGAAGACATTGGTGTTAGCAAAGCCTCTCTTAGAGAAGCCATTAGTAAAATCCGCTACTCAGAGTGTTCTTGATTCTGCTGTAATTATCGTCTTAGGCTGCAACTTTTTCCTCAAATGGTTTAAAGGTTTTTTTGCTAGCACCGCAAATGGGACATTCCCAATCATCAGGGATTTCTTCAAAAGGTGTACCAGGTGCAATTCCCGAATCAGGATCGCCAGCAACGGGATCGTAAATCATGCTGCATTGTCTGCAAATCCATTTCCGAGTTTTGGGATCTTCACCTGCAACTCTGGTTGCTGTTTGTCCTCCATTTAATACTTCTAAGGCTTCAGCATAGCGATCGGCGTGGTAATTTTCGATGAATTTTAACAAGCCAAAACGATGTGCAGCTTCCCGAAATGTGTTGGCATGATCGGTAGATTCTTTAACTTGTTTGAGAAATTCTTCAGCCGCAGGATTGTCGCGGTCGCGTTGAGCATCGGCGGCAAACTCTGGATACATTGTGGTATATTCGTATGTTTCACCTTCAATTGCCAAAGATAAACAGCGTGATATAATTTCCCGCTTTTGTTCATCAGTTAAAGCACCTGCATCTTCTACCACAAGTTCTGGATGCAGCAATTTAAAATGTGCAAAAGCGTGTTCAGTTTCTTGGTCTGCTGTTTCTTTAAAAAGTTTCGCCAAGTCTGTAAACCCAAGTTGACGCGCCACATCCGCAAAAAACAGATACTTGCGATTTGCCATCGATTCACCACCGAAAGCAGCTTCTAAGTTTTGAAGTGTAGTAAAGTTGGACAAATCCATAATTTTTAGAGTGACAGTGAAGTGATATTTAGTACGGAAACACAGACTCGACAATCAAAAACACAAGCCGTTATTTGTATAAGTTATGAATGGTTTATACAAACTTTTTCAGCCCATATTTAGCAACCCGTTTCGTTTTGTTAGCTGCTCTTGGATAATTATATTCCAGTAAAAAACTCGACGCTTTTACCAAAAAGCTCGAATGAATGGATGTAGGAGGCTAATCTTTACCAACCCTAACAGGATTAGTAATGCTCAGGTTATTGGCTGAGGTTTTGCAACGGCGAATATCGCGTTCATGACGAGAGCTTTGATTAGCTCACGCGATTCCACCGTTTACACGAATATTTTGCCCAGTGATCCACCTGGCTTCATCGCTAGCGAGAAATGCTACTACATCGGCGATTTCTTGCACATCTCCCAGTTTATTAAAAGCAGCCATTTGGGCTAAATGGTCTATCTGTTCTTGTGTTTTGCCTTCTCGAAACAGTTCTGTATCGGTGGGCCCAGGAGAAATAACATTAACTGCGATCGCTTTTGCACCCAATTCTTTAGCTAGTACCCGCGTGATTTGTTCAACAGCACCCTTGGTTCCTACATAGGCACTATAAGTTGGCAGCATCATCACCGTGGTTGATGAGGAAAAGTTGATAATCCGTCCCCCTTCTGCCATGTGTTGCGCGGCTTGTTGACAAGTAAAAAAAGTGCCTTTGACGTTAATGGCAAAAATCTTGTCGAAATCTTCTTCACTCACCTGAGTAATTGGTTTATAGAAGGCGATTCCGGCATTGTTGACCAAAATATCGACTTTACCGAAGCGTTCAAGAGTTTGCTCAAATAACCGTTGGATGTCGGGTAATTTGCTAATATCAGCTTGGACGGCAACTGCCTGTACTCCCAACTTTTCAATTTCTGCAACAACTTCTTGTGCTTTGCCTGCATTACCCGCATAGTTGACAACAATAGATGCGCCGTTACCAGCTAATTTTAGTGCGATCGCTCGTCCAATTCCCCGTGATGCACCAGTGATAATTGCAACTTTTCCGGCTATTGATGACATAGATTAATCTAGTTTTCTTTTGGTTAACCAAAGTGATTATCTGCTGTTAAAGTACTGTATCAAGGTTAAATTTAGCGATCGTTGTCATTAGTCACTTGTACTGAGCGACTCGTGCCGAGGTAAGCCGAAGTATTGGTCATTAGTCATTAGTCATTAGTTATTTCTTCCCTTCTCCCCTGCTCCCTCTGCCTCCCCTGCTCCCTCTGCCTCCCCCATTCCCCTTAATTAAGACTCTGGAACGATCGCAACGCCATCCCTAAGATTGAGCAACCCTGAGATAATAACTTTATCTTCTGGCTGTAATCCTTCAATAACTTGGTAATTATTGTCTTTTATTTCGCCTAGCTTCACTCGCTTTTGCCGAGCTACTTGTTGGGATACACCTTGGGGAGATGTTTCTGTTTCAACTACATAAACAAAAGTGTCCCCACCGATACGAGTCATTGCTGTTGTGGGGATTAAAATTCCAGGGCGCTGATTCCAGAACAGTCTAGCCCTTACCAATTGATCTGCACGCAACTGACCGTTAGGATTATCAAAAAGTGCTTTGATCAGTATCCCTTGTGTTTCATTACTAGCAGTAGGTGCAATGAAAAATACTCTACTTCTACCAAGCTTCTGACCTTGTGTATTCATTACCTCCACTGGCATTCCCTTACGCAATTGAGGCCCTTGCTGTAATGGCACAGAGATGTTGACTTCTAAAGGTCGATTTTGCGTGATATTAACTAATTGTGTGGAAGTATTAACTAAATCACCGACTTTCACAGCAATGTTGCCAACTGTGCCACTAAAGGGAGCAGTAATTTTGTCGTACTGGAGGTTCCCTTGTTGTTTTGGAATATTTACATTAGCTTGCTGCAAGCTTTTTTCAGCCTGTAATATATTGGCTCGTTGTGCTTGAATCCTAGAATCAATTGCATCAAGGCTTGTCTTAGCATTGGCGAGCCTATCAGCAAACTGATTGCGAGTTTGTCGAGACACGGCTCCTTCCTCAGCTAGGGTGACAAACTTTTCGTAGTTCTGCTGGTACAATTGCACATTCGCAACGTAGGATGGTCGTTGTGCTTCCAGAGATTTGAGTGTAGCGCGGGCATTTTCCAGTTGCACTAAAAATCCTTGAGGCACAGCATTGCTTCCACTGACACCTGCTTGTGAGGTAGGATCTACTTGGAGAATTGCCGCTCCTGGTGCGACTGGATCTCCCGATTTGACAAATATCTGAGTAACTTGGCCCTGAATCCTCGGCTGGAGCGTGACTGAGCGCTGGGACTTTAGGCTAGCAATAAAATCTGAACTTTCCTCAATTATGCCGCTTTGTACTGTCGATATTTTGACTCTTACCCCTTGAGGTTGAGTATTAGCAGTTGAAGGTGCTGAATTTTGCGGAGTGAGCAAACGCCAAACTAGAGTTGTTCCGCCCCCTAACAATAGTAGTGCTGCTAAGAATAACCAAAGCCACCGCCGTTTTCCAGAAGGTGGCTCAAATGAGGTTTGTGGAGCTTTTTCTCCAAAATCAGTTTGAGGTTCAGGGGATGTCATGGCTTATGAGGAACTTAAGGAACAAATTAACTAGAATTCAATCAATATTTCATCTGTTGATATTGAAATTACTGATTTAGCATGAGGTTTTGTGGCAAATTATGTGTTATCCCATCCAAATATACTGTTTTGATGATTCTGTCTAAATCTACCGAAAGGTCAGGGTTCTCTAGTTGAGTGCCAAGCCCTAGCTTTTAGCTATGAGCTTGGAGGATACTTTACCTGACCAGACTAATAGTTTAGAGCAAGAGTTAAAGACCCACTTCAGGATGCTTGCTAGTCCTGAACCCTGGAACTAGGCGATTAAACAGACTTATAGAAAATAAATCAGTGTCGCTTGGATAGTACGGACTCTAAACAATGTCGCAGCTAACTTTACCCGGAATGAGTATGCAGCAATGCAAAATTATGTATTCGTTATCGACCAAAACAAACAGCCTCTCAATCCAATTAGTGCAGCACGAGCAAGGGAATTGTTGACAAAACAGAAAGCTGCTGTCTTCAAAATGTACCCCTTTTGTATAAAAGGATGGCTATAGTTATGGGTTTTAATATTTGGATGGCGAATAAATTCGCCTGCCCCTTGCCCCCATGTCTAAAGCCATTAGCTCTCCACGGAGCGAGGACTTTGGTGATGAGGATTTGCGGCCCAGGATTACCCAAGATGGTGAATTTTTTCCAGAATGGGAAAAAATTTAAATGTTGCTCAGGTACGAAGTGAAATTGACTTTAAGCGAGTCACTTTTGCTTATCGTGTGAGAAATCCGGGTTTTGTTCAACTCACTGTAATAACTGTTCCCACACTCTCATTCGCCAATCTATCCACCGCACACACGGCATAGGTCCCCGCTTGTTGGACAGTAGCGAAGGTTGTGCCAGCAGACAAAATTCGCTGAATTGTCCAAGTATCGCCAGTTTGGCGATAAAGTGTCCAGGAACGAACTGGCTGATTATCACCAGGCTGCCAACTGAGTTTGCGGTTATTAACTTGTAGTTCAATGGGTGGAGAGGGTGGTGTTGTATCCTGCCAAGACAAAGTTGGAGGTAGCGCAGGTTTGTTATAAAGCAGACTTTGGAATTTATCAGCAATGCCCTGACTATTTTCCGTCAAAACACCGATATTAAAGAAGATATTCCCCAGTGACAACTGTCCAGCTTGACTGCGACTAATTTTCACTTGCTTTTCAATCTCATCACTCTCCCGACTTTTATTGCTTGGTTCTGTCAGATTGTTACCAGCGTAAACGTGTCTTTGCTTTGTATTTACCTGTGTCCACCACTTTAGCAACGCCGAATAACTTTGTTGAGGTTGGTCTGTGCGCCAGTAAAGTTGAGGAGCAATATAATCAATCCAGCCTTGTTCTAGCCATTTCTTCGAGTCGGCATACAGCACGTTGTAAGCATCTAACCCAGTAATACCAGTGGGTTGTCCAGGGCGATAAATTCCAAAGGGACTAATACCAAATTTAACGTCGGGTTTGGTTGCTTTAATTCCCTGCCAGAGGCGCTGTACCATTTTGTTAACATTGTCCCGTCGCCAGTCGCTAAGGCTGAGTGTACCACCGGCCGCTTTATATGCAGCATAAGTTTTGTCATCGGGGAAAGGTTGTCCCTCGATGGGATATGGATAGAAATAATCATCTAAGTGAATGCCATCAATATCGTAGCGCTTCACTACGTCGATAATTACGTTATAAGCTCTGTCCTGAACTATTTTCACGCCTGGGTCCATCCAGCGTTGAGTTTTCCATAAATAAACGCTTTCTGGATTAGTAACTGCTATGTGGGGACGAACTGTTTTGGCTGGGTCTGTGGAAGTGCTAGCGCGGTAGGGGTTGAACCAAGCATGAAGTTCAATATTGCGCTTGTGACATTCTGCGATCGCAAACGCTAAAGGATCGTAAAATGGTTCTGGTGTTTTCCCCTGAGTTCCTGTAATCCAAGCACTCCAAGGCTCTAATTGAGATTCATATAAAGCGTCTCCTTCCGGTCGCACCTGGAAGATGAGAGCATTGAAGTTTAGCGCCTGTAATTTACTAATAATCTCGCTGAGTTCAGCTTTTTGTTGGGCAACAGAAAGTCCCGCCTTGGAAGGCCAATTACTATTCCACACAGATGCTACCCACGCCCCCCGGAACTCCCGGCTATGATTTACCTTAACGCTACCGACAGGTGTGGGTGTGGGTATGGGTGTCGGTATAGGTATGGGTATAGGCGTTGGTGTCGGCGTTGGTGTCGGTGTTGGTGTTGGCGTTGGTATTGGCGGCTGCACTAGGTAACTAGAGGAAATTTTTTCTGCCTCACCTAAATACACCAAAGCTTGATAAATAATCGCTGCCACATCTGCACGGGTGGCTGCAAGATTGGGATTGAGTAATTTCACATTTGGGAAACTAACCACTAATCCAGCGCTAGTGGCAATAGCTACCTGATTTTTGCCATACCCAGGAATCTGAACAGAATCTTGATAAATTTGTGGGAGTTGTGAGAGGAGGTCAGGTTTTACTTTGGTGGCAATTTCTAAGCCTGCTACCAGGGAAACTAAAACTTCTACTCTAGTAATTCGGTTAGCGGAACGGAAACTTTTGTCAGGAAACCCGCTAATAAATGCTTTTTCGTAAGCTGTTTGAATGGCGGTGGCTGCCCAATAGCTAGTGGATACATCAACAAAGGGGACATACTGCCGCTTCTTGGAAACTGTGGGAAATGCCTTGGCGATGATGGCGGCAAATTCAGCGCGGGTGAGTGAGTTATCGGGGCGATAGGTGCCATTTGGCAACCCACTGACAATACCACGTTGGGCTAAGGCTGTAATAAATAAGCGTGCCCAATGGTTTTGAATATCCGAGAAGGGAGTAGCAATAGATACCATTGTTAATTGCAGCTAGCTGGCCTGGATTTTGATTTCCTTTGTTAATTTAGCAACTTGAAGGCGATCACTGCTGCAATGTCTTAGTAAACTGTCACTACTCAAGTTTGAACATTGAAAAGAGGCAGAGGGGCAGGGAGCAGAGGAGAGGAATTTTCCCCCTGCTCCCTGCTCCCTGCTCCCTGCTCCCCTGCTTCTTCCCCATTCCTTATCTACTAAGTAGGATTTGCAGCTTCATTAGTAGGATTCAAGGTAGAACGCGCATTCAATGACAGCATTATGCGTGAAATGCCAGTGAAAATAATGCTAACACCAACTAGTGTGCCAAGAAGCCAGGGCGCATTAAAGGGCCACTGGAACCAAATCATTGCGCCTAAGACCAGCGTAATAATCCCATCACCTAGTATCCACGTCCAGTTATCTTGGGGACGTAACCGGAATGCCAGAATTAACTCGAATGTGCCTTCAGCCAGTAAAAAGCTGCCAAGCAACAGAGTTAGTGTGAGAATACCCGTAAAAGGATAAACAAACAGCATTATACCCGTTGCAATATAGAGTCCGCTCAATAGAAGTTTCCAAATAAAACCTCCTTGGTGGCGGGTTTGAGTGGCATAAACTAGTTTTGTAAATCCGGCGAAAATCAAAATCACCGCAATCCAAGTTTCGGCGAATAAGGTGGTGAAATTAGGCGCTGCGATCGCAATCACCCCTAAAATACTCAGGAGAACACCACTGATCAGTGACCCATTAACATCCTTCTTAATATCTCTAGAAACATCGGTTGTCATACAAATCTTTTCCCTATTTTTAGACTAAACTCTACATTTAGGTTAGGGAATTTCTAAGTAACAGGGTATGAACCCTAAGATAGACTCATCAGTAGTAACTTCAGTGCGATCGTGACTAAAACTCACGACTATTGCACGACTATTGAGAGACTAAACCAATCATCCGATAACGTAACCCTTATAAGAGTTCTGCAAGATTGCTTAGGCGTTCATAAACAGGAATGAGACGATCTCCTTCAAGTTCAACAGAAGTATTTGGGTAATTCTGAATGGCTCCAAGCAGTGTAACTTCACCATTTTGTTGAATAGATGCACCTAAAGCGCTTCGCAGCGCCTGCTGATTTAGTTCTCCTGCGGGAGGGTGAACTACTTCACCAATTTGGTTAACCAAAACTGGCCCAGCCCAGCTAGATAGTAAGCTATTTAAAAAGGCAGGATCGGCTTTTATCGAAGCTTTAAGTGCCTTACGAGCTACTGCGGGGTCTTGTTGCGCCGCCTGTAAATAAGCTCTTAATGTCGGGGTAGTCTTGCCAGTTTCTGTAAACTGAGTTAATTCTTGAACAGATACTTGCCCCTGAAAAGTACCATACTTTAAAACAACTTGCTCGGCAGCATTAGCATTAGTACTTGAGAGGAGAACAATAGCACCTAGTCCTAAAGCTACTGTTTGAGTGAGTAACTTAGTAAATTTCCTATTGTTTAATCGATTGAAAAATTGAGTAATCTGCATTTTGTCGAACTTTCTAATAGTGCGGAGCGTACATAGGCACAAAATGCCCAAGCGTTATATTATTTCACGAAATTCCTGCTACAGATACATGATTAGGGGCGCATACCTGTACGCCCCTACAGCCAATTTGTTGCAAAGATTTTTGGAAATGGTGTTATTAAACCTTTTCGTTATGCGAAGCTAATGAGGTAGTATTGGCTTATCTTCGTCTAAGGTTGGTGCTGGTATACCCAAATGCTTTCTTGCAGATTCTTCAGCTAGCTTTCGGTCTTGATCGTTATCAAACTGACTCTCATCTAACAAATGAGGGTTTTTTGCCGCTTCATCTCGGCTTGGCCGATAGCCATTTTTCCACCTGTACTTCCAGTCCATAATTTGAAAGGCAGATATACTGCAATTTGATTTCCTAGTTCTTCATAGTAGGTGCTTAATGGAAAATGACACTCCTGCTATAGGTTGAAGAGGCTCATTCAGAGGGTACAAATTTAAAATAATTTTTGAGTAATAATACTCTATTGGTCAGGATTGGCTAGATTAGGACACTGGGAAAAAGTTATGAATGAGACATCGCAAGTATGATAACTATGGTGATTATTGGCGATCGCTACTGGGTGTCATATAAAATTTTACACTTGCAGAATTTGTTTGATTTTATATTTTTATTAAAAAACCGATATGATCAATATTATTTTAGATATTGCTGAAAGATAAAAGAAGACAATTATGCTTAAAGAACAAATAACACAAGAACTAGACAAATTACCTGAACCTCTGTTACAGGAAATTTTAGATTTTGTTCAGTTTTTACAAGCCAAGTACCAGAAAGATAAAGTTTTAGAAATCACAATTATGAGTGAATCATCACTGCAAAAAGATTGGTTAAGTCCAGAGGAAGATGAAGCATGGCAGGATTTGTAAAAGGAGATATTGTTATTGTTCCATTTCCATTTTCGGACTTAACCCAAACAAAACGCAGACCTGCTTTAGTTATTGCTACTCTTCAGGGAGATGACCTGATTCTTTGCCAAATTACTAGCCAATCTGTTGGCGATATCTATGCTATTAAACTGGATAAGAGTGATTTTAGCTCTGGTCGTTTAAATCAGCCAAGTAATATCAGACCAAATCGGATTTTTACTGCTGATAAACAAATTTTTTTATATCAAGCAGGTCAAATAAAATCTGAAAACTTAACAGAGGTAATTCATAAAATTATTGAAATTATATAGTAGTGTAATAAGCAGAATTGATTAGATTCTGATTGTTACCAACAATCTATTAATCCCCGTTCAAAAAACATCAACTTTATCTACTTTTTCCCAAGGAAGTTCCATATCTATCCTGCCTACATGACCATAAGCAGCAAGTTTCCTGTAGAAACCACCTTTAGTTAATGAAGGCAAATGTCTCAAGTTAAACTGTTTAATAATGCCTGCAAGCCGAAAATCAAAATGCTTTTCTAGAAGAGTCGTGATTTCTTCATCAGAAATTTTGCCTGTACCAAAAGTTTCGACTTGGACACTAACAGGTCTGGAAAGCCCTATAGAATAACTTAATTGTACTTCACATTCATCAGCCAGTTTTGCCGCTACGATATTTTTAGCTGCATAACGAGCAATGTATGCTCCCACTCTATCAATCCTAATTGGATCTTTGCCGCTCAAAGCTGAACCGCTATGTTTAGAATATTCGCCATAAGTATCTATGGCATTTTTTCTGCCGGTTAACCCAGAATGAGCCGCCGGGCCTCCTCGAATAAATGGCCCATCTGGATTGATAAATATTCTGGTTTGTTCATCTGGTTTAATATCTTCATCTTGAAACACAGGAGTAATCACAGTTTCTCGAATATCATCCTGTAATTGCTTAAACTCCGGTTTTGATGGTTTATTTTGACTGGCAATAACTGTAATGCTGTGGATTCTATAAGGATGGCAATTTTTATATTCAACTCCTACCTGAGTTTTGCCATCAGGAGTAAGATATGGAAGTATTTGTTTACGTCTCACTTCACTAATTTGTCTAGCAAGTTTGTGCGCTAACCATATTGGTAATGGCATGAGAATAGATGTTTGATTGCAGGCGAATCCAAAAACTGTTGCTTGATTATTAACAGTGATTTGTTCTATCTCTTCGTCAGATAAACTATTTTCATGAAATAAATGGTGTTTACCAAATGGTAATTCTCTAAGACTCGTTAAAATACTACAGGTTTTACCATTAAATTCTTTATGCTCATAACCTACTTGCTCGATCACCTGTCTTGCTATATTAGTAAAATCTACATTTATGTTCGGTTCAAATCTAGCAGCAAGAAAAACGATACCTGTAGATACTGCACATTCTGTAATTACTCTAGAGTATGGATCTTGCTGTAAAAAACGATCGACGATCGCATCACTGATTTGATCGCAAAGTTTATCAGGATGTCCCTCTGTAACTGATTCTGATGTAAACATGAAGTCTTTTTTCATAATTTACCTCGCTGATTCAGATACAAATAATTTATCTGTGTTAGTCTGTGCTTTTATATCTGGAAGCTCATCTTTTTCCAAAAATGTATAATACTTTGTTATTTCATTCACCAACAAGGGCAACAAAGCACTACCTGTAATCACAGCACCATCCACAATATTTAGTGGCGTAATTTTCAAAAGACTCCTCAATGGGGGAATAGTTATAGCCAAAAGTTGTATGCCAAAAGAGCCTACAATTGCAGCATTTAAGTAAGGATTATTAGGCAGCTTTTCTTGACTAAATATGCTGTGTTTTTCTGAACGACAGCTAATTGTATGTAGCAATTGCCCGCTAGTTAGACTTATAAAGGCAACGGTGCTTGCTTGGGGACCAATGCCATATCTGAGGATGGCGTAACCATAGGCTGCTAAGGTACTGAGGGATAGTGTTGCTGATTCAAAGGCAATTCTGCCAAAGTCGGAATTCTTGATAATTGGTTCGTCAGGGTTGCGGGGTGGCTGACTCAAAACCTCCGGTTCTGGTGCTTCCATTGCTAAGGATAGACCGGGGAAAATGTCAGTTACCAAATTCAACCAGAGGAGTTGGATGGCATTTAAGGGTTCGCCTAGACCAAGTGCAGTGGCGGTGGTCATCACTATGATTTCGCTGAGGTTTGTGGCTAACAGGAAATGTACAGATTTTCTAATGTTGTTGTAAATTGTCCGTCCCCGGCTGACAGCAATCATCATGGTTTCTAGCCTGTCATCTTCCAAAACGATATCTGCAACCTCACGCGCCACATCGGTTCCGCTTTTGCCCATTGCTACACCCACTTGTGCTGCTTTGAGTGCTGGTGCATCGTTAATACCATCGCCGGTCATGGCAACTACTTTTCCGGCTGCTTGTAAAGCCTGGACGATTTGCAGTTTATTGCTGGGACTGATGCGGGCAAAAACATCTACTTTGTCGCTGAGTGCGATCAATGCCTCTGGAGTGAGATTATTCAGGTTAGTAGAATCGAGAATTTCTAATTGGGGATATCGATTCAATTCTAATTCTTTGGCGATCGCATAGGCGGTTGGGCTTTGATCGCCGGTAATCATCACTGTATCAATTCCCGCCTCATGGAAGTCACCAATCAATTCTTTGGCACCTTTTCTAATGGGGTCAGCCATCCCCACAAGACCCAGCCAAATCAGGTCTGATTCATAATTATTCCCGTTTTTAGTTTCATCGATATAGCTGTAAGCTACACCCAGTACCCGCAGCGCTTTCCCCGCCATGCGATCGTTTTCAATGGCGATCGCTTGCCTATCTTCCTCTGTTAAAGGCACTACTTGACCGTCTCTCATCCATTTTTGGCATATCTGCACAACTTCAGCGGGGTTACCTTTAACAGCAACTAATTGATGGCGATCGGGAGTCTGATGAATTGTACTCATGATGTTACGATTTTCCGATCGCAGGTTGGTTTGCAGCAGAGGATATTTTTGTCTGAGTTCAATGACATCCACCCCAGCGCTAATTGCCATGTAAATTAAAGCGTTTTCTGTTGCCGAACCTGTGACAATATATTCACCATCACCCTCTAGACTAACTTGACTTTCATTGCAGAGAACCGATACATGAATCAGCTTTAACAGTTCATCGCAGGTGTAGGGGTTAATATTTTCTTCATCGGCGATAAATTTACCATCAGATACTCTAATGTGTTTGGTCTTTGCATATATCTCCACCACGGACATTTTGTTTTCTGTAAGTGTCCCGGTTTTATCCATGCAAATCGTCTGTACAGAACCCAAAGCTTCCACCGCACTTAGACTGCGAACGAGGACGTTATTCTTCCTCATATCTCGGATGCCTAAGGCCAAGGTTGTGGTGGCGATGGTCGGCAATCCTTCTGGAACCGCAGCCACCGCTAAGGATATGGATGATTTGAGCATCTGTACTAAACCATATCCTCGTAGTACTCCCATAGCAAAGACCAGGCCGCAGATTCCCATGCCGATTAAAACCAGTTGACTACCCACTTCATCTAGTTGTCTTGCTAGGGGAGTCTGGATTGCTGTTGCCTCACCAACCATTTGCTGAATCTTGCCCATTTCGGTAAATTTGGCTGTGGACACAACCGCAGCCAGTCCTTGACCACCTGTAATCAAAGTCCCCTTGTAAATCATGTTCAGGCGATCGCCTAAGGGAATATCTTCTCCAATCAAAGATGCAGTAATTTTGGTAACGGGAATACTTTCTCCCGTCAAGGCAGACTCATCACTACTTAGGTTATCTGCTTCGATAAGTCGGGCATCTGCTGCTACATAACTACCAGGTTTGAGAAATAAAATATCTCCTAATACTACATTTTCTGTAGGGATTTCTATCTGTTTACCATCTCTAATTACCCAAGTTGATGTTTGTTCTTGACTTTTAAGAGAATGAATGATTTTTTCTGATTGGCTTTCTGTAGCATAACCAATGACCGCATTCAAACCAACAACACCTATAATCACTACAGCATCAATGACTCCACCTGTGAGAATAGAAATCCCGGCGGCGACACCCAGTAAAGCCACTGGGAGAGATTTGAACTGGTCAATTAAGATGCTCAGATCGGAACGAGTTGCTGCTTGGGCTAGAACATTCGGGCCATATTTACTAAGGTTTTCTGCGGCAGATTCACTGGATAATCCTGATATTTTTGAGGTATTTAATACATCTACGACACTATTTGCTGTCATTAAATGCCACTTTTGGATTTTTTGCTCCTCGGCATTATCAATTATTTTATTAAAGGATTTTTTACTCGTTCCTAATTTTTCTGGTTGAAAGCTTTCGCTCTTTTCGTGATAATGTAATAATATTTTTTCAATTAAAGAGCCAATTTGCTTGTGGTTCTTATCTCTATTGTAATTAACCAGAATATTGCTGGTTAATGGGTTAGCAGAGACATAAGTTATTCCTGCTTGTTTTGAGAGCGATCGCTCCAAATATTTTTTCAGAGATGGCGAACGATAGAGTTCATTTACTTTGTATCTGGCTCTCCCCTCGATACTGGTATGTATTGCTTGAACCACAGCAATTCTGGCTCCTATAATTCCCCTATACAAATATATTTAGATTAATATTATCTCTTGCAAAAAATAACTTAAGTCTTTGAAATAAATCCTAATCTACTACCACAGGATAAGGTCTTAATCTTTTGATAAATTTTGTAGCTTTGATTCACTCATGTTGTTAAGTTTTACAAAGGTATCAAAGGCATACCAGGCTAACGTGTACCAGGGAATTTCTTCTAGTTCTAGTCCTTTATCTATCAATTGGTGGATGGCAAGCGCTCCTAATCCCAGAGGTACTAGCAACCGCAAATCTACAACGCCGTTGCTCATCTGCCCGACATCAGCATTCAAGTCAGACATCACATTTATTAAATCTTTAGCAACCTCAGATTTGCTATCGGTTAAATAAGTTTGGACATTACTAAAATTAACTTCTTCTCGCTGCTTATTAATTAAATCGGCATTGACTTCTGCTGTTATATTTTCAACAACCTCTATCGCTTCTGCAACTGCTTCCTTACATCTTTCAGATAGAGTAATTCCTTGTTTAATAGCGGTTTGGACTATCGGTTGCTTCACTGCTATTGCAATAGGAATAATTACAGGCGCAAAAATTATTGCACTGATGCTCTCAATAATTTCAGGTAGATTAACTTCTTGCAAGTTTGATGTAGATGCCATCTAAAAATTCCCTCCAAAAATTAAGAAAATTAGTTCTGCAATAGATGCTCATGAACAGTACTCACAACGCAGGCTGAAAGTAGACTTACAAGATATCTATAACTATAAGCGTAGTCAATAGCTAGATTCATCACTCTAAAGTTACAGAGGCAGTTGGAATTTAGTACGAAAGCTCTAGAATTTATGTCTAAATAAATAAATAAGCGTAAAATTCCCGTTGCTATGCTTATAAGTTTTGCAGACCCAGAACAGTCGCTCTCAAACAATATCTCTATAGATATAACTAAAAGAGCTAATTTGAGGATAATTCCATCTGTAGGCTCACGCAATTGAAAGAAAAAACGTTAATACTTAAAATTAACTTCACCAGTCTTAAAGTTGGTTGTAATCAAAAATTACATCCGAGAAAAAGCAAATAGAGAAACAAAGTACAAACAATGGCAACTTCTACAGACCGCGATCAACAGATTCAAAAGCTGCGTGAATTAATTAAAGATATTGATTATGGGATGTTTACCACAGTCGATGATGATGGCAGTTTGCATAGTTATCCCATGTCAAAGAGTGGTGAGATTAACTCTGATAGCATACTCTGGTTCTTTACATACGCTGGTTCCCATAAAGTGACTGAAGTAGAACACCATGAGCAAGTCAATGTTAGTTTCTCGTCAGCCGAACAGCAGCGATACGTTTCGATCTCAGGTACTGCACAACTTGTGAAAGACCGCAACAAGATGCGAGAACTATGGAAGCCGGAACTTCAAACCTGGTTTCCTAAAGGATTGGACGAACGTGATATTGCTTTGCTTAAGGTGAATATTAACCAGGTTAATTATTGGGATAGTGCATCGAGTTTTAAACCACAAACAATTAATTTCTAGGCATCAATACGCCTTGAAGACGTGTAATTTTTGGACTAAATTGGCAAAAATTAACTATTTTTAATTACAAAAAGTCAATGGCAGATCAAAACAATAATGAAGCCGCTAAAAAGCATCTTCCTTTAGAGGTGAAGCGGCGACATTTTTTAAAAGGAATAGGCTTTATCGGTGCAGGTGCAGGGGCAATCTTTGCTGACCAAATCCTCAATGTTAATTCGGAAGTAGAAGCGGCAGAGGTTCCAGCATCATCTGCAACTCCAACGAACAGCACAAACACTGGTGAAATTCCTCTCCGTCCACTGGGAAAAACAGGGGTGAAAGTGTCAGCGATCGCACTTGGAGGTGCAACTTTAGGGCAAGCAAAGAGCAAGGAAGAGGCAATTCGCATCACCCACGAAGCCATTGACAACGGCATCACCTTCATGGATAACGCTTGGGAGTATAACAAGCATCGGAGTGAAGAGTGGATGGGAGAGGCGTTGCAAGGGCGACGAGACAAGGTTTTTTTGATGACGAAGGTTTGCACCCACGGACGCGATCGCAAAGTGGCAATGCAGCAACTTGAAGAATCTCTGCGTCGTCTCAAAACCGACCATCTCGACTTGTGGCAAATCCACGAAGTTGTTTACGACAACGATCCAGAAAGAATTTTTCGTGCCAACGGTGCAATTGAAGCTCTGGCTCAGGCGAAAAAAGAGGGTAAAGTCAGATTCGTTGGCTTTACGGGTCACAAAGACCCCGCTATTCATCTAAAAATGCTCTCCTACAATTACCCATTTGATACAGTGCAAATGCCGCTTAATTGTTTTGATGCCACCTTCCGCAGTTTTGAGCGGCAGGTGTTACCAGAACTCAACAAACGGGGAATAGGGGTTATTGGCATGAAAAGTCTTAGTGGGAATGCTGATGCAGTAAAAAAAGGTGTAGTGACTCCCCAGGAAGCCATCCGCTATGCCATGAGTTTACCGATCGCGACACTCGTCAGTGGTATTGATTCACTAGAAGTACTGCGGCAAAATTTAGCGATCGCCCGTGGCTTTCAACCGATGCAGGCAAAAGAAATGCAAGCGTTGCGCGATCGCTGCGCCCAATATGCTGCCGATGGGCGTTTTGAACTCTTCAAAACCTCCAAGCAGTTTGATGCTGATGAAGGCAGAATCCAACATGGCTTTCCACCTCAAAGCCAAGTGCAGACATAAGGGGAAGCAGGGGAGCAGGGAGCAGGGGGAAAAGGGGAAAACTCTCCCCCTTGCCCCCCGCACCCTGCCCCTCTGCCTCTTCCCAATGCCCCATATCCATATAAGGAGAAACTTATTATGGCTACAACTGCGGCTGATGTTCTCATTGATACTATTTATGACTGGGGTGTTGACACCATCTTTGGACTCCCTGGGGATGGAATAAACGGCATTATGGAAGCTTTGCGCCTGCGTCAAGATAAAATCCGTTTTATCCAGGTGCGGCATGAAGAAGCAGCAGCATTTATGGCTTGTGCCTATGCCAAATATACAGGCAAGTTGGGGGTTTGCCTTGCTACATCTGGGCCTGGTGGGTTGCATCTACTAAATGGTTTATATGATGCCAAACTTGATGGTCAACCAGTCCTAGCAATAACCGGACACCACTACCACGACCTGATCAACACCCACTCTCAACAGGATGTTGATCTGGATAAGGTTTTTATGGACGTGACGGTTTACAATGCCCGTGTCATGGGGCCTACTCACGTTGAGAGTCTGGCAGACTTGGCTTGCCGTGCGGCGTTGAGCTACCGGGGTGTGGCACACATCAACTTTCCTTTAGATTTTCAGCCCCAAAGTGCTGAAAGAAAGGGTTCGATGCGGAACGTCCCTCATCACACTTCTAATGTTTTTAGCCGTGGTGTGCGTTTACCGGCTGAGGACGATTTGCAACGTGCAGCAGAGATTCTCAATGCTGGTAAGAAAGTGGCAATTTTAGCAGGTCGGGGAGCGTTAAAGGCAACTGATGAACTAGAACAAGTTGCCCAAAAACTGGGCGCACCAATTGTCAAAGCATTATTGGGTAAAGCATCCGTTCCAGATGATAGCCCTTATACCACGGGGACAATTGGTTTAATTGGCACAAAACCATCCCAAGATGTGATTGAAAATTGCGACACTCTGCTGATGGTTGGAACTTCTTTCCCATACATGGAGTATCTACCGAAACCTGGTCAAGCAAGGGGTGTGCAAATTGACATTGACCCATTTCGGATTGGTTTACGCTACCCTGTTGAAGTCGGACTGGTGGGAGATAGTCGCCGCACTTTGCAAGAACTGCTGCCACTATTACAACCTAATGCCGATCGCAGTTTTCTTGAACAAGCGCAATCCAGCACAAAAGAGTGGTGGCAATTAATGGAACAGCGCGGTACTAGAAAAGATCAGCCGATGAAGCCGCAAGTAGTGGCTTGGGAGTTGGGTAAACGGCTATCTGATACGGCGATTCTCTCCGTTGATTCGGGTACAGTCACAGGTTGGTGGGCGCAGCAAATTCCAGCCAAACGCGGACAAATGCACTCGGTGTCGGGAACACTGGCGTCGATGGCCTGTGCATTACCTTATGCGATCGCTGCTCAAATAGCCTACCCCGATCGCCAGTGTGTTGCCTTTGTCGGAGATGGCGGTTTCTCAATGCTGATGGCAGAGTTTGTCACCTGCGTGAAATATCGCTTGCCCATCAAAATAGTGATTATCAAAAATGGCACATTAGGGCAAATCAAGTGGGAACAAATGGTGTTTCTAGGCAACCCAGAGTATGGCTGTGAATTGGAATCAATCAACTTTGCAGCCTTTGCCCAAGCTTGTGGTGGTGTGGGAATGACGATTGAAGATCCGGCTGAATGCGGTGAAATTTTGGATCGGGCACTTGCTACACCAGGGCCAGTAATTGTAGAGGCGATCGTTGACCCCTTGGAACCACCTTTACCTCCGAAAATCACCCTAGAACAAGCGACCAAATTTGCCGAATCACTTGCCAAAGGCGAACCTAACCGCGAGAAGATTGCTCTGACAATCCTCTCAGACAAGGTGCGACAGCTGATCTAAGTACAAATCTTGAACTTAATTCAGAGGTGTATTATGCCCGATCTATCAAATTTCCGAGTGGCTGTCATCGCTACTGATGGCTTTGAAGAATCAGAACTGACTGAACCTATACGTCCTTTAAAAGAAGCTGGTGCAACTGTAGAAATTTTGTCAGCCAAGCTAGGACAAATACAGGCGTTTCGTCATTTTGACAAAAGCATTACAGTCAACGTTGACCGGGTGCTTACCGATGCACAACCCGAAGAATTTGATGCTGTGTTGTTACCAGGGGGCGCTCTCAATGCTGATACCTTGAGAATGGGGCCTAAAGTCCAGTCATTCCTGCAAAAAATTCAAGAACAAGGTAAGCCGATTGCTGCTATTTGCCATGCTCCCTGGGAATTGATTTCAGCTGGCTTAGTGCGAGGACGGACGCTAACCAGTTACTACACCATTCAAGATGATATTCGCAACGCAGGCGGTAACTGGGTAGATAAAGAAGTGGTTGTTGATAGAAATTGGGTAACAAGTCGACAACCCGATGACATCCCAGCGTTTAATCGGGAAATGCTTAATTTGTTTTCGCAGTTCAAGCTTTCTGTTGCTAGCGCTCGTTGAAGAAGAGGCAAGGGAGCAGGGAGCAGAGGAGATGGAAAATAATTAATCGGTGACTTTGGCTTGTCTGGACAAGCCAAAGCAAAAATTGAAAATTGTTGTCAAAGCGTGAGATTGAACATCACTCGATTAAGTAAGGAAACTAAATTTATGCCTTACCAACAGATTACAGACTTACCTGATTCAGTCAAAGAGCATTTACCCAAGCACGCCCAAGAAATTTTTCGGGCTGCATTTAACAATGCTCAAGAAGAATATGGGGAAGAAGAGCGTGCCTTTCGTGTTGCTTGGAGCGCTGTGAAACGTGATTACGAAAAAGGTAACGATGGGCAATGGTACAAAAAGCCAGAATAGCTCATTTTTCAAATTGCGATCGGATTGGATTGAGCAGTTTTATGGCTGCACAAAAAAACTTTATTAACTAAGGAGAATATTTAGTTATGAACAAACACAAAATAGTGATGATGGCTACGCTTATAGCCATTGGAATGTTTACCGCTATCTCTGGACAAAATATAACCATAGCTCAGTCAAATCAAACTCCAACTCCATCAACTCAAAACACTCTCAGCGATTCAGATAGGCAATTTGTTACTGAAGCTGCTGAGGGCGGTTTGGCAGAAGTAGAGCTTGGGCAGTTGGCATCACAAAAGGCAGTGAAAAATGAAGTGAAAAAGTTTGGACAGCAGATGGTTCAAGAGCATACTCAAGCAAACAATGAACTCAAACAATTAGCTGCCCAAAAGGGTGTCACTCTTCCAACACAGCTCAACGAGGAGCATAGCAAAGTGAAAGCTGATTTATCGAAGTTATCTGGCGCAGCTTTTGACCAAGCATACATGAACCAGATGGTTAAGGATCATGTTAAGACTGTATCCTTATTCCAGGGTGAGGCAGAACAAGGACAGGATCGGGACTTGAAAGCTTGGGCAACTAAAACTTTGCCGACTCTGCAAGAACATTCACAAACCGCCCACTCTCTCACAGGTCAATCTACTGGAAATACCAAGTGATCAAATAATGCGATCGCCCAATTTTACCTCACCACTACAGGGATAGAGCAATTGTAGAAGAAGCAATTGTTACAAATATCAGTTTTAATCGCTCTCGGATTTGTATGTAGACGCCTGTAAGGTGTCTACATATTGTTTACTTCTTCTTTGATCTTTTTTGCGAGGTCTTATGAATTACCTTGTTGCAGTTTTACCAGATCGAACAAAAGCTGAAGCCGCCTACTCTGCTCTCGAAAAAGCAGGCTTGCAAATTTCACAAGTCAATATTTTGGGCAATGGTTATCTTAGTGCTGATGAATTTGGACTCATTGATCCCAACCAGCAAGCCCACAAACAAACAACTCGGCTTTTATGGTGGCTTATACCTTTTGGCTTCATAGCAGGTTATGCCTTCAACTATCTCACAGGAATTGAAATATTTCCCCAGGCTACTCGATTTGGTAATGAGTTTATAGCTGGTTTATTAGGAGCCGTAGCCGGTGCCTTAGGCGCTGGTTTAATTGGTCGAGGAGTGGGCTTAACAGCTAGCAGTGGCGATGCTTTACCCTATCGTAATCGTTTGAATGCTGGCAAATACCTCATTGTAGTTACCGGAAATGAGGATTTCACACGCGAAGCTACGCGCGTACTGCGTCCATTTGAACCAGAAAATATTCAAGGCTATACAGACTATTCCCAAAAACGCAAACTTGTGGGGAAAGAGATGGGAAAAGAAATCTAAATGGCAGGCTTTGCTGAATCAAAAATGAGTCATGCGACGATCGCCTCAAAAAAAGCGATCGCTCCATCTATTTTCACTTAAAAAGGCTACAGTATCTATATTGTAGCCTTTTAAGGTATTTTTTTATTTGGAACTCCCTTGCAGTTATGATGACTAATAAGGAATCGCTTTTGCTTTATTGCTGGCAAAAATTCTTACTTCCCATGTTGAGACGTGCTGCTGTGCAAGTACTGGTAATGATTTGTCTCACAGCAGGGGTATTGGGCATCTTGGGAAGCACTGCTCCGATGAGTCATGCTGAAGCTATTTTTCCTACTTTTGTTGCAGGAAATGCCCAACTGGCTACCACTAGCCGCATCCACAATCAACAGCCACCATTAAAATCAACAGCCCTAAATGCCACTGTATATCACAGTCCCGACTGTAACTGTTGTGGCGGGTGGATTGATCACTTAAAGGCACAGGGATTTAAAATCACAGACTTTTCTACACCTGACATCGAAACAGTCAAACAAAAGTACAACGTGCCGGATAACTTGTCATCTTGTCACACAGCAATTGTTAATGGATATGTCATCGAAGGACATGTCCCAGCAGATGACATCAAACGTTTGCTTCAAGAACAGCCAAATGTTGCTGGTTTATCTGTACCTCAAATGCCTGTAGGCACTCCTGGGATGGAGATGGGGAATCGAAAAGACCCCTTTTCTGTGTTGTCCTTTGATCGCAAAAACTCAGTTGCAGTATTCAATAAGTATCCATCCTCTTGATGTGAAGAAGGCAGGAGGCAGGAGGCAGCTATGCTGAAGGTTGCAATGAGCGTGTAGGCTTCTCTATGATATAAAATCGTTATTTTCGTTACAAACATCAGAATTTTCGTTACAAAAAACCATTTTGGTTACTAAATTAATTATTTTTGTTACAAACATTATAAATTTTGTGAGAAAAAAACCATTTTGGTTAGTAAAATCGTTATTTTCGTTACAAACATTAGAATTTTCGTTACAAAATCACCATTTTGGTTACTCAAATCGTTATTTTCATTACTAACGCTGTGCTTTAAGCTGTGTTGAACCCAAATTTTAGTCAATAAACGCGCAAATCTTGGATTTCATTCCTCAACACAATCTGTAAAAAGAGTGTGATCTCTACAACGGACTGTGACGCTCGAACGCAAGAGCCTGTTGCAAACAAGATTTACTGAATGCTTCTTTACGAGACACTGCGCGTAGCTTGCTTCCCCGTAGAGGTACGCTATCAGTGACACAAAAACTTTATATAGCACTTCCTAAAATTCACTCTAACTTTACCAGAATGACACCCAGCCTCTTGACAATGCTTAGATATTCATAAGAGTATTTAAGTGATTTAACGGTTATTAAAGTAATTTTTGTTTACAAAGTCAGAACGGTTAACTAGCTGACACCAAAAGACCGCTATCAATACAATTTTTAATTGTAAGCTTGTAATTCGTGATTAAATTTTCTAATTACGAATTACGAATTACAAATTATTCAATTACCGCTATCGGTCAGATGTGGCAGCAGAGAGGCATCAAAGAGAGTAAGCGGGGAAATATTAATAGATGTGCAGCTCAATTTTAGAAGAGAGCAGGAGCGACGCCAAATAGCCCGTCGTAGACATCGCCCAATCTACAACACAGTAAGTGATTATCAATCTAACGGCAGTGCTGGGGAGGCTAGGAGAGCAAATTGTATCAGTATTGTGAAAAATCCTGACGAAGCGCTTGCTACTCAGCCTCTCAGCACAGCTTGGCGTAAATAAGCTACCCATTGGAAATTTTTAAAACTCTTGCGTAATCGGAATTACAAATTACGAATTACGCCTTGCGGTACTTGTACAGACGCGATTAATCGCGTTTCTAATACTGGAGAAATAATGGCAAATTCAGTTTTCAACCTTTCCAGCCTCAACGGCACTAACGGCTTTGCCATCAACGGCATCAATCCAGATGACCTTTCAGGCACCTCAGTCAGCAATGCAGGGGACATCAACAACGATGGCATTGACGACCTGATTATTGGGGCATTTGGTGCCTCCCCCAACGGCAACTATAGTGCTGGGCAAAGCTATGTAGTGTTTGGGGGGACGAATCTGGGCAGTGGCAGCACCCTCAACCCCTCTGATTTGAATGGCACTAATGGCTTTATAATTAACGGCATTGCAGGAGGTGACTATTCAGGCATCTCAGTCGGCAATGCAGGGGACATCAACAACGATGGCATTGACGACCTGATTATTGGGGCATTTGGTGCCTCCCCCAACGGCAACTATAGTGCTGGGCAAAGCTATGTAGTGTTTGGGGGAACGAATCTGGGCAGTGGCGGCACCCTCAACCTCTCTGATTTGAATGGCACTAATGGCTTTATAATTAACGGCATTGCAGAAAATGATCGCTCAGGCATCTCAGTCAGCAATGCAGGAGATATCAACGGCGACGGCATTGACGACCTGATTATTGGGGCATATCGTGCCGACCTCAACGGCGAACTTGATCCAGGGCAAAGCTATGTAGTGTTTGGGGGAACGAATCTGGGCAGTGGCAGCACCCTCAACCTCTCTGATTTGAATGGCACTAATGGCTTTATAATTAACGACATTGCAGAAGATGATCGCTCAGGCACCTCAGTCAGCAATGCAGGGGACATCAACAACGATGGCATTGACGACCTGATTATTGGGGCAATATATGCCGACATCTACGGCAACTTTTTTCTTGGGCAAAGCTATGTAGTGTTTGGGGAGACGAATCTGGGCAGTGGCGGCACCCTCAACCGCTCTGATTTGAATGGCACTAATGGCTTTTTCATTAACGGCAGAGAAGATAATCTTAATCCCGCAGGCACCTCAGTCACAGGCACCTCAGTCAGCAATGGGGGGGACATCAACAACGATGGCATTGACGACCTGATTATTGGGGCATATAGGGCTTCCTCCAACGGCAAATTTGAGACTGGGCAAAGCTATGTAGTGTTTGGGGGAACGAATCTGGGCAGTGGCGGCACCTTCAACCTCTCTGATTTGAATGGCACTAATGGCTTTATAATTAACGGCATTGCATCATCTGACCAATCAGGCACCTCAGTCAGCAATGGGGGGGACATCAACAACGATGGCATTGACGACCTGATTATTGGGGCACCTTTTGCCTCCCCCAATGGCAAATCTGATGCAGGGCAAAGCTATGTAGTGTTTGGGGAAACGAATCTGGGCAGTGGCGGCACCCTCAACCTCTCTGATTTGAATGGCACTAATGGCTTTTTAATTAATGGCATTGCATCATCTGACGAATCAGGCACCTCAGTCAGCAATGGGGGGGACATCAACGGTGATGGCATTGACGACCTGATTATTGGGGCACCTTATGCCTCCCCCAACGGCGGCTACTCAGGGCAGAGCTACGTGGTATTTGGGGGGAAGAACATCGGCAGTGGCAGCACGATTAACCTAACGGGAACTGCCTCAGCAGACACTCTCATCGGTACAATTGGCAACAACATCATCGACGGTAAAGCTGGTAACGATACCCTCACAGGCAACGGTGGTCAAGATAAATTTCTGATTCGCCAAGCTGATGGCAATGACATCATCACCGATTTTGGTGGTGTAGGGAAAGGCACAAACCCATCATTAGCAGTGATTACCAATGTTGATACACTGAAATTTACAGGTAATGGCTTAACTGCCAGAAATCTGCAATTAACTCAAAATGGCAACAATTTAGAAGTCACCTTTGAAAATGTGGCTAACACCAAAGTCACTCTGCAAAACTTCAAATTAGAAAACCTGGATAACCTGCCAGCAACTTCTTCAACACCTGCACTCGGCAATATCCTGTTTGATAAACAGACCAGCATCGCTGACAGTTTTGATGTCTTCGATGCCAATTCCACTCAAACTAGCCTGTTTAGCAAGAACACCGTGACATTCCTCAATGACCTCTCCAACAACATCACGGGTTTTGACAACTCAAATGATGTGGTTAATGGTCAGGGGGGTAACGATACGATTAACGGTAAGAGTGGCAACGACCTGCTACGGGGTGGCGTTGGTAATGATACTCTCATTGGCGGTGCTGGCAATGATATCCTTGTTGGTGGTGCGGGTGCTGACAGATTCCTTTACAATACCAATGCTCCCTTTGCCTTGACTGCTGTTGGTGTAGATGCCATTAGTGATTTCAAACACTCTCAAGGTGACAAGATAATCTTAGATAAGACTACCTTTAATGCGATCGCTTCTACTCCCGGAACAGGTTTTAGTAACAAGAGCGATTTTAAAATCACAACTTCTGCCGGGACTAGCACGGCGAAAATTGTGTATAACGCTGTGACTGGGCAATTGTTTTACAACCAAAATGGCATCGCGGCTGGTTTTGGCAGTGGTGGTTTATTTGCAACTCTAACTGGTGCGCCAATTCTCACGGCATCTGATTTTGTCTTGCAAGCATAGTTTACTCGAAACCCAATGTTCCAAGCTTGGAACATGAAACTTCAAGCTTGGAACACAGAACTGAATCCTTTACTAAGCTAATCGGCGGTATTTAAGTTGCATAATCTGGGCGGACAAGATGCAATTGGTGTCAACTTAAGTCAGAAAGCTTATTCTACAGTCATTTTACCCCACACGCCAACATCGCTTCTACTAAATCCTTAGTTAGTGCTGTTAGCGGTAGCAGAGTCTTTAACCCCGTTACCGCTAACAGCACTGGCAACTCAGCACGCTTCATTGTTTAGAATCCGCTTTGATCAACTGCGATAAATTACTTATCCATCTCCCAAACCAGAAGACTGATACTGTGCTGGCAACATTTTGAGAAAGAAGCTCAATGGCATGATTACAATCTTGCAGGCTTGCATCGAGTCCCATTGCGTGATAAATTTCACGAGCATTGCAAAAGGCATACATCGCTTCTGACTCTCGATTGATTTTTTCTAGCACCAAACCCAAATTAAACCAGGCGTTTGCTTCTCCATTTTGGTCATCGAGATCCTTTCTGATCTCTAATGAATTCTGATAAAACTCAAACGCCCTTTGGTAATGTCCCAAAGCCTTATAAGCACTACCCAACCCACTCAAGGCCATGGCTTCGCCATTGCGATTGCTGAGGAATTTTGCCAGCCCTAACCATTGCTGGTAAAACTCAATTGCCAGTTGGTAATCCCCTAATGATTCATAAGTATTGCCCAAACTTCCCAGGCAAATGCATTCCCCAGTCCAATCGCCTATTTTCTTCGCTATACTCAACCACTGCTGATAACATTCAATCGCTTGCTCGTACTTGCCCAGGTATTCATAAGTATTGCCCAAACTTCCCAAGCAAATGCCTTCCCCAGTGCGATCGCCTATTTTTCTGGTGATACTTAACCACTGGTGATAAAATTCAATTGCTCGCTGGTATTTACCCAGTGATTGGTAAGCGTTACCCAACCCAGATAAAGATTTGGCTTCGCTCAAGCGATCGCCTGTTTCTCTAGCTATATCCAACCACTGCTGATAAAACTCAATTGCCAGGTAGTACTCACCTCGTGACTGGTAAGCATTGCCCAAACTTCCTAAAGAAATGACTTCCCCATTGCGCTGGCTTTGCTCGTCGTCGGCATCACCTGTTTCTCTAGCTTTTTCTAAGCATTGCTCTTCAAACTCGATGGACTCAATGTTATTTAGGCTCCCGGATCTAATTACTTCTGTCATTCTCTATAGAAAACGAAATTTTTGCTTAATAAGCTGTTGATTATACAATTTTATATGGCTTTAGCACAGGATAAGTGCAACTTATAAGCACAACTTCTCTTAAAAATATTTCTTTTATACTCAGCGATCTCTGTGTATAAAATGCTTTTATTTATATTGGTAACAAGCCTATGAATATAGTATGCTGAGAAATTTAGCTTTCTCAAAAGATATAAGAAAAACCAAATCAATCAGCAGCAGCATAATCGGGCAATGCATTGAGTTCTAAATTAACAGCACTTAGATAATTTTGGTCGTTTAAAACTTGTGATGGTAATTTATCTGCATTAACAGCAGCTTTAACAACATCTTTCGCAATAATATTTCTGTTCAAAGTTTTAAATACTAGCTCTCCTCCGCTAGGAATACCATGTTGTTGCAAACCTCCCTGATAAGCAAAACTAACTAGATTGAAAGGTTGGAGGTAATTCACAGAAGTAGAGTTACTAGATAAATTGTTAGAGTTAATAACTACTGTTTCACTGTTGTTGGTAGTAGCTGTTTGAGCACCAGCAATGCCAGGTACAAGAGTAATAGAAGCAAAAATAAGTGCGGAATTTATTAAGTTAACAAGTTTCATAATTTATTCTTGGGTAAAGTGCGATTTGTTCTTTAGTAATAGATTCCTCTTTATTATTAATCTCAGCTTCCTTCGATCAGGTCACCTGATCGGTTGAGATATGACTCACCCAAAAGGGTGAACTAGTAAGCGATGCAAAAAGCAATGGAAAATCCCTTAAATCCATACACAGAACAGATTTATTGAAATTTTTAAGTACTTAACTGTGGCGAGTTAAACATTTATGCAATTTTTCAATCCGCCTTTTGATTTCCCCTAATAAAGCAGAAATTGCCGCGATCGCACAAATTCCGGCATTAGGCGATCGCAGCAATTATCGAGTCTTCCAAGATTAGCTAAATTAAGATTCCTCAAACAGGCGATCGCCTTTATGCAACCGATCGGCAATTTGATAGGTTTGCCCTTGCGATCGCATTGTGGGCGCGTGTGCCGCCAAATAACGAGCAGCAGCGACTAAAACATGCCTCCCAGCAGTAGTTTCACCCAGCAGGGAGTATTGCCGAAAGGCTGCTTCCATTTCCTGAATCACATGAAACTCCCGATTTTCGCGCAGCATCAACTTACCCAACATTGCCATCAGTCGCTCCACAGAGCCGCCATTGTATAAATAATCAGCAACCAATTTACCTGTCTGATTTACTTGTTGTTGGCGATTTAATAAATCTGGTAGTTGCTTGAGCAACTCTTCAGGATTTTGAGCGGGGTCTTTTGGTTCTGGAAGTCTTGCTGGTGGCACATTCAAAAAACGATTCAGATATACACTCATCGCAGCATCAAACACACCTCGTAGTAGTTGCAGTGAAGGCACTCGTCGTAATCCTTGATGCACTGCATTGGCAAAAGTGAACGGATGGTGTGCTGAATTCCAGTCCCCAAATTCGTTGTTAGTGTGGAAACGAGCTACCCGCAATGCTGCTGTGTAAGTAACTACACTTGCTAATTGTTCTTCAGTACAACCAGCTTCTAGAGCAGTTAAAAGAGAGTTGGCAATTTTCTCTGGGTCTTCCCCTAACAAAATCGGCACCAATTCCTCCTGACCTGACCAAGTTCCATGTCGAGGTTGTCCTGTTGCCAAAGCCTTATGTAACTGCTCAAAGGCAGACTCCAGAATTGCCACCAAATCCACAGGATAGCGCCAAGAATTGGACTCTTCCATGCGGGAAGCAGTTGCTAAACCAGAAACTAGACTCGCCAAAACTGACTCCGCCCCTTGCCAACCAACGGCATCCAGGGCTTCCAGTGCCTTGTTTATGAAGTCGAGTGTATGACCAGTGTCAAGGTAACGGTGATCTGTGGCAGATGTAAACAACATATCTGCAATTTGTTCAGAATTAGCTCCCGCCCGAATTGTAGATATCAGACATCTCTCTGCTGCTTCACTATCCCGCACTTCAATAAACTGGCAAAACCAGCTTTTGAGGGTTTTCAGGTCAACGGTGGAATTAGGTAATGGATGAACTACGAAGTGAGGCGGTGCTCCAGCGCTATCACTAGCGACTGCGGAAAGTCCTTGGAAAAGGGCGCGGGGTTTGTCTTCTGCATCCAGATAAGGGAGCAAATTCATCATGCAGGTATGGATGGTTAAGCCTGCACTCCAGCCTGCTTTGTTGTAACGAGTGCCAAATTCTAGTCCCATCTGAAATGGTTCGGTAATATCTGCCCCCATATCTAGTAATGCGATCGTTGATTTGGCAATAACTAACGAAATACTCTGTTCTAAGCCATCCTGAAGACGTTGGCTGTGATGGGCATGAAGGTCAACTGGAGGATCTAGATTTACCCAAACTTCCCCATCGCGGATTTCTACGCCAAAGGAGGGAACATCATCTGCCCAAGAGTCAAATGTGCCGCCACTAGCGAGGTCGAAGCGGGCATAGTGCCAAGGGCAAGTCACAATGCCATCTTTGCAAGTGCTTCCGTGGAGCGGAAAGCCCATGTGAGGACAACGGTTATCAATTGCATAGACTTTATTATCTGAGTAAAACAGAGCAATGGTGTGTTTTTCGCTGCGAACCAACAAACTACCTGCTGCCTGAACATCTGCAAATTTAGCAACACGGGTATATTTGTCTCTATCAGTTGGGGGTGCAAATTTTTGAGTCATTTCAGTTTTCCACAAAAGTGATGTCAAAACTCCTACTATCACTCTGGCGAACTTTTAACGGTTTGAGCAGCGATGCAATTCTAATTTTTGTGAACTGTACAGTGCGTAAGGCCGATGAATAAGTTAGGTACACGGCTCAACTCGATTGCAAACCAGTGAAAAAACCTTGACAGCCAAATGCTTTAATAGTATATTTGTACTATTAAAGCACGTAAGTGTTGCATAAAACTTTAACACTCCCGACTACGCTAACAGGAGAGCACAAAATAAATGAAGCTATCTAAGGTAGACTTGAGCAGTTTAGTAGCGATCGCTCACTCTGACGGATATTTGCAGTTGTTGCTCGACCGAGGCGACGAACTAGAATTTTTGGAAATTCCAGCGCCAGTACAAGCTTATGAAGGATTGCAAGAACTTAACGAGGCAATTGCCGAAACGAATATATTGCCCTTTGAAGAAGAACCAATTGTCATGCTACCAGTTGTCTCATCGATGGCTATGGCTGTAGGCTACGATCGCAACGAACGCATTTTGCAAGTTGAGTTTCAAAGTGGATCTGTTTATCAGTACTTAGGTGTAGACGAGGATACTTGGGAAGATTTACATTCCTCTGACTCAATTGGCAACTTTTTCAATCAAGAGATTAAAGGTAGATATGACTGCGATCGTCTAGATAGCGCAGATTATATTAATGACTAATAACTGCATTTAGGGTTTTCAATAATTCTTGCGTTGTGTAGGGTTTAGGTAAAAAAGCTGTATATTCAGCCGTTTTATCGATTGGTACTTGCTCACTTGTTACCAATCCACTAACAGCAATAATCGGCAATAGCGGATTTATGCCTTGCAATGTGCGAATGGTAGTTGCTCCATCCATCTTGGACATCATCATATCAATAATTACGGCACTAATTTTCTCTTGATGCTGGGTGTAAATTGCTAATGCTTCCATGCCGTCACTAGCAGTAACTGCTGTGTAATTATAGTTTTCTAGAGATGTTTTAGTAATTTCCTGAATGGCAGCTTCATCATCTACAACCAAAATGCATTCTCCAGATCCAATTGGTATTTCTATATCTTCTAACGCCTGGATTGGAACTTGCTGAACTGCTGGCAAGAACACCTGAAATTTTGTACCCTTACCGACACAACTTGATACGGTGATAAAACCACCATGTTCTTTAATAATTGCCATTACTGTTGATAGCCCAAGCCCCGTACCTTTACCCAACTCTTTTGTTGTAAAAAATGGTTCAAATATTCTATCTAATATTTTTTTGCTAATTCCAAATCCTGTATCAGCAACTGTCAAGACAATGTAAGTACCAACAGTAGCTCCTATATGCATACTTGCATAAGTTTCATCAATCCAAATATTCTCGGCAGATATTGTTAAAGTTCCACCTGTAAGCATGGCATCCCGCGCATTGAGACACAAATTAATCAGTACCTGATGTAGTTGGGTACTATCAGCAAAAATAGGTAACAATTTCTCCTGAATTTCAGTGTACACTGCAATTGATTTGGGAAATGTTTGTGAGATAATTTGCCGCATTTCTAAAATCAGGTGTTTGAGTTGAAGCACGCTGTGTTGACGCGTAGCAGCTTGTCCTAGAACATCGCCTTCAATTCCCCTAGCAAATGACAGCACTTGCTTGACCAAATCAGCACCACGTTTAGCATTGTTTTCTATTATTGAGAGCATCTGGTTAATCTGTTGATCGCAGGTTTTAGCTTTGAGCAGATGCACTGACATCAAAATAGGTGACAACACATTATTTAAATCGTGAGCCATACCACTAGCAAGAGTGCCTATACTTTCCATGCGTTGAGCATGTAAAAATTGCTTTCCCAGTTGTTTTTTCTGGGTAATATTAGTATCAACGGCAAGAATTGATTTGGCTTGAGAATGCTCATCCACGATCAGCCTCCAGCAACTTTCAACGATTAGTTTCTTGCCAGATTTGCTGGTTTTGTGTAATTCACCTTGCCAAAAGCCATTCTTTAAGACAGTCTGATAAATTTCTGAGTCTTGCGCCAAAGGTTCAGTAGATAAAAGTTCATCGGACTGTTTACCCATAGCTTCTTCTGACTTCCAGCCGTAAAGTTTTTCAGCATTTTTGTTCCATAATAAAATTTTGTTGGACAAATCTTGCACGACGATCGCATCACTGACAATATCCAGCAATGCTGCTTGTTCGCGGGTTTTTTGTTCTACTTGCTTGCGTTCGGTAATATCCTCGGCTATGTATGCGAATTGCGGACGCCTACCGGAACTTACCGCAATTGTTGAGACTGTGACTGATAACCATATTTCACCTTGGGGAGTATCGTAAGAATATTCAAATTTGACGGGTGATTGAGTGCGCTCTGCTTGACGGTAGTGATGTATCCACTGGGACACACGCTTATCTGTTGCACCCATATCTCGCGCTAGCCGATTTTGCATTGCTTGTGGCGTGAGTCCAAAGGATTTCGCTGTGGCGGGGTTATCCGAAATATGTAGGATGTCATTATCTACCAACTCGGCAATTCCCATCATCATCGGCGAACTGTTAAAAAAGCTGCTTAAAGTAGATTCGCTTTGATGTAATGCTTCTTGTGCCTGCTTGTACTCCTGTTTTATGCTTGCCAGTTCAACTAAGTTCCGCCGGATTTCTAGTTGTCTAACTACCACGCGGCTAAGAGATTGCAGTGCTTCCACCTGTTGGGGACTAATTTGGTGTGGTACGCGATCAATTATACACAGAGTTCCGATCGCTTCTCCTGTCGGTGCTAACAAAGGGACGCCAGCATAAAATCTCACACTGAATTCATCTGAGATAACTAGGGGATTTGTAGTAAATCGTTCATCACTCAAGGTGTCGGGAATAATCAGAACTTCGCCACTTTCTATACAAATTGAGCCAAACTCGTTATTTCGTGGCATTTCCTGTAAATCCAACCCTACCTTAGCTTTGAACCACTGACGGTTAGCGTCAATTAGATTAATCAAGGCGATTGGTGTGTTACAAATCTGTGCGGCCAAGAACGCTAGCTCGTCGAATGCTTGTTCTGGTGGAGTGTCGAGAATCTGGTACTGACGCAGAGCCTCAAGCCTAGCTGATTCATTGTTACACACGAAAGATTTCATAAATTGTTCCTAACTATTGCTAGTTCTTGAAAGGGGCAATAAGCAGGGAAAAAGAGGAATTGGGGCGGGGGGCAAGGGGGTGAGTTTTCCCCTTTTCCCCACTGCTTTTGCTCCCTGCTTCTTCTCTTTTTTGCTTGCTCCCTGTTCCATTGCCTCTTGTTCAATCCCAGGCAGTTGCTTGCGCGGGGGTTCCTTCTGCCTCCTGAATGCACTTGATAGCTGAATAAAGTCACTATCAGATTATTTAAATAAGTGAACAAGCAGATAACTTGATCGCTTTAATTATAATAATATGCCTTAAAGCGGATAACAGTAAATTTCCGTTATTTTAAGTAAATTTTATAATATTTGCGTCATTATAATTTTTTGCTAACAGATAAAATTACTTTTACAAACTAGGTTGACCTCAAAATTTGTAGTTAAAATAAAGAAAGTGGCAAGACGCAGAAGGCAAGAGATAAGAAGGTTTTAGCTTACTTTATCTTTCTTTACATAGTTTAGTTTTATCGTGCCAACCTACTTATAATAAGAGAATTTTAACCCTTGATTGCTTTGCTGATGGGCAACAAAATTGTTAAACTTTAAAAACCCTTTTTTGCTCAAAAGCATTAACAAGAGCTACTAAATATAGACTAGCAACGCTTTCTTCAGAGACAATAGAAAAAGCCCACATAATATCAATGCATTTATGACGACTACACTTGCCTCTGCTGTTAAACCAAGAGCCGAAGATAGTTTTGCCATTACCTTTGCACCATTGTCTCTTGAAGAAATCTACACCAAGTCTGACGATCCAGCCAACGGTGCTGTGGTTGTGATGAGTGGTATGGTTCGCAATCAAACCGATGGTAAACCTGTGATTGCTTTAGAGTATCAAGCTTACGAACCGATGGCGTTGCGGATATTTTATCAAATTGCTGCTGATATTCGTTTATCTACGTCTGATGTGAATCGAGTAGCGATTTATCATCGCGTTGGACGTTTGCGAGTTGGGGAAATCAGCGTTTTAGTAGCAGTGGGTTGTCCTCATCGGAGTGAGGCGTTTGAAGCTTGCCAATATGCTATTGATACTCTCAAACACAATGCCCCCATTTGGAAGAAAGAACATTGGGAAGATGGTTCTAGCCGCTGGGTGAGTATTGGTGCTTGTGAAACATCAGGAGAAAGTTGTTAAGATTCCAGAGAAAATCGCCTTTGCTCGTGTTTTGTCTAGGGAACAAGCTGAGTTTTCAGCTACCCTAGACTAACAAAAAGTTTGTCTTCAGGGAGTAGGAATTTCCATGCGATCGCACTGGCGCATGAGCCACTTAACACGGCAGTGGATAAGCTCAGGTAAAATTTATGGCTATATTAATGTAAGATAATTATCTGGATGATGTCTGGTTGATATCTATAACCTAAACAAAGTCTGAATTACTAAAGCTGAGAGTTGGGAAACTCCGGTGAAATTCCGGGACTGTGCCGCAGCTGTGATGGGATCGCCCAAGTCAGAATGCCAACTCTCAGGATGTGCTCAAGACACACTCACCGTCTACTCCCTGCGTTGCACGGGGAAGGAGTTTAAGTTTGCTTTCTGGATTTGCCACTTGTCCTGGCTTGTTTTATGCTACTCCCGCCGCAGATGGTATATTATCTCGCATTAGAATACCAGGTGGAATTATTAGTAGTCAGCAGTGCCGTGCGATCGCAGATATAGCAGAACAGCACGGTGGCGGCTATATAGATGTGACTAATCGAGCTAACCTGCAAGTCCGTGAAATCCGCACAGGGATAAATGCTGAGGTTCTGAAGTACCTCCAGGAAATGGGATTAGGTTCTCATAATACTGTTGTAGACCAAATCCGCAATATTATGACCAGTCCAACCGCTGGTATCGACCCCCAGGAATTAATCGATACTCGCCCTTTTGTCCAAGGTTGGGATGATTGTATTGCAGCACATCCGGCGCTTTCGGGACTGTCGGCAAAATTTAGCGTTTGCTTTGATGGTGGTGGGATAATTCGGGTGTGCGATCGCTTGAATGATATCGCCTTTGCTGCTGTTTTAGTTGACGGTAATGTTTATTTTCGCCTCTATCTCAGTGTCGGCGAGAAGGGTCAACCGCCTAGCGACATGGGTATTTTTTTACTACCAGAGGAATGTTTGCCCGTCTTGGCAGCTTTGGCGGATGTCTATCTAGTTCATAGTCATACTACGAATAAGCGTAAGCTACGCCTGAGAGAGTTGCTAAATACTTTGGGTTGCGAAAATTATCTCCAGGAAGTTCAGCAGCGTCTACCTTTTTCTCTTTTGTACAGTGAAACAAGAAAAGACCTAACCCCCCAACTCCCTTCCCTAATAGGGAAGGGGGAGAAATTCTCTACTCTTTTGCAAGGAGAGGGAAAGTATCAGCATATTGGCATCCATCTCCAACGTCAGCAAGGCTTATTTTACATTGGTGTTGTCTTGCCCCTTGGGCGATTGGAGAGTAGACAGATGCGGGGTTTAGCAGATTTAGCAGCAAAATACGGTAGTGGAACTCTCAGGCTAACCCCTTGGCAAAATTTGCTTCTTACAGATATTCCTCAGCAATGGGTTGGCGATGTCCAAAGTGAAATTGCTTTCTTAGGATTAGATTCCTCAGCAACCAACATCAAGAGTGGATTAGTTGCCTGTTCTGGCAAAAGGGGTTGCGCCTCTTCTGCCACAGACACCAAAAGTCATGCATTGACATTAGCGGAGTATCTTGAAACTCGCGTTACTCTGGATTGCCCAGTTAATATCCACTTCAGCGGCTGCGAAAAATCTTGTGCCCAGCATAGCAAGAGTGATATTACTCTTCTCGGCGTCAGCATTGAGGCTGACAATGGAACTGTAGAGGGTTATCACGTTTATGTTGGTGATAGCAAGCAGAAATTCGGACGTGAACTATATCAATATGTAACTTTTGCCGAACTACCTGCATTAATAGAGCGGATGCTATATGTATATAAAATTCAACGCCTAAATTCTGACGAGTCCTTTGGGGAATTTGCTAATCGATATGCACTGACTCAATTACAGCACTTATTTAACATTACTCCTAAATCATTCGTGAACTACAACATTCCCAACTTTTTAGAGAAGTTAGGAATCTAAGCCTTTTGATTTTTATACGTCAATCCAAAATTTAAAATCTCAAATTGAATGCCCGACTACATCCGAGAAGCCAACGAAATTTACCGTAATTCCTTTGCAATCATCCGGTCAGAAGCGAACCTAAATGTGCTGCCAGCAGATGTAGCAAAAGTTGCTGTGCGTCTCATTCATGCCTGTGGGATGACGGATATTGTCACTGACTTGGGATATTCACCAACAGCAGTGCAATCCGCAAGGGCAGCACTGGCAGCAGGAGCACCAATTCTGTGCGATTGTCGGATGGTTGCCGAAGGCGTCACCAGACGGCGGTTGTCTGCAAACAATCAAGTTATCTGTACCCTCAACGATTCAAAAGTGCCAGAACTTTCCCAGCGTATGGGTACTACAAGGTCGGCGGCAGCTTTAGAATTATGGCGATCGCACCTCGAAGGAGCAGTAATCGCAATTGGTAATGCGCCCACAGCACTGTTTAGGCTGCTAGAAATGCTCGATGAAGGAGCGCCCAAGCCTGCGATTATCTTGGGCTTTCCAGTGGGGTTTGTCGGTGCAGCAGAATCGAAAGCCGCACTGGCAGCAGATAGCAGAAATGTACCATTTTTAACCTTACACGGTCGGCGCGGTGGAAGTGCGATCGCGGCAGCAGCAGTTAACGCCCTGGCAACGGAGGAAGAATGAATATGAAACCCAAAGGTCGTCTCTATGGAATTGGTGTCGGCCCAGGCGATCCAGAACTATTGACTCTGAAGGCGCTACGGCTATTACGTGCGGCTCCTGTGGTAGCCTATCAATCAGCCACAGATAAAGAAAGTATTGCTAGAGCGATCGTGGCGCAGTATCTTCCTGGCAATCAAATCGAGGTGCTATTTCACCTCCCCCGCGCTTTGGAACCTGAAAAGGCAAAGTCTATTTATGATAAGGAAATTGAACCAATCGCCGACCATTTAGCAGCGGGTCGAGATGTCGTGGTGTTGTGCGAGGGAGATCCATTTTTCTATGGTTCGTTCATGTACCTGTTCACGCGGTTATGTGACCAATACGAAACAGAAGTTGTCCCCGGAGTTTCCTCGCTGATGGCTTGTCCGGTAGCCTTGGGTGTACCTTTCACCTACTACACCGATATTCTCACCGTCTTACCCGCCCCATTGCCAGCAGAAGAACTGACTACACATCTGCTGATGACTGATGCAGCGGCAATTATGAAGCTAGGTCGTCACTTTACCAAAGTGCGGAATATCCTGCATAAACTAGGACTAGCGTCACGGGCAAGATATATTGAGCGTGCATCAACGTCACAGCAACGCATCGTCCCCTTGGATGAAGTTAATCCAGATGAAGTGCCCTATTTTTCAATGATTGTGATTCCCACCAAAAATCGACTATAGTCCTTTGTTGAATAATCGAAAATCCAAAATAGAATAACCTCCTGGCAGATTGAACCAGGAGAGTTAAAAAAATGGATTCATCTTTACAAGCGTTGTAGTAAGCTCAAACCGTGGGTATCAGTACCACAGGTATTGAAAAGAAAGTATTCATCAGCTAACTTTTGCACTTGTTCTGATTCCAATACGCTGGGTTGCCAGGGGTTAGGGTTATTGTAGGCATAGAAAGTTTCCACACCATCGAGACCCTTTTGGGCCGCAGCTGGAATTAAGTCAAAATGCGATCGCTTGTAACGAGCGGGATGAGCCAGAACTGCCAATCCTCCAGCTTCATGAATAGCGGCAATCACGTTACTTGCCTGATATTCTTGGCCTGTAGTCGCCCTTCTTTGCAGATAGGGTTTCATACTAGGGTGTTCTGTTGCAAAAGCGTAAGCCAAAATATGAACTTCTATATCCAAAAGGTTGGCATTGATTTCCACACCACTCCACAGGTGAGGAGTGCTTTCACCAGGATTATTCCACTTCCAGTCTTCTAACCAAGCAAGTGCAGCTTGATAGCCGATAATACCATGATGATCGGTGATGGCTAACCCTTTTAGCCCAATAGCGATCGCCTGCTCCATCAATCCACTCGGCTGCAATCTCCCATCCGAGTAGACAGTGTGCATGTGAAAGTTGAATAACCTTGGACAACTATGTGCATCAATGTTATGGAATATTTGCTTCAAAAGTTCTGTGGAAGCAGTAGTCCGGGCCAAATTTACAGCCATAACCCCCTCTGAACAAAAATATATATTCTCAACACACTAAAACGCCACATCTACCAGATAAGAAAGATCCAGCACTAAAAATTAGTGTTGGCTGCTACTTTCTCAGCTTTATCAGCAAATTTTTCAATATGTTAAGACTACGTTAGCAAATCTTAACCTCAGTGGTCATGGGTAATTTAAAGTACTTTAATTTTACGTAGTAATAAATATTGCAACCAAAATTTCATAAATACGCCTATAGCATCTGTGGTAAATGACTTAGATACTAAAGGCTTAGTAGAGCAATTATCTCTAATAAGCCTGAAATCTAACTCTGTTTGCTGTGTAAAATTTATTATTCGTCTCAGTAATTACACTATTTTATCTAACTAGTAATGATTTTAGCGATCAAAAATAGTTTCGAGAAAACTAGCGATCGCTTGCTGCTTATTATACCCCTCGCGCAATTCCAAAAGAATCTCCCTTCAAGGTGACTCCCAGCGGTTCTATCACCACCTCACGGCTCAGAGACGTTTCAACCCTTCCGGCAATCAGGGCCGTGAGATCCTGTTCTCTTGCAAGCATAACAATCCTCTCTGCATCCTGCTCCGACTCTGTATAGAATGCAAATCCTGCACCGTAATTGAACACGGAAAGCATCGTCTCGGCTCCGCCTTCAAGATGACCCTCAACAAACGTAAATATCTCCGGCACTGGGAGCATCGTTTCGATGACGTACCGGAGCGGCTTCACCGACCGCATCAGCTTTTGCCAGCCATGACCCGTGATATTCTCCATCGCAGTGGGACTAATTCCCTCGCCAAGCACCGCCTGTACAAGCGGCGTGTAGAGATACGACGCAGCATTCATCGCTTCCCAGAACTCCTGTCCACTTGGAAGTTTTGTTCTATAGCCATCAGGAAGAGACTCGGCGAGCTTTCGCAGTGGGGTAAAGCCGTTCTCATGGGGCCCCGAACTTTCGACGAGAACAATAGTATTTCCGGCATCCAGACGCGAGCTATCAATAGGAGCAACACCAGCCGGCATAACCCCAAAAACCGAGCCTGCGATGTCGAGCCGACCTGGAATCATCTTAGTTTTTAGTTGAGGAGTTTCCCCTGAAAGATAGACACACCCCACTCGTTTGCACCCCTCAACTACTCCATCCAGAAACCCATCAAGGAAAGCCGGGGTAAAGATTGTTTCAGGAGTACTCGACGGCAGATAAAGACCAAGAAGTATAGTCTGCATACCGGAAGTTGCAGCGTCGTTTGTCAGACACGAGATGATCTTAATGCCAATATTCCACCAGAATCGTCGAAGTTCTTCTTCGGAAAGGTCATCAGGGCGGGTATCGTCTGCGGTGCCCAGTCCTTCGGGGACAAGTGTCATAGAAAGTTCTCTAGCCCCCGCCTCCAGAAACGGAGCGAGGTTGAAGCTGAAAGCGTTAGCGCTTGCTCCCAGACCCGACGCGGGTACGATGCCATAGGCACTTGCAAAGCCAAGTGTGCGTTTTGCAGCATCGATGAAGCGTCGTTTTGCGGCATCGAGAGTATCGTAATCGACTTGATCGAGAGCTTGAGCCATCAGGTTGCGTTTTAAGTTAGAAGTTAGGAGTAGAGACGCGATTAATCGCGTTTGTGCAAGAGTTAAAAGTTAGGAAAAGTCATAACTCCTCACTTTAAAATACCTCATCTTCAATACCGCGCCACCATTCCCCCAAATTCATCAAGTCTTGGTAAATATCTTCTAATTCTTTAGTGTAGACATCGTTTGTAAGGGTGGCTCGACGCTCTTGCAATTTCTTGAGGCGCAGTTGTACCAATACCCAAGGTTTAGAGATGCTATTCCTAGCTTCGATGTATTGCGCTAGTTCTTTGCTATCCATATAATAGTATTTTAATTTTTATGCTACTACTTTTAGGATACAGAAGGCAGTTAAGGGTACTAAAAACCCGCCTCGAAGAAGCGGGGATGAAACCTATTTACAAGATTTATCAAGGTCAACTACTACACCCAAAAGGGGTTGTGGCTATTTAAGGTTACTCAAGAAAGTTGGGACTGGGACTGCTGCGACCATTACGACCAACAGATGGGATTTCCACTAAAGCATCGGTAGCTTTACCAGTACCGTCATTGGTGACAGAGGTTTGGTTCCCTGGATGTCCATTAGGGATGAACAACTGCGGATGGTCGAAGGGTGCTTTATCGTAACGAACTCGCTCATCAGTGAGTGCCTTTAAGAAGGCCACCAGTGCCTCCTTGTTTTCGTCGCTCAGATTCAGCACAGGAAGGCGAGGTGTATTTGGAGTGTCGTCCGCCGCGCCCCGACTGTAGAAATCGACTACTTGCCGCAGGGTCAACATTCCACCATTGTGCATATAGGGAGCAGTCATATCTACATTACGGAGTCCCGGAGCTTTAAAAACCCCATCTGCTTCTACTAGACCAGGCGTGATATTGGGCGCTTCACCAAAGACCTCTTGGAACTTTCCTTGCTGGGCTAGCCGCGCCTCCGATAACGGACGTGATACAGGTTGCAGCCCGTCATCAGCGCCCACACCCTCATCTTCAAGATCGGGTGTAACCCCAATCTTGAAAAAGCCGGTGTCTTCAATAGGGTTTCCAGGTGCTGGCGAACGTGTGAGTCGCCCCCTATTCTGCACATTTCTAACCGAAGCAGCAGTGAATTCTGCTCCACCGTGGCAAAAGATGCAACCGCTGTTTTGAAAAAGAGTGAGACCTTGCTGCTGCTGGGTAGTTAGAGCGCTAGTATTTCCTTCTAAGAACTTGTCAATAGGTGCATTGTCGGATACTAATGTTGACTCGTACAGTTGTATAGCTAGCCCGAAGAACAGCGACCAGTTGTACTCTATTTGTGTGTACTCCTCAGTGCTATTCAAGAGATCCGGTAGGAGGACAACTTTCCGGCTATTTCCATCTGCTTTATCAACCTGGATTAACTGAGTGGATTGCCACCATTCAGGCTTAAAGGCAGCCTTGATCATCTGTTCATAGGTAAGCGTTGTCAGGCCCTTTCCTGGCGCTCTGCTGTACTGACCTAGTACACTGTCTTCAGGATGTACGATTTGCTTCCCAAGCGGTCTCAGAGGAAGTAATTTTTTACCAAGCTCTCTAGGGAGAGGGAGCTTCCCGCTCTTGACAATGTTTAATATGTTGTCAAGCAAATTAAACTCAAATTTGTCACCAATATCTTGGAACGTGCGACCATCTGCGGACATCTCAAAGGCACTGAGCGGTGGTCCCACTGCTTGCGAAGCTAGAGATGAATTTTTGAGTCTGACACTAACTGCTTGTAGCGGACTTAAGAGGGTTGCTGCTTTGTACAGCTTCGCATTGGGGTTTCTTGTCCCAAACGGATCTACCCCATTGAAGATATTCTGTGCTCGTCCGTCCCAAAAGTTGCGAAAGTTGTACACCGCATTGAACACGGTTGGTGTGTTGCGCGGCTCTACCCGGCGGGTTTCGATGCCTCCGACGTTAAAAACCGGATCGTCGAGTTGAGTCACTGTATCCTCGGGACTACCCGGAACGGCAGCAACGAACTTTGAATTAAAGACCCCTTGGGAGGAGGCGATATCATTACTGTCGGATTGAACTGTTGAGAGACGGTTATTTGGATCTTCCAGTTTGTGAAATGGGTAATCTCCTGGGTTGAGTGTGTAGTTCGGCTGACCGATATTGAAAGTATTATCCGGAATTGGACTTTTATCTGCATTCACGCGCAAGATCCCCGGACTGAGTTGGTTTTTAGCCCGGTTGTCCGCTCCTGCATGAAAATGGCAAGTAGCACAAGACATTTTGCCATCGCTGCCGACCTGCATATCCCAGAAAAGAGCCTTTCCTAACGCGATCGCTTTGCTCTTATCTTTGATAAATTCTCCATAATTGTCAGGCTCTGGAATTGCGACCGTCTTTAGCGAAGATAAAGTTGGGGGTAGTACTTGCGCTGATACAGTATGTCCCGCTAGCACTGCGATCGCCACAAATGCTGCGATCGTCACACCGCTTTTCATTTTCCTTGACAACCTTGATGCCAAATCAATAAGTCTGGCTAAGACAGCAGCCATAAAGATGGCGCCAAGTTGGATTTTCCTCATGTTTTATATGAATGTTAATCTTCTCAAGAGTTGAAGCATTACTGCTCCACTCTCGAATTTGAATTTTTTTTGTATCTCGTGACACATAGACGTTAAAATATCAGGTTTTTTATACTTAAGTAAGTAGGCAGGAATAAATCAAACTATGTTACGCAATATAAAATAATCAAATTAGCTATGAGTAAAGGTTTCAGCCCTATTTTGATATCTGAAACCCTTAGTACAAACCTTTTATTATTCATGCCCATTTACTTAAGTAAAATTTTTAATTAATTTTTTAATCTAAACCAGTGTTGCTGCGGACTTACTCAGGATATCCCACCAGATCGGCTATATGCCTAGCCAATCAAAAACAGCCACGATACTACTCGTGACTGCTGGTAATTATTGATAAATTAACTGGTTATCTTTGCTTTACACAGCTATTAAAAGCCACAACCAATTTAAGACTGACAGTTGATTAAGCTTTAGCCAAGTTTTCAGCAGCAAAGTCCCAGTTAACCAAGTTATCTAAGAAGTTCTTGATGAACGCTGGACGGGCATTTCTGTAGTCAATGTAGTAGGCATGTTCCCAAACATCCAAGGTTAGGAGTGCCTTCTTACCATGAGCTAGAGGGTTTTCTGCATTTGGTGTTTTGATCACCTTCAGCGTACCACCATCATCAATCAGCCAAGACCAACCACTGCCAAATTGAGTCGCAGCTGCGTTAGAGAACTCTTCCTTTAATTTGTCGAAGCTACCAAAATCTTTATCAATCCTGGCTGCGAGATCGCCAGTGGGTGTGCCGCCACCATTTGGTTTCAAGGAATTCCAGAAGAAGGTGTGGTTCCAAACTTGAGCAGCATTGTTGAAGATTCCCGCCTTAGAGGAGTCTTGGAAGGAAATTTTGATCACCTCTTCCAGAGACTTATCAGCAAGTTCTGTACCTTCAGTGAGCTTGTTGAGGTTGTCTACATAAGCTTTGTGATGCTTGCCATAGTGATACTCCAAAGTTTCAGCTTTCATGCCATATGGCTCTAGAGCATTCTTGTCGAAGGGTAGTGGGTCTTGTACAAATACCATTGTGTGAAATCCTCTCTTTACCGGTTTCCAGTTTCAAGCTATTGCAGAAGCTTGGAAAATTAACAGCTTTTATTTTTAAGGTTTTATGTCTTTAATGATGGAACATAAAACTTAACATCGTCATTCTACTACCAAAGTGAAGATAAAGTGAAGATGGGAAGAAAGTACTTCGATGATAAGCCAAATCACTATGACTTCACGACTATAAATAAAAATGGCTAATATTTCATCTCTATAAACCGATAAATAATTAGCATTTAACAATTAAAGCTTTCATACTTCTATCTTTAGTAAGATTAATTGCAATGTGAAAATCAGTCGAAAGTAAGATGATTTAAGTATTAAATAATTTAAAATTGCTAGAACAAAGCTTGATTTTCAATAAAGACAGCCAATAGCCAAATTACCTATTTTGTTTTTAAATGCAGTTTTAAGGATGGTAAGTGAATAATCACTCACGCACCACCCTTTTGAACTAAAAAACAACAGCAAATAGCGGTAATTACTACTGAGATAAACGCTGCTGGTAGTAGTTAACAATTTGTGCTGTGACTTCAGAAATATTCAGACCATCTGTCTGAACTTCAATCGCATCCGCTGCTTTTTGCAAAGGGGAAACTTTGCGTGTACTATCTTTCCAGTCACGTTCGGCAATGTCCCGTTCCAGCTGCTCTAAACTTATCTCAGGTTGACCTTGTTTGTTAAAATCCTCCTGGCGGCGACGGGCGCGTTCACTCACAGAAGCGGTTAAAAAGATTTTCACTTCGGCATCGGGGAATACATGAGTGCCGATGTCCCGACCTTCAGCTACTAATCCACCCTTTTTACCCCAGTTTTGCTGTTGTTTAACAAGTGCTTGGCGTACAGCGTTTTGTGCCGCGATCGCAGATACTTGAGATGTTACCTCAATGGTGCGAATTGCCTGGGTAACATCAGTACCGTTAATCCAAACCCGCACGGACGATTGTAAATCCTGGGTAGGAGTAAGTTCAATTTTACACTGGTTAGTTAATTCAGCGATCGCACACTCATCATCAATGGCAATACCCTTTTGCAGTACTAACCAAGTGACAGCACGGTACATTGCTCCTGTATCTAAATACACTAAGCTCAGGTTTGCTGCCACTTGACGCGCCACTGTGGATTTTCCAGCACCGGCTGGGCCATCAATGGCAATGATCGGTTGACGATCGCGCAATATAATATTGTCAATCAAACGTGTAGCACCAAGACGAGCTGCGATCGCCAACATTCCTTCCTCCTCAACTTTTTCTAAAGACATCAACGTAGTCGGTTCAACCAATTCAATATATTCCACTGAGACCGTGCTGACCATTGCCACTTCTTGCTGTACCACTGCTATCAACTTGTTGCTATTGCGATCGCCTGCAATGAATGCAGCTTCAGCTCGTCGCAAGCCGCAATATAATGCCGCTGCTTGTTCTTTTGCCGTTGCAGTCAAATATTGATTACGAGAACTAAAAGCAAGACCCGACGCTTCCCGCACTGTTGGACAAGCAACAATTTCTACTGGCAAATTTAAGTCAGCTACTAAGCGTTTAATAATTGCCAGTTGCTGACCATCCTTTTGACCAAAGTAGGCACGGTCAGGCTGTACCAAGTTGAAAAGTTTGGTCACAATCGTAGCGACACCCTGAAAGTGACCTAGCCGAGAACGACCACACAAGCCTGTTATCATAGCAGATGGGGGGATAACTTGTGTAACTTTTGATTCTTGTATACTCTTCTGGGGAACTGCCATTTCTTCCGGAGTTGGCGCAAAAATGGCATCTACCCCAGCTTGTTCGCAAAGTTGTTGGTCTTGCTCTAAGGTGCGAGGATAACGTTGATAATCTTCGTTAGGAGCAAATTGCAGGGGATTGACGAAAATACTAACAATCACCGTCGAATTTTCTTGCCGCGCCCGTTGAATCAAGCTTAAATGACCTTGATGTAAATTTCCCATCGTTGGCACCAGACCGACTGCCGTCTGATACCAGCCAGTCATCTCATCTAGTCTCAGATCCTCAGTAACCGCAATCAGCTGGTTTTCTGAGCAGCGTTTAGTTAAATAGCAGCGTAAAGCTGCGACTGTTGTCAGCAGGCGCACAAAAATACCCCTAGTTTTTATCGATCCCTCCCCCGTTAGTTTATATCTGAAATAGAGGGAAGAGATGATTGAACTAGGGGAATTAAGTGATACGGAACTGGGAATTGGGCATTGAAAAGAGACAAAGGCGCGGGGGGCAGGGTGCAGAGGGGAAAACTCTTCTCCCTTGCTCCCTCCTCTTCTGCTCTCTACTCCCTAATGATTATTTACCCAAAACTTCAATATGCACTGGTGCCACGCCACTGCCCATCATTCCCAAAATTCGAGCTGCGCCAGCAGATACGTCAATGACCCGACCCCGAATGTATGGGCCTCGGTCATTAATTCGCAGCACTACAGAACGACCGTTGCGGGTGTTAGTTACACGGACTTGCGTACCAAAGGGTAAGCTGCGATGAGCGGCAGTCATTCCTTCTGGATTGAATCTCTGGCCGCTTGCAGTCTGAGTACCAGAACCGTCATAGCCGTAATAAGAAGCCATGCCTCTCAAAGTGGTTCGCACTACTCCAACGGCAATCTGTTGGGGTAGCTTTGGTATTGATATTTGACGTACTGGTAAATTCGCAATCTCTTTTAGGGGAGATGCATTGCCCATTAGCCTCCGCAGGCGATTGGTTGCTTGCAATGCATCTTGCGCCAGATTATTTGTGGTATCTGCTAGTCGCGTACCTTCGTTGATTTCGACCAATTCTTCGCCATTAATTTTGATTACATAGCGATCGCCATTTTGCTGGAGGGGGGCGCTTTTGTTTTGCGCTTGATTGGCAGTCGATTTTTCCCCTGCTTTCCAACTTACGGTAATCTTACTCCCGTCCACATTTTCCCGATTCAACTGGTTGATCTTAGCTGCTATTACACCAGCTATCTGAACCGGGTCATTGTCACCGGAGCTACTCTGGTTACTCACATCGGTTGCGTTACCAGTACTCACTGCCTGTGGTGAATTGCTAGCAATAAGGGCGTACGATTGTACGCCCCCAGTATTTCCAATTGCACCAACTTTTTTAGTTTCAAGACTCGTATTTGATACAGAACTCAAAAAGGTTAGAACAGGTATATTTCGGATAAAAAGGGTTGCCGCCTTACGTCCTCCAATGTTGTGAGGATGAATTTCTGTAATCACAGCATCCAAGGTTTGTTTCCCTGCTCTGGATTGGTACTCTCCCACCTTCACCACATCAGGGGCAGGTGATTTTTGGGAAGCTAGCGCATTTCCCTTGGTGGTTTGAGTACAACCGACTGAGGGTATGCCCAAAGCAGCCATAGACAGGGCAACAATAATCCACAAATGTCTTTGATTCATGCGTCCGTTTTTAAAGCGACTGTAGAACTTAAAGTTTTATAACTCGCGGGATTTTTCACTCGTGAAAGTTATTTCCCTTCTGAATAAACTCGAACTCGTTCCGTTTTCACTTTGTTATTTATAACTGCAACAGACTAACACGAACCTTTTGGCTTGGGGATCAGGGTTTTAGCGTAATTATCGACTGCTTAATCAAATTAAAGTTCCAAATTTAAGGGTGAAACCTTTCTCAAAGGCGGACTTTGGCTATGTAACGCTTTTTTCTGCAACTCAAAAATTTCTTAAAAAAACTTTACGCTTGTTGCACGCCAAAGTGACGACACCCTATTGACTTCTGTTCTAAAGGCTCACTACTACTCGTGTATTCTAGATAACATGTATTTTTACTATTTCCTATAAGAAGATAATATAACTTTAATTAAATAGCATCGGCATAAATACTTAAAATCGTTTATTTAATTAAATATTTAAATTTCCCTATAAATAAGCCGTGATATGAGTTACATCTAAAATGATTATGCAAATTAGTTTGAGTTTAAGATGTTTTTTCTACTGAGATTAATCATGACTTTTATTCCCCATGACTCAACGTAGAGAAGTGACAAATATAACTTTCAATTACCGTATTACTGAGTATAAAAAAAAGAAAGATACTCAACTTAATATTTTTTGTGATTAATGATGAAGAAATTAGAAAATCTTCGCGATCGCTTGTAGATCAATTTTTGTTGGTATCAAAAACAACAACAGGCATTTTTGGTACTAAGTAATTGCTCAAAGATGATTTTTTAGAGCAAGCTATCTTTTCCAAAATCTTTGCGGCTGTAAGTATGTACGCCTGTACCCCTACTATATATAGTGAGTATTTTGGGGAATGCTATCAGCATAATGACAAGCCAAGTAAATCAAAGAGATTTAGAAATAGATTCATCGCCATTATTAGCTGTTCTTAAAGATTTGCATTCTCAGTACAAGTTCCTGGGCGAGGGTGCAGTAGCGAAATACATTCCAGAACTAGCAAAGGTAAACCCGGATTTGTTCAGCATTTGCATTGTCACAGTAGATGGTCAGGTTTACAAAGTTGGGGATTACGACCAACTCTTTACCATTCAGTCAATTTCTAAGGTGTTTGCTTATGGACTTGCCTTAGAAGATCATGGACTGGATTACGTTTTGACTAGAGTTGGCGTAGAACCGACGGGAGATGCATTCAACGCGATCGTTTTAGATGAGCAATCGAAGCGACCTTATAATCCAATGGTAAATGCAGGTGCGATCGCTACCACCAGCTTAATTAAAGGTTCCGGTCCCACCGAACGCCTCAATCGGATGCTGGATATGTTCAAGCGATATATTGGCCACGACGTGTTCGTTGACATTTCAGTTTTTACCTCAGAACGCAGTACAGGACATCGCAACCGCGCAATGGCGCATCTGATGCTCAACTTTGGCATGATTGACCCGAATATTGAAGAGTCACTCGATCTTTATTTTCAGCAGTGTGCTGTGATGGTGAATTGCCAAGACTTAGCGGTGATGGCGGCTACCCTTGCTAACAGAGGTATTAATCCCATCACCAAAGAACAGGCGGTAGATAAGCGTTACATCAAAGATATTTTGAGTGTGATGTACACCTGCGGAATGTACAACTTTGCCGGTGAGTGGGCTTACAAAATTGGGATTCCGGCGAAAAGTGGTATTTGTGGTGGGATTATCGCGGTTGTACCCAATAAGATGGGCATTGGAGTTTTTTCGCCACTGCTGGATGTGCGTGGTAACAGTGTACGGGGAGTCAAAGTGTGTGAAGAACTTTCCCAACGGTTAGGTTTACATTTATTTGATTGTTCTGGTCAAGAGTGAATTGGGCATTGGGTTATTTTCCTAGTTACCTTATCCGCTTGTCCCCAATCCCCAATTTAGCGATCGCCAAATTTTAAATAATCCCTCTTCGCGTGTCCGTCCAACCGTATGCAACCTCAACCAGTTGCACTGTAGCAATCTCGATTTGCTTTTGGTATACCTGTTGACCACCAAGGCTTTGATAAAATCGGGAGGCGGGGTTATCATCTAAAACCCACACTAACATTGAACTAATACCTGGCTGGAGTAACCTTGTTGCTATGGTGGAAACCAGGCAATATCCTAAACCTTGGCGCTGGTACTTCTCCAGAATATAGATAGCGTACAACTCACCTTGATAAAGGCGATCGCCTGTCCTCTCTTGACCTCCACTGGCAAAACCAACTATTTATCCAATTTCATCCTCAGCAATATATGTGAAATTATCCTGAGCTATATTGCTTAAAATTTTTATCCATTTTGTCTCTCGTTCTTCATAGGATAAACCTGCCAGAAACTCTGCCGCCATTAAGTTGCTGTAGTCGGCTAAGTTTGCTTCTCGGATCGCCATCAGCTGTCTCCTGGCAAGAGTTCGATAGTTCTTTCCAGCTAGTTTACAATTCCTCTGCTTGGGGAAGCGGGAAGATTTCACCAGCCAAGTAAGCTTGAAAGTGCTTTTGGAAGTACAACCAGGAAGTCATATCTTCCCCATCTATTAATCCTTTTGGGGCTTGTTTATATAGAGGAATACGGTTATTAATCTCATCTTGCAGCACTGGGGGCAGTTCTGTTAAACCATTGACTTTGCTGCCGACAGCACTGTAAATCAGTTGACCGGGGCGATCGCCCATTTTCATCCAGGGAAGCCATTGACCAATCCGATCCCAACTTAGTTTGAGTTGAGAAACTGAGGAGAGGGCTGTGTTGAATAAATCTGCGGTTGGCACTGTTAATTTAAATAATTCCGCTGCCTGATAAATTGGATTTGGACTGTATTCGGCAAATTTGCGATCGTCTGCTAGGGGATTGGGGTAATAGGGAAATATATCAAAAACGAAAGTTGTGCTATCACCATCAACTTGTGCGGGAAAATTTCCCTCAAATCTTCCCTGCACTGGATTATTGGCAACGTGAATCACCGGAACTGTCTCGCCTGTCCAAGGATTCTCCCATTTGGATAAAACTTCATCTGTTTTTGGGTTGAGGTAGTAAGTTAGTTCCCTGGAAGTAAAATCCCAACTACCTTCTGCTGTGGGAATACATCGGCTAACACTCAATCCCAGCATCTTAAACAGGAGTTGTCTTTTCTCACCGGGGATAAAGGCGTAAATTTTACCTTTCCAAATCAGGAAAGTGGATTCGCTAGGGTCGAGGGAAGAACGAGTTTTAACCCAGTGTTGGGCTTCGAGTTCTTGGATTTGGGCAACCATCTAAAGCATCCTTAGTATCTGGATAACAAAAGAATAAGCTAACCAGCATTCAAGTTGCATCTTTGTCATTAGTCATTTGTCATTAGTCATTTGTCCCATGTCCAATGCCCAATACCTTTATCAATTAAACTGATTCAGAAACTTGCTCATCCAGACAGCGAAACAAGAACACCCAAAGAGGCAGGGAACTATTAATCGCAATTAGTCGCACTAAATGACCAGTTGTGACAATTTCAACATTATGATTCAATGCTAGAGAAACTAGGATCATTTCTGCCGATCCTCCTGGTGCTGTGACTAAAAGACAGGTTAACCAGTCCCAAGAAGTTAATTGCATCGCAAGTATAGCAGCGATCGCTCCGGCTACGAGGGTCATCCCTACAGACATCAAGGCATAGCCGATAGTCCGCTTTCTAAAGTTGGGTTTGTCTCCCCAATACTCACCAATAGTAATTCCCAGGAGCATTTGACCAAATAAGTTAATTAAAGGCGGCGGATTAAAGCTAATATCACCCACAAAAGGCAGCCAATGTAGCAAAGGATTAAACCCGATACCAATCAACAATGCACCAAAGAAATCGCCAGCGGGAATTTTAAATAATATAGCTGGATAAACTACTAATCCAGTGATTAGCAGTACTAACAGAAGTAATTCTAGTTGAGATGGATCGAAATTGAGCCAAGCACCGTTGATTGGGAGTGTTTGCGGATAGTAATTACCAGCTGATGTCTTCGCGATAAAGGGAATTAGAACAACTACTGAGGTGACGCGAATCGCCTGAACTAGGGCAACCAAGCTAACATTCTTGTTGTAATCGGCGGCGATCGCTGCCATAATTCCTACACCACCAGGAACTGTAGCCAGCATTGATGTCAACAGGTTAGTTTTGCTGAGGCGAGAGTAAATATAACCAATACAGCTTCCACTCAGCAGCAAAAACAAAGTAAGAAAAATAAATATGGGAATACCAGAAGCAACACTAGCTAGATTACCGTGGGCATTGGAAGCGCCGACAGTTAAGCCTACAAGTGCCATTCCCACTTTTCTTGCAGTGCGGTTAGGTTTGGGGGAATATTGATAAAGAATTCGACACCCTTGAAGAACCACTGTACCAGCGGCAATCCCGCCAAATATCCAGGCAATCCTGCCAATTTGGAACTTTGCCAGGAGTAAACCCAGAGGTAATGCCAGAAGCATTTCCAAGACAAGGACAATTAGTTGCTTCGTAAATAGCTGTTGTTTGCTAACAACAGGATTTTCATGAGTGTGTTCTTCCAGGCTGGGAGCAACACTTAGGCTTTGATTCATCTATACAGGCTTTTTTATTAATTTAACTTATGTACTTAAGCTAATGCGATCGCATAAGAGACCCAGTTCTCAATTTACACAAGAATCGCTATAGAGAGAGGATAGGGGCACAACCGCAATTGTGCCCCTACAAATAATTTGTATTCCTTTCAATGGTTCAGCCGTTTAATCTTCGTCAAGGGCTGGGAAAGCTTCCTCAAGCTGCCACAACCGATCTTTATTTTTAACGAACCAAATACGAGTTTCTGGAGTTAATTTACTCCAAATGACTTCAACAGGGATGTGAGGAGATGCATATTGGTACTGCTGACCAAGTGATTTGAGATTGTCTGCCACATCATGGGGAATTCCGAATTGTTCCCAGTCAACTGTGATATTTCTTCCCGAAACTCCTGCTGTGGGGTCAAAAATCAATTGTGCCGATCTGACTAAATCAGCAAAGTGTTTCGGTTTGAGTTTGGTGATCTCCTGAATTTGGAGTGATTCGTTATGCTCTTGAGACATCATCGCCGCAGTGGTAAAGATTAGGGGTGTATTGAACTTACTGCCAGAGATTTTTATCCCAATATTTTTACTTTAGCGCAGAGCCGCTAACTTCATCATGACCGAAGAGGATAAAGGGGGGGATTGGGGATTGGGGATTGGGGACTGGGGACTGGGTATTGGGTACTAAGTATTAAATACTGATAACAAGAATTCAGTCCCCAGTCCCTATTTTAGTGACGAGTGTAGGAATGCTCAAAGTGAGTTTTAAGTGTATCAGCCATAGCGGACATTACAACTGCTGCGACAGAAAGTGATATTGCTGCGATTCTAATTTTATAATCAACCGCAAGTATCCCTACCGCAGCTAGAGCGATCGCTACCCCTATACAACTTTGTTTGACCCTATTTGTAACTTTATAAGCTCGATTGCAAGAACTACAAATAAGTGTGTGTCGCGTGAATCTGTCTAGCAAAACTGGCTTTGAATTCAGCTCGCCATTCTCAACATTTTTCCATGTGGAATAGCCTTGATAAAAAGGCAAAGATGACCCAAATGTATCTAGCCACTTCCGGTACTCAACCACTAAGATGTCAGATGTTTTCAGCGGCAAATATAGTTCTTTGAGACTTGTTCCCAAGCGCTCAATTTGTGCCTGTTGTCCTGCCAGAAGAGGCAAATCCTGCTCCAATATTTTGTTGGTATTTAAGTGATCGAGCCAGCGAGGTCTCAGCTTGACTCCCCAAGTCATGAAATTACGATAACCTCTAGCTAAAAGACGGCATCGCCCTTTACCTAAAGGAATTGAATACAAAGCTAGTCCAAATGTCCAGCCTCGGTCTTCAATATAAGCAGTGTTCAGCACCAGATTTGGAGCAACAAAATCAATATACTTCCAAGCTTCATTTGATTTATTAATTCCCCGCCACTGACCTCGAATCCCCTGAACCGAACTCTCTAGCACTTCCATTTCTAGCGGTTGAGCATTTTTGCGATTACTACCCCCCCTAGTGCCATGATGGCTAATAGCAACATGAGCCGGATCGATGACATTCTCTACTAAATATGTTTGGTCATAAGGCAGATCCAATATAAAGTCTGCACGCACGAATCCTGGCTTATCTAAATCTGGCAGAATTGGGATATTTTCATCAACAGCAGTTTCTTTTTCGCCAGCCCATACCCAAATCATGCCTTGGCGTTCCACAACCTTAAAGGATGGCACGCAAGCATTGACTGGAATTTTTGCATCTGCTGGTAATTGGGGAATGTGCACACATTCACCATCACTGCCAAACTGCCAACCGTGATATAAACACTCAATTTTGCCGTCAATAATTTGTCCGTCAGAAAGTTTCGCTGTACGGTGAGGACAACGATCTGTTAAACAGATCAATTGTCCATCTTGGTTTTTGAACAAAATCAAAGGTTCATCGTACAAGGAAAAGCTATGAGGGCGGTTGGCAGGCAAGTCTTGCACAAAAGTGACGGGATACCAGCATTGCCTCCAGTGAAATTCTTGCTTCTCCTCAAGTGTTTCAAAAGTAGAAGTTGGTGGTGTCGCCTGTAGTGTCTCTGTTTCTAATGACATAGTTCTCTCCAGGTTTCTATAATTTTATACTTTTGAATCAGCAAATTATTAGTCCCAGAGATAGAATTTTTTTAGGGTGAAACTTCAAAAATTAACAATGTAAATACACCGAAATGTTCCTATTTAGATACGAAATTTGATTAACTAAATGTTGTAGCTTTTACCTCAGCTACTCATTTTCGATCAGAACTGTAACAGCAGCGATCGCAATCAACATTTCATCATTTTTATCATTGAATTCGGGAATAGCCCGCCCTTGAACTACCATCCCTCCAGATTCTACGGTGAGAGTTTTTCGACCAAATGGTAATACAGCTAGTACCTCTTCTTCCCTAACTTGTTCTGGATATGGCACTGCCACCTGAACTTCTATAATCATTTCATTGGGGTGACTTAAACCTGCGACTTCCCAAACACCAGGTAAAGCATTGTGAGCGATCGCATTTCGTACTGCCCTAGATGCTGCTACTGTCGGTTCTTGTCCATGTTGATCTATTCCCATCCCCATCTCAATAATCAATCGTTTACGTGCCATTGCTACCTCCGCTATAATTGTGCATCTTTCACCAAGAAAAGCAGAGGGCTGGAGGCTCACTTGCAATAGTGCATCCCTTCTCTACGGTTTGGTTAAGAATATTTGTAGGTTGGGTTGAACGAAGTGAAACCCAACAAACCCTGTAATAGTTGGGTTACCCTGGGGGATCTTGTTACGTTCCTCAACCCAACCTACACATTTTTATTTTTTGGGCTTAACCAAACCGTATTGCTGCATCCCTTCTCTACGAGAACCTTCACCTAGAGTCCTGCAATGAGAGCCACACATGCTCATTGCACCCTCCAGCAAGAACTGCCTGCTTCACACCATATGCTGCAAGCGGCTCAGACGCTCTGAGTAACTTTTCATCACCTTTAGGGCAAACATGGGTGTTTCCTGAACGGCAAAGAGAAACCCTTTCTCATCAACGAAAGCAAGTTTGCTGTCCACCTTGGCAATAGCTGTATAAGTTCTATTTTTTACTCCTACAAGTACCCCAACACCAAAAACTTCGCCCGTCTCAATGGTTTCTACAACTTTGCCATTGACTAATATATCTACCTCTCCTTCCACAATGCCGTACATATTATCACCAGACTGTCCTTCTTCAAAGATGACTTGACCTGCTGAAAATCCTTTAGGGTCGGGTTGTTTTTGAAAGATACTGACTGTGACTACAGGACTTAACATTTAGAGCAACCCCAAAATTCTTGGTTTTTAGACGAAACTTTTGGATAGCTTTACGCGAACCCAGAAAAGTATACTACTTTCTGTTGGTTAACTCTCAACCTCCGCAAAATTCCTGATTAGTTCCCGAATCGCCTAGAAACCTCTCCCTGGTTTTACTAGGCAAAACCGTCCCTCTCCGAGTCGGAGAGGGAGAGACTTGAACGAAAATTCAAGGTAGGGAGAGGTTTATCGAACTCACGTTCAAATAGGGAATTTTGGTTATCAGGTCATCTTCTATAATTGATAAAACCTGCACACCTAATTCTAGGCATGAGACTGTGACCGAATCAGGAAGTTACAAAGATACTGTAAACCTACCCAAGACTAACTTTGAGATGCGGGCAAACGCCATCAAGCGTGAGCCTGAAATCCAAAAATTTTGGGAAGAAAATAAAATTTACGATCGCCTTTCCGAAAATAACCCCGGCGAATTATTTATACTGCACGATGGGCCTCCCTACGCTAATGGCTCACTCCATATTGGTCATGCTTTAAATAAAATTCTCAAAGATATTATTAATCGCTACCAACTGCTACAAGGGCGTAAAGTTCGCTATGTCCCTGGTTGGGATTGTCACGGTTTGCCAATTGAGTTGAAAGTTTTGCAGAACATGAAGTCAGCAGAACGGCAAAATTTAACGCCTTTACAACTGCGGCAGAAAGCGAAAGAATTTGGTCTAGCTACGGTAAACGACCAGCGCCAAAATTTTAAACGCTACGGTATTTGGGGTGATTGGGATAACCCTTATCTAACTCTGAAGCCGGAATATGAAGCAGCTCAAATTGGCGTGTTTGGTCAGATGTTTTTGAAAGGCTACATCTATCGCGGTTTGAAACCTGTTCACTGGAGTCCGAGTTCTAAAACCGCTTTGGCTGAAGCTGAGTTGGAATATCCAGAAGGTCACGTTTCCCGCAGTATCTATGCAGCTTTTGCAGTTACAAGTTTGGCGTCAGCTGTAAAACCACTGTTGGCAGAATATCTGTCAGATTTGGGTGTGGCTATTTGGACAACCACTCCTTGGACAATTCCGGGAAATTTGGCGGTGGCGGTGAATGCGGATTTAAACTACACAGTGGTGGAAGTTTCTCGCCCAGAGGCACAGGCACAGAGTAATTTTAAATACCTAATCGTTGCTGCTGATTTAGTAGAACGTTTATCTTCGACGTTGGGAGTTGAGTTAACTGTAAAAGCCACGTTCAAGGGGAATGATTTAGAACATACTACTTATCGTCATCCTCTATATGACCGCGAAAGTCCGATTGTCGTCGGCGGTGATTACATTACTACTGAGTCGGGTACTGGGTTGGTACATACAGCTCCCGGTCATGGTCAAGAAGACTACATTGTTGGTCAGCGCTACGGTTTGCCCATCCTTGCACCAGTGGATGACAATGGCAATTTTACCGAAGAAGCGGGACAATTTGCTGGTTTGAATGTGCTGGGTGATGGAAATCAGGCGGTGATTGATGCACTGGCTGCGGCTGGTTCTTTGTTGAAAGAAGAACCATACCCCCACAAGTATCCTTATGATTGGCGGACGAAGAAGCCGACGATTTTCCGCGCTACTGAACAATGGTTTGCTTCCGTGGAGGGATTTAGAGAAGAAGCGCTAAAGGCGATCGCAACTGTAAAATGGATTCCAGCCCAAGGTGAAAATCGCATCACGCCAATGGTGGCAGAACGTTCCGATTGGTGTATCTCTCGTCAGCGGAGTTGGGGTGTACCCATTCCCGTTTTCTACGATGAAACCACGGGAGAACCACTGCTGAATGAAGAAATTATCAACCACGTTCAAGCAATTATCGCAGAAATTGGTTCTGATGCTTGGTGGGAACTTTCGGTTGAGGAGTTATTACCCGAATCCTATCGCCAAAATGGCAAGTCTTACCGCAGAGGTACAGACACAATGGATGTATGGTTTGATTCTGGCTCATCTTGGGCAGCTGTCGCCAAGCAGCGTCCAGAGTTACGCTACCCTGCTGATATGTATTTGGAAGGTTCCGACCAACATCGCGGTTGGTTCCAGTCAAGCTTGCTCACCAGTGTAGCGGTAAATGACATTGCGCCTTACAAAACTGTGCTAACTCACGGCTTCGCTTTGGACGAACAAGGGCGGAAGATGAGTAAGTCAGAAGGAAATGTGGTTGACCCAAATACAATCATTGAAGGCGGGAAAAATCAAAAAGTAGAACCGCCCTATGGTGCAGATGTATTGAGGCTGTGGGTATCATCGGTAGACTACTCCGGCGATGTCCGCATTGGCAAAAACATCATCAAGCAGATGAACGATGTCAGAGGCAAAATCCGCAATACGGCGAGGTTTTTGCTAGGTAGCTTGGATGATTTTGACCCGGAAAAAGATGCAGTCCCCTTCGAGGAATTGCCAGAACTTGACCGTTATATGCTACACCGCATCACCGAGGTATTTGAGGAAGTCACCGAAGCCTTTGAGAGTTTCCAATTCTTCCGCTTTTTCCAAACTGTACAGAATTTCTGCGTGGTGGATTTATCCAACTTTTATTTAGATGTTGCCAAAGATAGGCTGTACATCAGTGCAAAGGATTCTTTCCGCCGTCGCAGTTGTCAAACGGTGCTGAAAATAGCTTTAGATAATTTAGCACGAGCGATCGCACCAGTGTTATGCCACACCGCCGAAGATATCTGGCAATATCTCCCTTATAAAACACCTTACAAATCGGTATTTGAAGCCGGTTGGGTGCAGGTTGAGGAAAAATGGCGTAATCCAGAGTTAGCAGAATTTTGGTCAGCGCTGCGACAACTCCGCACCGATGTGAATAAAGTGTTGGAACAAGCCAGGATAGAAAAACTCATTGGTTCTTCTTTGGAAGCGAAAGCTTTGATTCACATACCTGACAAACAATTAGGTGACGCTATCAAAGCCTTTAACCCTGTGAAGGGTAACGGTATCGACGAACTGCGGTATTTATTGCTGACTTCCCAAGTGGAATTATTAGATTCTGCTGAGGGGTTGCAAGGATTGAAATATACAGCGCAGACGGAAGACTGGGGAATTGGGGTAACGAATGCAGACGGGGAAAAATGCGATCGCTGTTGGAACTACTCTACTCATGTGGGAGAATCAGCAGAGCATCCGCTAATTTGCGAACGATGCGTTGCAGCCTTAGCCGGAGAGTTCTAGTAAATATACGTGAGTTCAACGAACCTCTCCCTGCCTTGAACTAAAGTTCAAGGCTTTCCCTCTGCGAGTCGGAGAGGAAAAGTTTTGCGTAGTAAAACCAGGGAGAGGACTTTTCATTCAGCTAATTAGATAGACACTACATCATCCAATACTTGTCTGGTTTTGGGAGAAAGGGAAAAGGTTAAAAGGGAAAAAACCTTATATATCGAGCCTTCCACTCCTTTTCCCTAAAACCCGAGCAGTATTGCTACATCATCCATCGAATTCACCTTAAATCAGGTTGCAGTCACTGCCTGAAATAGATATTTTGGGTAACACACATTATGGTTATTTCATACAGTGTGTAAGGACTAAGTGTAATCTACTTTTGAACAAAAAATTTGGGTATTATTACTGAAGATCCATCAGTATTTTCACTGTATTCTCTTCAATAAAAGAGCCAAAGAGATGCATTATTAAGAAAATATAAAGGTATGCATTAATACGTAGTATTTAGACTAAAACATCCATTAACTCAATCAAAATTTAAGAGATACAAAGATATGTCAAATAAAGTTGCTAAAGAGTTGGCAGATTTTTTGCTGCAAATAGAACAGCGATCGCAGTTTCATGCAGGCTATCCCTATAATTTAAGTTGTGATTATAGTGCGATCGCAAAATTTTTTAATTTTCTGTTAAATAATGCTGGAGATCCATATATTGAGCCAGATTTTGGTCTCCATTCTCGTAAGTTTGAGCAAGAAGTATTATCTTTTTTTGCTCACCTGTATAAAATTCCAAAAAATGAGTTTTGGGGTTATGTTACTGCTGGCGGAACTGAAGGTAATTTATATGGAATGTTCTTAGGAAGAGAAATTTATCCTAATGGGATTCTTTACTCATCACAAGACTCTCATTATTCCATACCCAAAGCAGCTAAATTATTCCGCATCCAACATAATGTTGTTAATTCACAAATTAACGGAGAGATGAATTATGAACATTTTGAACAACTAATTAGCGAGAATCGTACTTATCCGGCGATCATAAATTTAAATATTGGAACTACTGTCAAAGGTGCGATTGATAACTTAGATAAAGTTCTAGAAGTTTTAGAGCGCAATCAGATTAAAGATTACTATATTCATTGTGATGCCGCACTTTCAGGATTAATATTACCGTTTCTAGATGGCGCTCCGCAAGTTAACTTTCAAAAACCCATAGATAGTATAGCTATTTCTGCTAAATTCATTGGTTCTCCCTTGCCTTGTGGTGTAGTTTTAACTAAGAAAAAATGGGTAGAAAAAGTTGAAACAGCAATTGAATATATTGGTTCGACAGATACAACTATTTTGGGTTCTAGAAATGGTCACACCCCTCTGATTCTCTGGTATGCAACTCAAACAAGAGGTTATGATGGATTAGCTAAAGAAGCAAACACCTGTATTCAGAATGCCCAATATCTTTTCCAACAACTGAAAATTAGAGAATATCCATGTATGCTCAATAAATTTTCCAATACCGTAGTGTTTCAAAAACCTTGTCAAAGGTTAATTAAAAAGTGGCAGTTAGCGACTTTTGAAAATTGGGTACACATTGTAGTCATGCAGAATATCACTCGAGAGAAAATCGATAGTTTTGTTAACGAACTTTTGTTAGAGGAAGGGTTACTTAATAATGCAGAGGATTTCTATCTCCAGCCAGTACTATACTAATAGTGAAATTAATCGTTCAATTTTACAAGGATTTTCTCTAAACAAAATTTGATCCTAAGATTTTATCTCATTAAAAAGTTTTTGCAGCATAAGTTAGCAGCAAGTAGTACTTCTACTTCTGCACGTTTCATAGGTGGTAAGAAAAAATACCCTTGTCCATAATCACATTGTAAAGCCTTCAATTGTGCTAATTGCTCTACAGTTTCTATCCCTTCTGCTGTTACAGACATATTTAAATTATGAGCTAATGTCACAATCGCTCGAATAATTTCTAAATTTTCTCCTCGACTACCTATACTGGTGACAAAAGAGCGGTCAATCTTAATGGTTTTGATTGGTAGGCGGTGCAGATAACTCAAGGATGAATAGCCAGTACCAAAATCATCCATGTGCAACTCGATATTCAGCGCTGTTAATTGGGAAAGCACAGTGGTAGCTAATTCAAAATTATCCATCAACAAGCTTTCAGTAATCTCCAATTTCAAAGAGCATGGCTCCAGTCCAGTTTGCTGCAAAATATGTTTAACCTCTTTAAACACATCAGGTTGCGTAATTTGTTTACCAGAAAAATTTACGCTAATTGTCAGAGGTAGTGAGCTAGGAAATTGTTTATGCCATGTGTGCATTTGATAACAGGCTTCATAAAGCACCCATTGCCCGATACTAACAATCATTCCAGTTTCCTCGGCCAGAGGAATAAAATCTTGAGGGGAAATAAGTCCTCGTTCTGGATGATACCAACGTAACAGTGCCTCAAATCCAATAATTTTGCCAGTTGTGAGTGAAACAATGGGCTGGTAATCAAGACAAAATTCTTCTTGCTTGAGCAGCGCATTTCGCAGAGCAGTTTCTAACTCTAAGAGCAAAGCCGCACCCTCGTGCATCTTTGGATCAAAAACCTCATAACGTGCCTTACCAAGTGCTTTGGCACAATACATTGCCACATCAGCATCGCGTAGAATCTGCGCTGCTTGCTCATAATCTGCTTTACTTAAAGCGATGCCAATACTAACATTAGTAAATACCCGATGCTCATTTAATTGAAATGGCAAAGCTAGCACCTTTTTAATTCGCTCGGCGACCTGTATGGCAGTACTAATATCCTCAATTTCCTCAATTAAGATTGTGAACTCATCTCCGCCAAAACGAGCAACTATATCTCCGACTCGCAGAACTGACTTTAGCCGATGAGAAATTGCAATCAAAAGTTGATTTCCCAATAGATGTCCAAGGCTGTCATTAACTACTTTAAAGCGGTCTAGGTCTAAGAATAATACGGCGAATAAATAACTATTTTGTTGTTTAGTATGTTCTATTGCCTGCTGCACCCGCTCCATAAATAATCGTTGATTAGGTAATCCAGTTAGCCCATCATGAAGACTATTGTGCAGTAATTGCTCTTGTGCTTGTTGACGTTTGATAATATCTTGTTGAAGTTGTTGATTAACTCTAATAAGTTCAATAGTGCGTTCTAGCACCAACTGCTCAAGCTGATAACGGTACTGGACTAATTCTTCCTCTGCTAGCTTACGCTTAGTGATGTCACGGACAATAACAACATATTCCCGTAGCTGAGAATTAAATGGCTGTGAAATAGTCGATTCAACAATTCGTAAACCTTGCTTTATTCTTAAAGTTTGCTCACTTCTAATAGACCATTGCTCCGGTTTGCCGCGATAGCATATTAGGAGTTTATTCAATTTTTGCCCAAGCAACTGCTGAATACTTGTCTGAAATAATTCTTCAGCAGCAGCATTGGTTTGAGAAATAGTACCATTTTCATCTAATACTAAAACAGTATCTGGAACGGTATCAAGAGTAGTGATAAATAGGTTTCTTGCCTGTTTGCGGGCCTCATCAATAGCAATAATTTGTGGTAAAGTTGTCCAGCAAGCGATCGCAACTCCTGTAAAAGAAAGCGTCACTAATAAAATAGCTAGTAAAGAGTTTTGAGGATTAGTAGAAAATCTATCTAAAAAATCGCGGATAACCCAACTAATTGTGACAGTAATACAAATCAATGATACTAAAACAATCACTTGTAGTACTACAAAGTCTGGATTGTTTCTACTAGACTTAGTGTCATAACGCTGTATCCACCAGTTCGGGTGTAATGGCGCAAATCTTAAACGACGTAGCCCTACATCTCCTATTATCAGAACAATGGGTAATAATAATCCCATTAAGAAATCTCTCCAATTCCAAGCTAAACCTCCTACTATTAGAACTACCGCTTCTACCAAGAAAAAACCAAGTGACAACCAAGGCCATAACACGTGCTGTTTGCCCCGACAAAGCCATAATCCCAAATGTAGTCCCATAATGGACATGAGATAACAAGTGCCTGCTACTGTGACAAGTTCAGATACATTTCCCAAATTTAGACAAAGCAAACTGAGTAGAAAGGTAACTAAAATAGCAGGACCAAGGATACCTTGACGGGAAACTAATGCAAATATGGGAGAAAGCTGTTTGTCTAAGGCAAGTTGGTATAAAATCCGAGGCGAGTTGGAAACTGCCGTAGCAGAACTTAGAAGGCAAGATACAGTAATCAGAAGTGTTACTAGAAAAGAGGTATGTTCACCCCAAAAAGGCTTAGAAGCCGCTACCAGATTTAAGAACGTATCGTCACGTATTGTTGGATTTGTAGCCGAACACATTAATACCCAAGAACCACCTAGAAATACCGGAGGAATTAACCAAGCAGCTACGGTTAAGAACTTTAAAGTTTTATATGGGTGGCGGCTATCAGCAACAAAAGAAGAAGTAGTTTCACAAGCATAAATTGAATAACTAGCCAGAAAAAACCACTTTGCCCATTCTTCAAAGCTCAGGCTATGTGTGCTAGTTGGCAGAAATTTAAAATCAGGAGTTGAGAAGGTTAACCATACTACGCCTTGAATACAAAACAAAAACAGTAATAAAACTGCTGGGAATACAAAAAATAAATGCAGGAGTGCTAAAGCACGGGTGCCACTGAATGCCAAAATAAAAGGAATCGCTGTAAATACAACTTTTAAGAAAGTTTCTGGACAAGAAATACCTAATGTTTCAAAATTGACTTTAATTAGGTTGGTGAGAATAATTGCATATAGTGCTGGTGCTGCTGCCCAGCTAAAAAAGTATCCTAAAGCTACGTAACGCCCTAAGCCAGGAAAGTTCTTTAATAGCCTTGTGGTATAGTTTGGTGTTCCTCCAGCGACATCTGGCCAATGTCTACCTAGACTTTGTACTTGCAAGTTAAGTAAAAAGGAAACGATTGTGCCAAAAAACCAAACTAAGATAGCTTTAGGACCTAACGCTGCATGAATGATGGGAGCAGTGCCAATCCATCCAACATGACCCGTTAACCCAAAGCCCCAGGTTTCGAGATAACTCAGAGTCCGTGGTAGTCGCATTAGCAAGTGCTGATTATTCTCTGCCCGTGCAGAATCGTTACTAACCATTGTTTCTTAGTGAGATTTACTGACCTTTTCACTCAATAGCTGAATCTTGCTGCTCATTGCCTCCGTATAAATACTGAAATTGAAGAAAGAATAATTTAGTTGTCACTGAATTTTGGATTTTGCAGAAAGTCTAAGGGTTGCTTTCCGATGCTCGTTATACTTAGGCGTCTCCCCTTCTCCCAAAGGGAAAGGCTAGCGCCTGCCGCAGGATGCCCGTACCCCTGGAAGCAAGCTATGCGTAGCGTCTCCTTTCGGAGAAGGGCTGTAGGGAGAAGATTCGCTAAGGCTTGCGCTATCCGTTGGCATAGCCAGTGCAGGTATCAAAACTTTCCGAGATGGATTTTAGATTGACCTTTGAAATTTGTTCCACTTAGCTTGCTTTTTGCAAAGCGAGTATAATTTTTTTATTCAGACCTATATGAAAATCCAGAAGTTCAGATTTCCGACCTATTTAATAAGTCGGAAATCGTGTTTTTCATAAATGATTAAGTAGGTCTATAGTTTTTGCAACAACTCCTGAGTTAACTGAAAGAAAGCTTTTGAACCTGCTGATTGGGGAGCATTTAAAACAGCTGGTATAAAACTATCAACAGCCTTCGCAACATTGACATCAACTGGTATTTGTACCTTACAAATTTTTTCTACACCAAAATCTTCAACAACGCGGTGCATTACTTGTTTATAGTATCTGCCAGTGAGGAGGTTAGCACTGGACATACTAAATACAATTCCCAGCATTTTTATATCTATCTTGGTTTCATGCCCGTGACTGTCTTTTAATTGGGCAATCCGTCTTTCTAGCAGTTGAATACCCACTACAGATAATGGTTCTGGTTTAGCAGGAAGTATGTAGAAATCGCTGGCAGCTAAAGCGCTACGAGTCAATAAATTATAGCCAGGGGCACAATCGAGAAGGATAAAATCATATTCTTGACGTACTGGTTTTAAGATATTGTTAATCAAAACCCTTTCAAAGCGATTCCAAATCGTTTCAAAGTCCTGTTCACCCAAGGCAGTTGCTTGTTGATGGAGCATTTCGGAAACTACAAATTCATCATACAAATCGATATCTCCTGGTAATAAATCCAGTCCTGGAAGATTACAAACCTGGGATTGAACGATATCTTGAATTGTGAGTTTGGCTTGTGGGTCTGGATTAATAACTTCGTCTATCAGATACCTAAATGTCTTACTTTGTTTACGACGCTTGGCAAAATCTAAAGGCGACATCAAACTGAGTGTGGCACTAATTTGGCTGTCTAAATCAAGGACAAGCACCCGCTTGCCATGATTTTTAGCTAAACAGGTAGCTAAGTTGACGGTGAGGGTGGTTTTACCAACGCCACCTTTCATATTTGCAGTAGCAATTACATATCCCATTGATTGAGTCCTCTGTTGACGCATTCCCATCTACTGGTCTGTCAAGAAATAATTGAGGGGTGCAGATTGTTCGTAGTTTGCGCTTAAGCGTTTAAGCGCAAACTACGAGCCGATCAAATCAAACTTGACAGACTACTAGGTAGCGTACACCCCTCCTGATATCTTAAATCTTCCATTAAATTTAATATTTTCGGAAATTTAAAAGAATAATTTCAGCGATGTTTACTGGATTTAGGCAGCAACATGTAGTTGTATCTTTACCTAGAATCGGGCTACCAGCCTCCTGTGCTTCATAATGCATCTCTTTGCTAACAATGTTTGGCTTAATGCCATAACTGCGATCGCAGTTATGGCATTCTCATCAAAGCAATTATAGAGGTATTGACAAATACAGTAGCCCTAAATTAATTGTGAGAAAATAATAGTGTTGTGAATGTCACTAAGTATTGAGTGCAAAATGTGGAAGCGTTCGGTAGCGTGCCGGAGGCGAACGCTAACTGAATTAAACGAAGCCAATCGATAATTTCGTGAAATCAAAGGCGCATTTACACACAAACTTATAAGGTAATTAAAATGACTTACGATTCAGAAGATGTACAACAAATCCTTCAAAAAGCACTCACTCGTAAGCAGGAAGGTGAATTTTCACGAGAACAGCTTTTGGAAATGGCATCTGAGTTAGGTATTTCTTCTAATATTTTGGAAACAACTGAACAAAAGTGGTTGGCTCAACAAGAAGAAGAACATCTGCGACACAGATTTAATACTTTCCGACGCAGAGCCTTTTGGACACACTTTGTTTCCTTTACAGCGGTGAATTTATTCCTTATTACCTTGAATTTAATCACTAGCCCTAGTTATTTTTGGGCTATTTTCCCAGCATTAGGATGGGGATTAGGACTATTTTTTCATTGGTGGAGTGTTTATCAGACTAAATCAGAGGATTACGAGATAGCCTTTCAGAAATGGCGTGCCCAAATTTAAGTTCTCTTCACTTTAAGAAATGGAGATGCTAAGGGGTAAGGCAGGGAGCAGGGGAAGCAAGGGAGAAAAAAAGCATTAACTGAACTGTATTGGTATTTAGTTTTCAGTTTTAGTTAATACTAATTATTCCTTCCTGCCTCCTGCCCTTTGCCTTTTTTTATCAGTATTGGTTTGACACCAACGCACAGCTTTGCACCTCGACGAATTGGGAGTGATCTTTCACCTACAAATAGAGAAATTTCCGTACTTGAAATTCTGCTGAGTCCACAATTAGATAGGATTCTTTCAGAGCTTGGATGAATTTGCCTTCAATAGTCTGCAAATCTGCTTGGGGTATGGCTTTCCACTGCTCCTGCGCTGCCCAACGAATGATCGGGATAACTTCTGTGTGGTCATTGGGGTTGAGCCAAACCTTTTTACCAAGAAATTCAGGATATTCAGCCAGCGCTGTTGTCCAAATTTGTGCGTCCTTCTGAACAAAATCCTCCCGTCAATCCGGGGCAACCTTAAACTAGAGGAGTTTTATAACCACGCCCTTTAAACTCTGTGTTTCTTAATTTGCCAAAATAGAGCTGTAGGCTAGAATAACTACGCTTTTAGCATAGCTTGATTGCCTACACTCAGGAGCAAGGGTCGGCTGGTTTGAAATAAGTAAGAGGAAGGGAGTATGGACAGCAATAACTGGTTGCAACAGTTAATGATGGTGGGTCTTGGCACAACGTCTTTAGTAGCAGAAAAACTGCGCCAAGTCAGCGATGATTTGGTTAAAGACGGTAAACTCAATCCTGAGCAAGCCAAGGCAGTTATAGATGATATTGCCCAGCAGTTAAAGTCGGAACAGGGAAACTTCGATGTCCAAATGCAGCGGCAAATGCGAAATATGATGCAGGATTTGGGAGTGGCTCGCCAGTCAGAGGTGGACGAGTTGAGGGGTAGAATTGACCGTTTAGAGCGTCAAGTGCGCGATTTAGAAAATAAGCTTTGGCGTTAGAATACCCTTTCTGATTTAAACTAAATGTGTCCTGTTGGTAATCTTTTTGCCAGGATACCTAAGTAAGGAGAACTGATTTTGAAACCAATTTTCCTCAGCGTGGCGTTCATGCTGGTGTGTGTTGTGCTGTTGGTTGTGGGGCAAGTAGGCAGTAAACAGAATACTGCTATTGCTGCCGAGTTAACCCAAACACCGCCAGCGCCCACAACTGTAACTGAAAACAATATCTTAATTGCGAGTAATACTATGTCTGATGCGAATGCCGTAACTACCCCCTCTGGATTGAAGTATGTTGAATTAAAAGAAGGGACTGGAGCGACTCCTCAATCTGGACAAACGGTTGAAGTTCACTATGTCGGCACTTTAGAAGATGGTACTAAGTTTGATAGTTCACGCGATCGCGGCCAACCCTTCAGTTTTAAAATTGGCATTGGACAGGTAATCAAAGGTTGGGATGAAGGACTTAGCACTATGAAAGTCGGCGGTCGTCGTCAGTTAATCATCCCCCCAGAGTTAGGTTATGGCGCTCGTGGTGCTGGTGGCGTGATACCACCCAACGCCACTTTGCTGTTTGATGTGGAATTGCTGGGAGTTAAGTAGAGATTGGGTATGGGGCATAGGGATAAGGGAAACGCAAAGACGCACAGAACAATGCCCAATGCCCAATGCCCAATATTTTTAAATTTTTAAATTTTGAAACTTTGTAAACTGTGGATTAAATAAAAGTTTCGCAGTACCTGTAGGCCCGTTGCGGTGTTTAGCTATAATTACTTCTGCAATGCCGCGATCGGGAGTATCTGGAGAGTAATATTCATCGCGGTACAGCATTATTACTAAATCGGCGTCTTGTTCAATCGAACCGGATTCTCTCAAATCTGATAACATTGGACGCTTGTTAGTGCGTGCTTCTACCCCTCGACTCAACTGAGATAGGGCAATAACTGGTACAGATAATTCACGCGCTAAACCTTTGAGTTGACGAGTAATTTTTGATAATTCTTGAACTCTATTATCGCCTGCTCCTTCCATCAATTGCAGGTAATCTATTACAATTAATCCTAATTCACTTCCAACTTCAGCTTGCAGTCTTCTTGCCTGACTACGCATTTGTGTAACTGTAATATTCGGCGTGTCGTCAATATAAATTGGCATCTCGGAAAGGATACCAATAGCACGGCTTAAAGGTTCCCACTGTGTTTGGCTAAGGCGTCCAGTCCGCAAATAACTACTTTCAATTTGCGCCTCACTAGCTAATAGCCGTTGCGTCAGTTGCTCTTTGGACATTTCCAAGCTGAAAACAGCAACTGGCAATTTATAAGAAGCGGCGATATTGTGAGCAAGGTTTAAGCAAAATGCTGTATTGTGTACACAGATATCATTAGCAACAAAATTGTGTGTTTCTGGAATTGTCAAGTCATAAACTTGCTTATTACCTACAAACTCAATAGAAACAATTTCATCCCAATATACATCGCTGGTTGCTAACTGCTGAAGTGGCAAATTCTCTAAAGCTGTAGCTAGTATCCAAAGTCTTTCCCGCTTTAGGGCACGTTTACCAACATGCATATTTGTATAGCCTTGAATACCAGCCCGTCTGGCTAAACTACTCCAAGCTTCATTGCCTTTTGCTACTGCTATTTGTTCCCAAATCTCTACAGGTATCAAGTCACGATTAGTTTGATATCTTTTTTGAGATATTGCATCTGCAACTTTTGCTATTGCTTCTTCTTTACTAAAGATACCTATTTCTGCGATAAAAGTTTTGATAGATAAGGCATCAGTAATATCTAATTGCCACGCTGGTCTGCGGGTGTTTTTATACTTGATAGACCGTTTTTTGAGTGATGCGATAATGCCAAATCTTAATAAAAGATGTTGAATTTGTCTTGCTAGTTTCTGGCTGACTGTTCCATAGCCTAACTGTGATTGACCGCTAGCAAGTCGTGCAGCCCATCCATCAGTAGCAAAGAGACGATTAAGAAATAAGGCTATTTGCGATCGCTCTAATTTAAAAACGATATTTGGGATAGTTTTAGAATGAGCATCTTTGCCCCACAAACCTAATTCTTCTAACCAAAGTGTTAGCGAATTCTTCCGAGATTTGCTCATACAGGCAAATCTATGAGATACAAACTCTTCTGACTCTAATTGTAAAATTTCGCACAATAGCTCAAAAATTTCTAAATTTGGTACACAATCTCCTTGCTTCCAAGCGCAAAGTAAAGTAGGACTGACTCCAACTAATTGGCTTATTTCTTTTCCTGTCAATGACTGCGATTGAATCGCTAGTTTAAAACTTTCAGCAAAAATCCGTCTTTGAATTGCAATAAATTCCAAGTCTCCACGTACACAAAGTGATGGTGTGCGTGTACCTTGAGAATCTTGCCAGCGAATTTTTAAACCAACAAAATCAGCAACTGCTTGGGAAAATTCTGCTTGCAATAACGGATTACTATTTGTAAATCGTGGAGTGCAGTTAGTTAAACCACCATCGCCAATTAAATATGCTAATAACTTTACTTCGCACTCACGGATGGTTTCTGTACCAAATACATTGATTTTTCGCGGAACAGCAATCTGATCGCCAACTGTCAGATTTTCTAATTTTTGCCAGCCTTGGATAGTCAAATATGGGTGAGTGATTGTAGTTTCAATAGACCTACCTAAGCGAGTTGTTACCCGAAAAACTGGTTTGATACCATCATCTACAAATGCACAGGGTTGAGTAAAGGTAAATTTCCAGTCGTTGTTTAGCGTCAATAATGAGCCATGACGTTGTTTATATAATTCTTCAATTGTGGTAATTGTTCCATCTGCCAAAACTATTTCTGAATCATGGCTGAGGCATTTTCCCATTGATGGTCTGCCAGCGACAATAATCAAATCAGAACGCTGAAAGCCGCTGGTCATGGCATCTAAATCGTAAAATCCGCAGGGAATACCAGGTAAGGCGATGCCTTGATTTCTATCTTCAATATCCTGGAAATTATTAATTAGAGTATCAGAAATATGAACTAAACCCGATTGGGGGCGCTCTTGAGTAACACCAAATACTTTCTGTTCTGCCTGGTCTAAAACCTGTGGTAACTCGGTTTCTGTCTCGTAACCAAGATGTACAATTTCATTGCCAGCTTTAATTAGCTGTCGCCGCAGGTATTTTTCCATCACTAACCCTGCTAAGGCGTCGATATTCACAGCTGACACTGTACGATCTACCAGAGTTGCTAATTTATTTCTGCCACCAATGCGGGCAAGCAAATCATGGTCAGTCAGCCAACTTGTGACTGAGAGTAAATCCGTGGGTTTACCTTGGGCGTGGAGCCTCACAGCTGCTTGATAAATATCTTTGTGAGCGCTAATGTAAAAAGCTTCGGGAAGGAGGCGATCGCTAACTCGACTAATCGCTTCGGGATCTAGCAAAATACCCCCCAAAATCGCTTCTTCTGCCTCGATATTTTGTGGTGGGAGGCGATCGCTACCATCGCCTTGAAAACTCAGTTCTTCAGCCATAAACGATTTTAGTTTTGATTTGCTAGAGACGCGATTAATCGCGTCTGTACAAGGGAGACGCGATTAATCGCGTCTGTACAAGAGCTAGGAGTTGTTATTTCCCCCTACTTCTCCTGCTTTCTCTGCTCCCCCTACTGTCTCCTAGCTAGCGACTACTTGAATATCGACTTGCGCCGCTACTTCAGAATGCAGCTTGATTTCGGCTTGATAAGTACCAAGGTGGTTAATATCGGGGATGGTAATGCCACGCCGATCGATTTCTTGACCGGTGGCGGCCTTAATTGCATCTGCAACATCTTGAGTGGTGATAGTACCGAAAATTGCTTCGTTTTCACCAACTTGCTTGGCAATTGTCAAGCTGCCAACTTTTTCTAAAGATTCTTTTTGCTCAAGAGCTTGTTGTCTGAGTTCTAATTGCCGTTGACGCTCTTGCTCGCGACGGCGTTCTACTTGCTTGAGAATACCAGGAGTGGCATTGGTTGCCAATTTCTGGGGAATCAGATAATTACGAGCGTAGCCAGGAGCTACTTCCACTAAGTCGCCAGATTTTCCCAGCTTGCTGATATCCTGATTTAAAACTAACTGCACGCGTTTCGCCATCGTTTTCCGTTTTTCCTGTAAAATATGATTAATTTGGGTTTGGGTAGGATAGCTCACAATGTTGAGTGCTGTATTCCAAGCTTCTTTGCCTATACCCTAAAGCTTACAGATCGTAGCGAAAGGAAGGGTGCGATCGCAACTATTAGCCATAGAAAAATGTGGGGACTGGAGACTGGAGACTGGGGACTAGTAACTGGGAAAGATAAGTACCAATGACTAATGACTAAAAGTTATTTCTCATTTCCCGTATCCGCGCAAAGGTTTGCACTGCATCCCTACTCTTAACGGTTGATTGTAATGATGGCTGATCCCAACGTAAAAAGGGATTGGTTTGCTTTTCCACTCCCAGCAGCGAAGGGATGGTAGCTTCTCCTCGACTACGGTAAGCCTTCACTTCATTGAAGCGCCTTTGTAAGTCGGCGTTGTCGCCATCCACACTTAGGGCAAATTGCAGATTTTTTAAGGTGTATTCGTGAGCACACCAGATGCGTGTATCATCGGGTAGAGAGCGCAGTTTGCTTAAAGAGTCCACCATTTGAGTCGGTGTTCCTTCAAACAAGCGACCGCAACCGCCAGAAAATAGAGTATCGCCGCAAAATAAATCGCCTGTCTCACCAGATTTTTCCGGGGGAAAGTAGTAAACGATGTGAGCGCGGGTATGTCCGGGAACGAAGATAACTTCAGCTATGCGGTCTGCAAACTGGACGCGATCGCCTTGTTGCAAAAACACCTGCTGTCCGGGAATTCTACCACGATCCTCGGCTCCTCCATAAACTATCAGTTGCGGGAATTGTTCTATTAATTGCTTATTACCACCCACATGATCGTTATGGTGGTGCGTGTTGAAAATTGCTACCAACTCAGCTTTTAATTCTGCCAGTTTCTTTAATACTGGTTGAGATTCTGCTGGATCGACAACAGCGGCAATATTTTGTTTATCATCATGCAACAAGAATATGTAGTTGTCTGAGAGTGCTTCCAGACGGATTACCTGCATTACCTCTGCCTCCCTTACAACATAAATGTTTGGTATTGAGTAGCAATTTTACATTTTCAGTGAATAATAGTGCTACCTCCACAAGCTAGATCAAGTATTTATACTTTGATCGTTATAGCTATAGTGGAATATTAACTATAATATTATACAACTGTACTTGCATGGTAATTATACTTAAATAAAGTCAACTTCAAATGAATTTATCAGTGAAATTCCTCTGGGAATAGCTACAAATACAAAGTTAGATTTATTTTATTATTTTTTGACTCAAAAATAAGAAATTGTCAAGTTTATATTTTGCTTATCTCTACTCTATCGAATTTGGCTATAACTAAAACTAGAGTAAGATTTTCTTAAAATAAATACATATCTAATTTCCCAAGTAACCCACAATTGTTTATTTGATTTATGTCAACCGAAACTAGAGGATTTATTACAATTTTAACTGGACTTTATCCTTTTCAAGATTGTATTCATTTTTTGGCGGCAATTAGAAAGTTTCATCAAGAGCCAATCATTATTTTAATTGACCAAGTTCCAACGGTACTCTATCCTTTTCTGAAGGCTTTTAAAAATGTAATTTTAAAGCAGGCTCCTGCAAATGAAAATACTGTTTTAGCATCACGGCAAGCAAAGCTAGCTCTATATGCAGCCTCTGAGTTTGATAAAACGATTTACCTAGATTCAGATATTTGCTTACTTTCCGATATTAATGACGTATTTGACTATTTAGATGAATATGATTTGCTATTAACTGAAGATGTACAACCTTCTATTGTTAAAGCCACGAATTTATTGCGTGGAAAACAAGAAGAGCTTTTGCCAAATGTTTTGCCAGTTCTGCAATCTATCGGCTTACCTCTGGAGGCAGATAGTGTGCAATATAACAGCGGGTTGATAGCTTTTAAGAAAACAGAAGTCAATAAGGTATTTTTTGAAGAATTTCAACGTTATTTTGAGATTGTTAAAAACAACCAAAATAAATTACTTTTAAAAGACCAAGGGGCTTTTGCATCTGCGATCGCATCTGTACGCCCTCACATGAAAATCCTACCACCCACTTATAATTATCTCAGCAAGTGGCAGGATGCTTACAATATTCAAGATCAAATTAAAGTTCTTCACTGTACCTATCCTTATCGACCTCAATATGCTAAAAATATTAGTCGTTCCTTATATACAAGGCTTTTTGACAGATTTGCTAAAGTGTTTTTACCAAATCAAGTTACAAATCCTTGGCGCACTAAATAAAAATAAGTATAAAAATAGTGAAAAACTTTTCCAAGATATCGCTGTTAGTTTCAGATTTATCAAGTGCAGCCATTTTGCGTGCATACTTGATCGCAACAGCCCTAAGTAATTTAGAATATGAAGTTGAAATTATGGGGTTTTTATTTGGAGATAACTTATATCGAAATTTACCATCAGAATTAAAGGTTTATAATTTACCAGGCAAAAATTTTCCAGATTTTTTTGGAGAAATTCAAAAATTTTTACCAAAAATTAATGGAGATATAATTTATGCTATAAAACCACAAATAGCAAGTTTTGGAGTTGCCCTACTAAAGAAAATATTTACCAGAAAGCCGTTAATTTTAGACATAGATGATTGGGAACTCAGTTGGTACGGTGGCGATGACTGGAATTATCGTCCCACACCTAAACAATTAGCTAGGGAATTGTTGAAACCAGACGGCGCACTCAGGAATCCTTATCATCCTTTGTATGTGAAATGGATGGAAGGTTTGGTAAGTCAGGCTGATGCTGTGACAGTGCATACTAAATTTTTACAGCAGCGTTTTGGCGGTACATTTGTTCCTAATGGTAAGGATACTTCTTTATTTGATCCCACTCGATATGATGCTGAGTCCAGCAGAAATCGTTATGGTTTATCTGAATATCGGATTTTAATGTTTCCTGGTGCGCCAAGACCATATAAGGGTCTAGAAGATGTTCTCATGGCGCTGGATAAAATTAATCAGCCAGACTTAAGACTAGTGATTGTAGGTGGCAGTCCTTATGATAATTACGATCAGCAACTTCAACAAAAGTGGGGACGCTGGATTATCAAATTACCAAAGTATCCAGCTGATGTTATGCCTGATTTGGTAGCAGCAGCTCACATTGTAGTCGTTCCCCAGCGAGATACCCCAGAAACTCGTGCTCAGTTTCCCCTGAAGTTGACAGATGGAATGGCAATGGCTAAACCTGTATTATCAACGCGCGTTGGAGATATTCCCAAAATTTTAGGTGATACTGGTTATTTAGTCGAGCCTGCTTGTCCTGAACAGATTGCTGAACAAATTCAATTGATTTTTCAAAATTTAGAGTTAGCAAACCAGCAAGGTCTCAAGGCAAGAGAAAGATGTGTAGAACACTATAGTATAGAGGCTATGGCTTCTGTGCTCAAGTCGGTAATTGCTCGGTTGTGAATCTTGATTAAGGATTAGGCATTGAAAAAGAGATTTTCATTCCCTCATTGTACCTAATCATTTCTGGTATTCGATCTGGCAAAATCTCTAGAAGCTGGTGTTGTAGGTGTAACTGTGTTTTAACGGAGCTGAGAGATGAAGATTATTTAGTTTGATTTATTTGATGATTAGCTAATTTAACAAGTAATTTGTGAATTATATTAATAAGTGAAAGTGGCATAAAAATACCCAATGTCTACCAGAAAACTACTACTAAGATTCGCTAAACCCTATCCAGGTTTGATTCTGCTGACAATATTGTTAGGATTTTCTGGAGCTTTATTTAATGGGATCAGCACAGCTTTAATTGTGCCAGTGGTTTTAAAAATTGTGGGGCAAGAAGTAGATTTAAGTACGGCTCCCCCTATCCTAAAAACGATGATGTCTCCTTTTGATAATACTCCAGAAGCTTACCGGATAGGAGTAATGGCTGGGGCGATTATATTTACAATTATTTTAAAGAATTTAGCTACTTATGCCAGCGCGTTAGCATCGAGTTCTTTAACCCGAAAGCTAACATCGGATATGCGCGAAACCGGGTTGAGGCTATTATTAGAAATTGATATAGATTATTATGCCAAGATGAAGGTTGGTGATTTAATCAACCGTCTTGGTGGAGAAATTGGCCGGGCTGCAAGTGCTATAGGTAGTGCAGTCAAGATAGTTATCCTGGCAATCACAGTTTTAGTTTTTGTCGGTTTATTGCTGTCAATTTCTTGGCAATTGACAATTGCTGCTACGCTTTTGCTGTCGTTGGTGACGTTAGTAAATCAGTATGCCATTTCCCGGTCTAGAAATTTTGGTAAGCAGCTTAGTGAAATGTCTAGGGCATACTCAATCTCTGTACTAGAAACCCTGAACGGAATTCGGCTGGTAAAGGCGACGGGAAATGAAGAAAAAGAATATCGACGAATTAAAAAATTAATTCGCGATCGCGAGTTAGCAGATTTCCAATCTCAGGTTAATTCGGAAGCGATCACACCTCTGAGTGAGGTGATGGGTATTACAGCTTTACTGCTGATTGTCCTTTTAAGCAAAACCTTTTTTGCTGACCAGGTTTCTTCTCTTTCTACCGTACTTTTGACATATTTATTAGTGCTGCTGCGAGTGCTGCCATTAATTTCTCAGTTAAATACTATTCGCAGCAACTTTGCCAGTACCGCCGCCAGTGTGGATGTGACGAATGAGTTTTTAAGCCTGCACGATAAGCCGTTCATGGGCAAAGGTAAGCTTCCCTACACAAAATTAGAAGAGGGAGTGTCGTTTAATTCTCTTTGCTTTGCCTACCCTGGTCATGAAAAGTTGGTACTCAAAGATGTCAATTTATATTTACCACGTGGCACGACCTTAGCATTGGTAGGCGGTTCTGGTGCTGGTAAATCCACTTTGGCAGACCTTTTACCCAGATTCTATGACCCGATCGCTGGCAGTATTTCCATTGACGGCACCGATTTACGGGAGTTCGATCTTGTATCCCTGCGGAAGCGGATGGGAATCGTCAGTCAAGATACCTTTCTTTTTAATGACTCAGTGCAGAATAACATCGCATACGGGCGAGCAGAGGCTACTGAAGATGAAATTCTGACAGCGGCCAAGCGGGCAAATGCTTATGAGTTTATTAGCAAATTGCCTCAAGGATTTGACACTTTAATTGGCGATCGCGGTGTGATGTTATCTGGTGGACAAAGGCAAAGATTAGCGATCGCCCGCGCCCTTCTCCAAAATCCCGAAATTCTGATTTTAGATGAAGCCACCAGTGCTTTAGATACCGTTTCCGAACGTTTAGTACAAGCTGCACTCGATGATTTGAGTCGCGATCGTACCACCCTAGTAATTGCTCACCGCCTTTCCACAGTCCAAAAAGCCAATCAAATAGCCGTGTTAGATCAAGGACAGGTGGTAGAAGTGGGAACCCATGAAGAACTTTTACAAAAGGGTGGTTACTACTCACGTTTGTACTCAATGCAATTTGCTCCTCGTCCTGAAACTGCTACCAAACACAATCAAAGCTTGCTCCGCATCTCTCACGAAATTCGGACGCAGTTGAACTCAATGATTGGGTTCTTACGCTTATTACTTGATGATTTAGTAGACGATTCCCAAGAACGGCACGAATTAATTGAAGACTCTTATAAATCAGCTTGGAGAATTCTCAATACCATTGATGTTTTTGAGGATGTTATTAACTTACAAATCAAGGGGCAGATTCTCTCAATTTCTGACCAAAACCAAAATGTTATTAGCAACCATTATCAAAGCTTTAATCATATTGCCGTTGAATTTCGGACTTCTCTTAACCTCATACTTAGCTCTCTCCGCTCTCTAACTGATAATTCGATATCCACCACAGAAGAACAAAATGGATTAATTACTGAAAGTTATGAGTCTGCTATATATCTGCTCGATAATTTAGAAAAGTTTGAGAATAGTATTAATATCTAAAGTTATGAAAAATCCAGCTTTAAAAAAACACTATATTTTTTTCATCGGTGAAGAGTTGCCGCAGCCAGAGGCTCACCTAGTGCAGTCTACAAATGCAGCTAATGCTGCCGCCAACTTGGGATACTCAACAGTTTTGGTATACCCTGACAAAGGAGCAAAAGCGATTAACCTAATTAATCTAGCTCGTCCTTTTCAACCAAGAAAAACACCAACAGAACTTGTTAAATATTACAATCTCCATGACAAATTAAAAGTTGCTCCCTTACCAATGCCTTGGCCAATTGACCATTTTCGAGGCAAATTTACTGACTCTAACACCATTGCCAGCAAATATTATTTACCATTTCACATACTTCCAACTACTAAACTTGTCCACAGCCGTAACTGGAATTTTGTCAAAGCTGCGATCAAAAATGGCGTTCCGGCAATTTACGAACACCACCACCACGAAGACAAGCCATTTGAGCCAGAAATTGTCACAAATCCGCTGTTGCAAATTACTGTCACTGTTGTAGACACCATCCGCGAAAGTATGATTAAAAATGGGATGCCACCGGAAAAAGTAATTAGTCTGCACAATGGTTTTAATCGCTTATTTATGCAGAGACAACCAGAAAAAGCGGCAGAATGGCGTCAAAAATTATTGCAAAACGAAAGCCAAAAATTGGTAGTTTATGCGGGAGCGTTACAACAATTTAAAGGTATAGATGTACTAATTGATGTGGCTAATGAAATGCCTAATGTGCAATTTGCCTGTGCAGGCGGTAAGCCAACAGAAGTCGAATATTATCAGCAATTGGTAAAAGAAAAACAGGTTGATAATATTAAATTTTTGGGCTATGTCTTACATAATGAGTTAGCATCTTTGCTACAAGCAGCCGATGTTTTAGCTCACCCTCATTGTTCGGGAAAAGCGGCAACTTTCACATCTCCCTTAAAACTGTTTGACTACTTCGCCTCTGGAACTCCCATTGTCTCGACGGTAATTCCTTCATTAGTTGAGTTTCAAGATACTAAGTCCATTACTGCTTGGTGTGAACCAGATAACCCCAGCAAATTTGCCGAAAGTCTGAAGCGGGTTTTAGAAACTCATCCCAGAAAGATAGAAGGTTATCCAGATAGTATCAATTTTGTCAAGCAGTTTTCTTGGGAAAATCGAGCGGCAAAAATCCTTAGTTATGTTGATGAATCTTTGCTTCCCCAACTTATTGTGTAAGGAAAAATGGAGGGCATTAAATAAAATAACTAATGACTAATGACTAATGACTAATGACTAATGACTAATGACTAATAACTAATAACTAAAATGACTATTAAAACTGTAGGAATGATTAGCAGCTATCGAGGTTTAGAAACCAGAGCTGATTGGCTATGGCAACAAACCCCGAATCAATTTGGAGTTTGGGGCAATATGCAAATGCAGGCACTAGAAGCGAAACCAGATTTTCTGTTGATGTATCAATTTGATTTTCCCCAAGCATCGCCACAAAAATCTTGGTTAAATAATTTTCGCAAACGGCAGCAAAAATCAGTAGTAAATGTTGATTCTCTACTGCGTGGTGTGAGTAAAGAGCGGATTATTTATTTACTAAGAGAACCGCCTTTAGATGAAATTGTCGAAATAACTAATTATAATTACCAACAAGCCCAGAAGTATTCCGGCTATATTTCTGGCCCCGATGATTTTGCCCCCACTCCCGACTACATGCCTGCTATTTGGTATCATTCAAATTCATTTCAAGATTTAAATGAAATGCCACCTCCCCAAAAGGTTGCCCCATGTAGTTGGATTACTTCAGGAATTAGCCGCACTGCTAAACATCGTCAACGCTTAGACTTTTTGCAGTCCCTGCAATCTAGTGGCATGAAATTTGATTTGTATGGGCGTAATTTACCAGAATGGGCGAAGAAGTCGGGAGAACTAGGTAACAAATGGTATGGCATGGCACCATACTATTACAATCTGGCAATTGAAAACTATGCTGACAATAACTGGTATGTAAGTGAGAAACTTTGGGATAGTTTGCTTGCTTGGTGTCTGCCAATTTACTATGGGGGCCCGGCTGCTGATAAATTATTGCCACCGGGTAGTTTTTTGCGGTTGCCCAGTTTAGATGAAAAAGGCATTGCCTACATCCAAGAAGTGACAGCTACACCTGATGCTTGGTATGCTGCCAAAGATGCGATCGCAGAAGCACGTCAAATCATCTTACACAAATTAAACCTGCTTAACTGGTTATCAAACTTTGTTGATCAACACTCATAAATTATGAATGGTATTTGTACCCTTGGCAATGATTATGTTTTCGATCAACTGGTGGCTTTGCTCAACAGTATTGATGTTATCTTGGGGCCGGAAACTCCTGTTTGTATTTATCCTTTCGACGATCAGACACAACGAATCGCTGACGAAATCGCGAAACGCCCTAATGTATTTCTTTACGACGATCGAGAATCAATCAACCGCTGGGATCAATTTATGCTCTCAGCAGCACCAGAACGGTTGAATCGTAGTAAATTCCGATTGTATGGTGCTCACCGTCGTTTTTGTGCCTTTGATGGGCCCTTCGATAAGTTTATCTATTTAGATGCAGACACCTTGGTGATGAACTCACTAGCAACAGTGTTTGAAAAGCTAGATAGTTATGATTTTGTTGTCTACGATTTCCAATTTAAAGACGTTAGTAAAATATACAATGTTAATTCTCCCAAATTACTAGAACTTTTCGACCAAAACCGGATTGATTCCGAAATATTTTGCTCAGGCTTCTATGGAGCAAAGCGGGGAATATTTAACTCAGAACAAAGAGATTGGCTGGTATCGAATTTACAAAACGGTGAAGCAGAAATTTTGTATGACGGTGCTGGCGAACAACCACTGATCAACTACATGGTAATGAGGTCTAATCTTTCTATTTATAACTTTGCTCGCCAACTGCAAGATAATGAAAAAACAGGATGTTCTGCCACATCTAAGCACTTCGAGGAGCGAGAACATCTTCTATATGACAAAGGTAATCGTCTAACTTATCTTCATTACATTGGGATTCCTCCTAATATCAATCAAGCAGTCTGTGCTGGAGAAAATATTGAGTTTCCCTATCGAGATTTATTTCTCTACTATCGTTACCTACAGGAACCAGAAAAGCGTCCAGTCTTTAAAAATCCTCCTAAGAATTATAATGACGCTTCTACACCAAATTTACTTACAAGAGCTTTGCGAAAATTTAAGTTAATTAACCAAGGATAGTTTATGAGTCGGGGAATTTATATTGTTGCCAATGACCGGGTTATTGATAATGCGATCGCTTTATTAAATAGCATTCGTTACTACGACCCAGAAGTAACCATTTATCTCATACCTTTTAACGAAAATTATCACAAAGTAGCAGAACAGCTTGCTACCTTACATAACGTCCAAATTTTCCCAGATTTAGAACTTATTGATACATTTACCAAACGCATCGGAGAAATTTTTGATAGAGATTTCCTCGCCTTACCTAACAAAATGCGTAAACTGGTAGCGTGGTTTGGGCCTTTAGATGAATTTATTTATATTGATACTGATATTGTCGTTTTTGAAAAAATCGCTGACAATTTAGACAAACTTTCAGAAGTCGATTTCTTCTGTTGCGATTACCATCACGCCAATGACAAGCTGCGAAATATCTTTTCCCCATTTGTAAAAGAGCAGCAAATTTTTTCCGATGTCCAGCTTCAAGACGTTTTCAACAGTGGCTTTTGGGCTTCGAGAAAAGGAATTATTACCGAACAACAGATGGATGAAGCTTTGCGCGAATGTGCTGCACATCGCGAATATTTTGATTTTTCTGAAGGAGTTACAGACCAACCAATTTTAAATTATCTTGTGCTCAAGCTAATTGCAAAACGTGGAAATCTCGTCAAAATCCCTGGGGGAGGGCCTGGTAGTTGGGCGGGTTCGCAAAATTTCCAACAGCAAAACTATGCCCTCTATGACAGAGGACAACGACTAAAATATCTCCACTGGGCTGGTACGCGGATGAAAACTGGTAGTCCCTATTGGCAATTGTGGGAACATTATCGCTATCTTCATGAAGGTAAATTCGCTTTCATCCCTAAACTGACTCGCCGTTTATTTCCCTTTGTTGCTGCCCGCACTTAATATTAGGAGTATCCCAATGATTGATGGCATTTACATCCTAGCGAATGATGTTGTCTATGACCAATTAGTTGCGTTGCTCAACAGTATAGAAGCTAATGCTGGTCGAAAAATTCCTATTTGTATACTTCCATATAACGATCGCTTAGACAAGGTAAAAGCAGAGATTGCGTCTAGGGATAATATCACCTTATTTGAAGACTCTGATACTATAGCTTACTGGGATAATTTTGCTACCCAGATATGGAAAAATTACCCCAGAGCGCAAAAAACCTGGCGAAAGTGGGGCTTTCCAGAACTTTATGAGCTACCCATGCATCGCAAATTTTGTGCTATTGATGGTCCCTTTGACAGATTTATTTATTTTGATGCGGATACCTTGTTAATGGGGCCCGTAGATTATGTATATGAAAAATTAGATACTTATGATTGGGTAGTCAACGATTTTCAGTATAAATCTGATTTAAAATTTATTTTTGATGGCTCCCCAGAGCAGATACAGCAAGTTTTCAACACAGATAATTTGCAGTCTAAAATATTTTGTGCTGGTTGGTTTGCCACAAAAAAAAATATTTTTTCCTCAGCTATCAGAGCCAATTTACTCGACAAATTAAAATCAGGTGAAGCTGATGTTATGGCTTTTTTAGCACCTGATCAATCTTTATTTAACTACATGGTGTTGAGAAGTGGTATTTCATATTATAACTTTGCTTGTCATGACTGCGAACAGGCAACAGGTAATCACTGGAGTTCTCAATTTGATTTAGTAGATAATATCCTATATGACCAAGGGCGGCGGTTAACATACCTACACTATATGAGTATATCTTCTTCATCTTTTACGAGCCTTTGTGGGGGTGAAGATGTTGATATTCCTTACCGCGATATTTTCTTACATTATCGCTACTTAAAATCGCCTGAAAAACGCCCTCAAACCTTTACCCGCCCAAGTCAGATAACTCTTCTACAAAAGTCTACTAGCAAGTTTATTCAGCAAAAAGTCAATAATTTTAAGCTCAAATATCGCAATTTGAAAGATAGAATTACTAAGTAAAAGCGTCATGAGACATGGGGCATTGGCTACTTAGAAAGCATTCCTAAATATTTATTTCCCAGTCCCCACTCCCTACTCTTTACCTGTAATAAAAATTAAAATTACTCAAGGTTGCAAGTCTTAGACGCAATGAACGATAATAATAGCCGATAGTTCTATCTAGTCTAAGTGCCACCTTTTTCACAATCGAACGCTTCGGGTATTCAATTGCATTATGCTGTTGAAAATATATCAAGCTTTCTTCTGGATTTGCTTGCCCTTTTTTAATTTTTTCTCGTTCTACCCAATCTTTAAAATAAACAATATCCTCCATAACATCCCATCTAACTGATAATCCTGCTTTAGCAGCAGCTAATCCTATTGCATAACCAATAGCACAAGTAAAACCGTTTAACTCACAATATAATGCAATAGTTTCCCAATGCTTGAGAAATTCGATTTCACGCCCATCTTGCCTTGTAACTGCAAATAAAACTTCCATCACAAACTGGGTATTATTATCTTCTAAATTCAAATCAAGTTTATGTGCTATTTTGTGAACAATTTCCAAGTCTCTTGTTCTCTTGGGCTTGTGCAAATCATTTACTGAACTAATGTAAACTTTATTATGTTTGACAATACTGGTACAACTTCTTGCTGTGACGCCAGGAAGATATTTTAGATTTGGTGCTACTTTATCCAAAATTCGCATATCTACATCAACAAAAATGCAGGTATTAAATAGTGATAAGGCTTGGGCAATAACAAACCTCTTATCGTGGTAACAACCAATGCTTTGTTGTTGATGTGGAAAGGCTAAAACATGAGAATAATTACTAAATTGCTGTGGCTTATCTGTTAAAATTACAAATTTGGTTCCAGGTGAATGTTTTTCAAAATCTTGAGCTAATAGTAAAGCATGAGAGCGATATCTTTCACCTAAGGCTAAGGTGCAAAAGCAGAATTCTCTTTCTTGTTGACTCATAGTTTGTAAAGCTCGTTTGGAAAAGATAAAAATAAAAATTTGCACGAAAATTCGTACAAAGCTGAGTATTCTTGACTATTTTTTTAGCAGAGATACTAAAGTCCATGTACGTAATTCTAACGTGATTAGATATTGAAATTTGTTAAATTGAAAAAAAATCAGTATTAACCATTAACCGCCAGGAAATTATATTTACTGGCGGTCACAATTTAAGTTGATTTTAATATTGGTGGAGTTTTCTACATCTAAGAAAAAGAATCAAGAATCTAAGTCTAGAGATTGCATTCCTTCACGTTCGATAAAGGTGAGCATACTTCCCAACTGCAACCACACTAACAAACAAGTCAGAAGACTAATTGGTAAACCAACTCCTAAAGCTAGCAAGGAGGGAAAGCCAAATATTTCTAAGCCGGAAGACATAAATAGAGAAGTACCGCCTGTTATACCAAGAAATGGCACAAACAATTGTTTAAGTGAGGAACGTGGTTTAGTATCTTTTGTGCTATCGTCTGGCCATTTCTGCACAATTACTTTCAAAGTGCCAGATAATGCCAAACCAGATGTTAATGCTGCCAGAAAGCCAACAACTAAGAGGAAATAAGGGGGTTGCAATGGAAAATAGTACATAAAAACTCCTGGTTGATAAAGATTTTGGCGTTGCAGAACAGTGGAATGAATTGGGGTAAGCAAGGGATGCAGGAGGGAATTTTGGAATTTGCTAAATCATGCTGCTTTCTCTGCAACGCCAAGATTTTTTAATTTTTACTTGCTGACTGGTTTCCAGTAAAAGACCCAAGGAATGTAGCTTTTGGTAAGATAGCAGCTGCGCCTTCTCTTGATAATTCTGTTAAAATACCAATCGCTACATTTAATAAACGATCCGGCTTTAAGTCATCTTTAACCAGGTTCCACAGGCGTTGGACATCTTCGGTGTGGAGGCGGTCATCTTCGGTGAGAGCAAGCACCAGTTGTCGTCGCAGAAACTTGCCTTCTTCTGACATTAAATATTGAAACCCCATCTGGGCTGTGGGCAATACATCAAAGTTGCTATCAGTACGAGCGATCGCAATTAAATTCTCTAACCGTTGCCACTGGAATTTACCATCTTTGAACAACACATTCAATAATCGTCGCCGTAATTCGGGCGATTCCCCTGTCAGCAACCGCCGTGCTATATACGGATAACCCACTTCAACAATTTTGAAATTCGGGTTGAGGCTAAGGGCAATACCTTCCTGAGTCACCAAGGAACGAATAATCAAAGCAAACTTTGCCGGGACTCGGAAAGGATATTCATACATCAGTTCCGAGAATTCATCGGTAATAGTTTTGAAGTTAAAATCCTTGACATTTTTGCCAATAGCGTTTCCTAGCACCGCTTCTAATGCGGGTACAATCGGGCAAATATTCGTGTCTGGAGTCAGAAATCCTAATTTTACAAAATCTTCGGCTAAGTCGGTGTAGTCTTTATTCACCAGATGCACTAGGGCATCCACCAGTGTTTGTTTGGTGGTTTCCTCCAACTGATCCATCATGCCGAAGTCGATGTAAGCCATACGTCCATCAGGCATCGCAAACAGATTGCCAGGATGGGGGTCAGCATGGAAGAAGCCGTGTTCTAACAGCTGTTGCAATCCTGAGGTAACACCAATTTGGATGATTGCTTCTGGGTCTAAACCTGCTTCGCGGATGCGTTTAGTGTCCGTCAGCTTAAAGCCATTAATCCATTCCAGAGTTAAAACGTGGGTATTAGTGTAACGCCAGTAAATACCTGGAACTTTTACTTGTGGGTCGTTGTGGAAGTTGCTAGCAAATTTCTCGGCGTTGCGGCCTTCATTAATATAGTCAATTTCCTCAAATAACTTCGTGCCAAACTCGTCCACAATTAAAGTTAGGTCGTGACCGAGATTTAAAGGCAACCAAGGAGCTAGCCAACCTGCTGCCCAACGCATCAGATATAAATCGCGTGTGATTACTGGGTGTAAATTGGGGCGTTGCACCTTGACTGCGACTTCTTCGCCACTGATTAGACGACCCCGGTATACTTGACCCAAGCTAGCAGCAGCTACTGGATTAGGTGACAGCTCGCTAAAACTTTCGTGAATTGGCCGGTCTAGTTCCGTTTCGATTATCTGGTAAGCGATCGCATTGTCGAAAGGTGGTAACTGGTCTTGTAACTTCACCAGTTCTTCTAAAAAATCTTTGCGTATCAGGTCAGGTCTGGTGGAGAGGGCTTGACCAACTTTAATAAATGTCGGGCCGAGGCGGGTGAGCAGTTCTCGCAACTGGATAGCTCGTTTACCCTTGTTCTGCTCAACTTGATCTTGCCATTCGTCCCACTTGAGACTGAGTATAAATCCTGCAAAAGACCAGATGATTCTCAGCAATCGACCCCAGGCTAGCCAGGGACGGTAACTATAGTAGCGAGCGATCGCATCTGGATTATAGAGTTTTAGTTGAGCAGGTTGATACTGACTCACGCCTTTTTTTGCCTCTTCAACTGAAAAATTTACAATTATTGTTTTTTCCTGACCCACAAGCTTAGTTGCAAGTTCAGGATAGCGGTAGTCTTTTATCTAAAACAACTAGAACTTTACCCTTTTGAGGATAGTGTTCGAGGTGATTTTAGCCTATATTACTGCCTAGATTTGTTTATCTTTTTCTTAATTATACTTTATAAAACTACAACTACTTATCCAATTTTCAGATGATTTTATCTTTTCTTAACCATTTGTTATAAAAATATAAATGCTTACCTGATGTCTGAATGTATGCGAGTTTAAATAAAATGCGAAGCTTAGGTAATTTTATTTACTACTAGTTAGATAAAATACTAGTAATATTACTGTCTTGGATTTAATCATTTTAAAATTCAGACTGTCTTAGCTACCCATTTAGCTTTGCTTGAATACTTCTGCGAGATGGTCTTCTAAAACACTCGTCTTACTGAATGAAGTTGATAAAAAAGCACCACTAGTTACTGCGGTAACTGTAATTACAGCCCATTTTGTCACTAATTGTAGATGTAGAGCGAGAAGGTTCCGCCTCACGCTCCAAAATCAGCAATCTATAAGCCCATCTATTCGGTTTCTTACAGGACAAATTGTATAGTTAGGTGGAACAAATCAACCCACGACTCATAACAGAATTATCATTTCTGACTGTTATAAATTTGGTAATTGGTGGTGGTTTTGCCACAATTACCAATTACCAATTAGCTACTTTTAATTATCATGTAGTGCTATTTAGATTTAGCCTCCAAGTTTTCTAAACGGCTTCTCAATTCCTGGTTTTGTTGTTTGAGTTGGTCGAAATCTTCACGTAATTGACGCAGGGTTTTTTCTGAACCAATATTCTTTTGCACCTTGGAAATTTCTTCTTCAGCATAGCGACGTACACGCCCATCAGCTGTTTGTTCAGCTAGCGATCGCAAAATCCCAACGGCTTTGGGTGTTTCCATTTGTCCTAATGCTGCGGCTACCGCCACTTGGGTTAAAAAGAAGGTTTCTTTGGCTAGTTCTGTTAATTTTTCTAGAATTCGTTCCAAATTAACCGGACTCTGACCTATAGAAATCTTTCCTAAAGCGCGAATTGTGGCTAAACGTAGAGGTTGTGGTACACCAAGTTTGGTATATTCGATTAGCAGATTTAAAGCTGTTTCCGAAGTTTTGAATTCAGCTAATCCAGCAACTGCACCACTTCGCACTACTTCATTCCAACCCGCCTTTTCTTCTAAAACGGATTTCAGTAGTTTTAATACCTTGTCTTCCTTGGGTTTTTCTTCCAAGTTTGCAGATGCGTAGGCGAAGCCCCTCGCAGAGATCGCCCCGATCACACGAGAAGCTGCTGCCTCCACGTAGTAGCTAGGATCGCCCTTTTGCACTAACCCTCTTACAACTTTATAGCTTTCAGCAGTTTTAATTTGAGCAAGTGCTTCCACTACAGATCGTCGCACGTAAGCATTTTTATCTTTTAACCCAAGAACTAAGCCATCAAAGGCTTGATCTAAATTAATTTGGGCTAGTTGTTTCGCTGCTTCGACACGCACACCCCACAATGGGTCATTTTTTAGCGCCGCAGATAATGCTTTTGTCGCTTCTAACCCGCCTTTTTTCGCCAAAGCTTCTGATGCATAGATGCGCGAAATCGAGTCGGGATCAAATTCTAACTGTGCTTTTAACTCTGATATTGGATACTCTAAAGCTACTGTTTTTAAGTAATTATTTCCAACATCAAAGCTAATAAATTGGGGCTTATTTTCTAGGGGGAAGTAGAAGCTTTGTTCACGTTCATTTACCCGGACAGTAAAAGTTTTGAGTTGTGAGTTAGGAGTTAGGAGTTTGGAATTATTTTTAACTCCTAACTCCTCATTCCTAACTTCTTCCTGTTGGGTATAGCCAAAACCAATAGGTATTTTTAAATCAAACAAATCCTTACTGCCATTTTTACCTTCAGCAGCTTGGGTTTGAGTTACCGTGATTTTTGCCAAATTAGCATCCCCATCCCAAGAGTAAGCTACTTTAAAATCGGGATGACCTCCACGAAAAACGTATTGGTCAAAGAGGAATAAAAGATTATGTCCGGTAGCCTTTTCAATCGCCCTGAGTAAGTCTACTGTTTCTACGGTTTTGTGGGCATTATCTTGAACAAATGTTTGGATAGCCTGCCAAAACAATTCATTTCCTAATTGGGCCCGAATCATGTGATAAACACAAGATCCTTTTTCGTAAATGTGGCGATCGTAAAGCTCAATAGCTTCCCGGTAAACATGTGTTACCATCGGGCGACGATAACGGCTGCTATCTTCACTTAAGTAACGACGAGCTTCTAATAAACGATAGTAAGCTGCTTCTTGGAGACTATATTCCTGTTCTGTCCACATAACCTCAGAGTAAGAAGCCATTCCTTCTTTAATCCAAGCATGAGACCAATGCTTAATCACCACCAAATCACCAAACCACTGATGCGCGAGTTCGTGGACGACTAAACTTTCGGTGTTGCGGTTATCTAAAGCGGCGCGTTCATCCAGCAAGCATCTATCTGTTAACAGGGTTGTGGAGGTGTTTTCCATCCCGCCAAAGATGAAGTCATCGACGCAAACTTGAGCGTATTTCGGAAAAGGGTATGGATAACCATACTTTTGGCTCAAAAATTCGATCATCCGAGGAGTTTTGCCCATGCTGCGTTTAGCATCTTCCTCCCGTCCCTTTTCTACGTAGTAGGTGACTGGTTTACCCTTCCACTCGTCCTGAATTTCAGCAAAATCACCTACTGCCAAAGTCATCAGATAGGTAGGATGAACTTGTTGCTGTGACCAATGGTAGATTTTATAATCACCATCTTCTGTGGTGTCAATCAATTCACCATTAGAAATAGCCACCAGAGGGTTGGGAACACGGACGCGAATTTCCGAAGTAGACAGTTGCCCTGGATAGTCAAAGCAGGGGAACCAAAAGCGAGAGTCTTCGTCTTCTCCCTGAGTCCAAACTTGAGTAGGCTTGTTCGGGTAGTGCTTGTCTGGTTGAATAAAATAAATACCGCGTTGCGGTTTTTCTACCGAGTAGGCGATCGCAATTAGCAAGTGTTTGCCAATCTGGGTTGCCTCAGAAAGTTGAATGGAAAGCTGTTCCCCGTCGTAGTCAAAATTTTGTGGCACCTCGTCCACCTGCACAGACTCGATATTCAGGTTGACAGCATCCAAAGTCAAACGGTCAATGCCATTACGGATTGGCAAGAGGCGAATGCTACAACTGCCCTGATAGCAATGCTTTGGAATATCCAAGCTGAGATCGAGAAAAATATGCTCTACCTGTCCGGGGCGATCGGGGTTGTAGTGTGGTCTTGCTCCCGGTAACTCAAAAGGTTTGTGTCCGTTATTATCTGTATCAAAATAAGACTTCGACATTGATCCTTACTGACCTTGTAATCCTGAAAAGTCTGGCTTGGCTGGATGTTGTTAAGCTAAATAGCGGTATTTGTATTTCCCAAATCAACAGGGTAATATGCAGGTGAGAATTCACCTTTGGGATTGGGGATTGAAATTAATCTCACCCGAATTTCCAAAGGTCGGTTGTCGATATTTGGACTTTTTTCCATATCCCTTCCGCATTTACTTTTCCTGATGTTTTGCACTTTTTTGTCATCGAGTCAAGAGTCTCTTGCACCTCGATAATTTCTCATTAAGTACAAATACTCCTAATTGTTCTTATAACTTAGGATAGCTCGCCGCTGTTGAGCAGGCTATTTTGTTTGAGATGAACAGCATATCATTGTGCAGATTCGCTCCTCATCCCATTGAAGTATTTTTGAGAGTAATTTTAGACTGCTAACTTATAGGACTACTAATTTTATCAGTAAATACCGATCAATGAGCGGAAATTATTAATAAATCCGAAAACTCTACAGTGACACTTGTATAAATCTCGGTGACAATCTGAGCAAAAGAGGATAACAAAATGCCCGAAAGTAAATCAAAGTTTTTCATTCCTGCTGTTGGTGCTGCTGTAGTTGTAGCAGGAAGTATAGCGGCTTATACATATTTTAAAGGCCCGTCAGGAGGTAGTTCAGATGCTCTAGGCAGTGCGAAAGTAGTACCTTCAACAGCATTGATGGCAACTTATATTACTACTGACCCTGGAGCTTGGGCAAAATTACAACAGTTTGGCACTCCAGAAGCAAAAAAGTTAGTAGCAAAAAATCTGGAAGATTTCAATAAGCAAATGTTCAGTGACGGTAACGTTTCTTATGAAAAAGACATAAAGCCTTGGGCTGGTGGTGTCATGATTGCTGTACTACCACCAAATTCTGTGAAACCCGCACAGTTCAACGTGCCCTCTGGGAAACCTAATGTACCAACAAATTTACAGCAGGAACAGAATATCTTGATAGTGGTGGGAATCAAGGACAAGCTGAGTGCCTTGAATTTTGCTAACAAATTGAAGTCACAAAAAGGGGTAAAATTCCAGGAATCTGACTATCAAGGTCAAAAAATTATCGAAACTACAGAAAATGGCAAGCCGACTTATAGCGTTGTTTTAAATAATAGTCACTTGGTATTAGCTCCGAAAAAGCAAGCTGTAGAAAAAGCAATTGACACCTTTAAAGGACAGTCTTCTTTTGCCAGTCAAGAAGGTGCTAGTAACATTCTTAAAGGAGTGGATGTCAAAAACAGCCTTGCCCAAATTTACGTACCAGACTATGCAGGCATGGTACAGCAATTAGCAGCCGGAAGTCCGCAGGCAAAGCAGTTACCCCCACAAACCCTGACGCAACTGAAGCAGATAAAATCTGTGGTGGCGGGTATTGGTGTTGATGATGCAGGAGTGCGAGTAAAAGCGATCGCCAATTTAGATCCGCAACTAAATAAGTTTCAGTATCAATCAAGCCCTGGAAATATAGTTGGGCAATTTCCCACTGATACCTTTGCTCTGATTAGCGGAAATGGCATCAGCCGTGGCTGGGAAGCGCTAGTAGAACAGTCAAAAGATTATCCAGAAATGAAGCAAGCTTTGGAACAAGCACGAGGACAACTGAAAATTGTCAATATAGACCTGGATAAGGATATTTTTGGCTGGATGAATGGGGAATTTGCCTTTGGTGCGATTCCATCAAATCAAGGGGTGTTAGCGAGTGTTGGTTTTGGAGGTGCTTTAGTATTTGATACTAGCGATCGCAAAACTGCTGAAGCTACCTTAACAAAATTGGATACCCTCGCCAAAACCCAACAAATCAACGTCGCCAACAGAAATATCGGTGGTAAAGACGTAACTGAATGGCAAATTCCCCGACAAGGAGCTTTACTGGCACATGGTTGGCTGGATCAAGATACTGTATTTGTCGCTGTTGGTGGCCCAGTTGCTGACGCAGTTGCCGATCGCAAGAATCCATCTCTCGATAATGGCGATGCTTTCAAAGCCGTTACTGGTTCTTTGCAAAAGCCCAACGGCGGCTATTTCTACCTGGATATGGATAAAACTAAAACTGTGCCTCTGATCAATAGTTTTGTATCATCTAACGCCGATACAATCACCATTTTGAATTCCATTCGTGGTGTTGGTTTTACCGCTATTAGCCCTGATAAATCCACCAGTGAATTGGAGATGTTGTTAGCTCTTAAGCCTAGTGCAAAGTAGGGCATTGGGCACAAGAGGCACAAGAGGCAGGGAGCAGGGAGCAGAGGGGAAAACTCTTCTCCCTTGCTCCCTGCTTCCCTGCTTCCCCTACTCCCTCACTTCCTCATCTCCCACCCTACGGGAAGTTAAAACTACATCTCCCCCAGTCTTTTTCTTCAATTTTGAATTTTGAATTTTGAATTGATTTCTCCCTCATCCCCCCACTCCCCACTTACAAAACTTGATTATTCCGAGTTTCCAAGGTTTGGTTGAGCCTATCCAACGCGCCAGTCAATCTTTCCTGGGCGACAAGGTTAGGATCTGGCAAGGGTTCATCGGCGACTTCTTCTTGTCTCTTGAATTTTTGTAAGGCTCGAATTGCCACAAATAAAATTAAGGCAATGATTACAAAGTCAACTATTGCGCTAAGAAACTCACCAATCTTGATTCCCGGACTAATAGTGATTGTTCTCCAGTCTTTGCCAGTAAAACTAATTAAGGGATTAATCAATGGCATGATCACATCTTCTACAAAGGAAGTGATAATCTTGCCAAAAGCAGTACCAATGATGACGGCGATCGCTAAGTCAACTACGCTGCCTTTGAGGGCAAATTCTTGAAAATCTCTTAAAAAGCCACTTACTCTTCTTCTTGCTCTTGCCATACTTGAGACTCAATAAGTTAGTTGTAGTCTTTTTTTATATGGCATTTAGCTTTGTGCCCTCCCTGTTGAGATAGATTTTGTTAACTATTGAAATTTTGCCAATCTTAAAAGAATAGCTGTGATGAACTATAGATTGGAAATTAGGGTGAGCCTATGGAGAAGCAAATGACGCTGATTTCCAGATATAAAGCTTCCATAACACGAATTTTCAGCTGCCAGTGAGACTGCCGTTATACAATTCAATTCATTTTTAGACTGCTGTCCAGCAAGTATGTCATAAGTAGAAAAGGCTGTTAAATGCAAATTGATTTATGACCGCTGCTGTAAACACTAATCCTGGTTTAGCTTCCCGCTTGGTGAATGGCATACTGGCAATCCAGCCTTTAGCTAACCTAGCCAAGCATCAAGCTAGACAAATGATGATTAAACGTGCCGAGAGAATTGGTGTGCCTTGGACACAAGAAGTCGAAATGCTACAGGCGCGTGATTGGAAGGCTGATCTAGCTCAAGTAGAAAATCTTCAGCTTTCCTACCCAGAATACTACGTCACCTCATTCCATGCCTACGAAACCGGAAATCTCAGCTGGCAAGCTGCTTTTGAGGTAGAACCTGCTGCTTACGCTGTCCACGCTAAGATTTGGCAGGGCGCTGAAGAAGCGCAAGGCGATCCTATGCTGCGCCAAAGCTACCACAATATCCTGAAAAGTCAAATCCCTAACGAGCCGCAAGACATCTTAGATGTAGGGTGTAGTGTTGGCTTGAGTAGTTTTGCCCTACAAGCAGTTTATCCCCATACGAAAATTACAGGCTTGGACTTATCTCCCTACTTTTTAGCTGTTGCCAATTACCGCGCCCAACAACGTCAAGCTAAAATTAACTGGCTTCATGCCCAAGCGGAATCGACCGGGCTACCTGATGCCTCTTTTGATTTAGTTTCCATTTTCCTGATGTGCCACGAATTACCCCAGTCAGCAACCCGACAAATTTTAGCTGAAATGCGGCGCTTGCTGCGTCCGGGTGGCTACTTGGCAATCATGGATATGAATCCAAATTCTGAAGTTTACAAAAAAATGCCAGCCTACATTTTGACTTTGCTCAAAAGTACTGAACCGTATTTAGATGAATATTTCGCTTTGGACATTGAGCAAGCTATTGTTGAGGCGGGTTTCCAAACTCCTACGATCGCTAACAATACCCACCGTCACCGTACAGTTATTGCTCAGGTGAGTGGTTGATTTTTCTCTACTGCTGTGGGCAGCAATACCACCATTGCTGCTGCTAGGCTACTACTACTGTCGGGTACCATTTGCCCCACCTCTTTTAAGGTTGCTGATGTTCTTTATCATCGGGGCAATATCTGGTATCTTAGCCCTTAGACTCGAATGGAATTTTGAAATTGTAGCCAACTCTTTTGTAGACTGGTATCAGATTAAGCAATCGCTTCTTGGTGTAGCCTTACGGCAGCTTGTGGAAGTCGGTCCAATTGAAGAAGGCTGCAAGTTGGCTGCGGTTATTGTCCCAACCTACTATCTGCAAGCCAGGTATCGATTACTTCACTCTAGCGTTTTCCTCTTCACTATAGCTGTTGCCCTTGGATTCACTGCCGAAGAGAACTGGATTTACTTTTTTCACGGTACAGCATCAACTCTTGACCGTAGTATCGGTACGCCAGTCCACGCTATGTTCTCTGCACCTTGGGGATATGCCTTAGGAATCTATATTTCCTCTCACACTCGATTAAATCGAGACAAGAAGTTCATTTTTAGGGCTTGGCTAAATTCTGTAATCTGTCATGCTCTAGTTAATGTCCTATCTATTGCTTGGGGTTACTCATTACCCATATGTTTCCTGAGTTATGGTTTATTTCCGTTTTTGTTGTGGATGTTTTGGCGACTGGAACAATTACTGCGAAAAGTGCAACGTAAGACTGTAATTACCCTGATTTCAGACCGTACAAGCCAGCGCCGTTACTGGCAGAGGAGTTTAGTGCTGTTTGCCCTCCTGCTGGGTGGAAATGCTATTTTTGGGTTGTTACTCCTAGCCAGAAAAATTAGTCCTTTGAGTCCGTCAAAGCTTTTTGACACTTATATTTTGTGGTTTATATTTAGTCGCTTTTTACTAAATCTCTTTTTTGGAGTTTTAGCTTGGGGTATTTATCGCTATTTACGATATTCTGCCCGCCGTCGGTATTTTTAAAATATGATTTAGGAAAAGGCTAGGGGGTTTCTATGCAAACAACTCCAGTGCGTTGGACGACTGCTGATCTAGAGCTATTTGCTAGCGATCGCAGAAATCGCTATGAGATTATTGATGGAGAACTATTTGTGACTAAAGCGCCTAACTGGGATCATCAAACGAGCTGCGCCAATATTGTTACAGTTCTTAAAATTTGGTCAGATGAAACTGGTTTAGGTCAGGCTGCGATCGCACCTGGAATTATTTTCTCAGATTCTGACAATGTGATTCCTGATGTGGTGTGGGCAAGTCATGAACGCTTACAAAACTTGCTAGATGAGGCTGGACATCTCACGGGCGCACCAGAGTTAGTAGTAGAAGTTTTATCACCCGGCGAAAAAAACGAAAAACGCGACAAAGAAACAAAGCTAAAGCTGTACTCGGTGCAAGGAGTTCAAGAATATTGGATTTGCGATTCTGTACAAAAGAAAGTTGAGGTTTATCGACGCGAACAGGCTGCATTAAAGTTAGCAGCTACTTTATTTAATCAAGATGAACTGACAAGTCCTTTGCTACCTGGTTTTAATTGCTTAGTAAGTAAACTTTTCTAGCTGGGCATGGGCATGGGCATGGGGATGATCTAAATTCCCTATGTCCTATGCCTAATTTTCAATTAGTTAAACTTGTGCTAATACTGACTGATTTACGGATGCGTTGACTGAATCTAATTCAGACCCCGTGCAGTAGATTTCACAGGAGTTATTAGGACTTTCAATCAATTTTACTTTGTAAAGTTTAGCCCCCAATTCCTGAATGGGCGATCGCAGTAAATTACTAATGTAAAGTGCGATATTCTCAGCAGTCGGTACAACTTCGGCAAAGTAAGGAATGTCTTTGTTTAAAAAGGTGTGATCGAATGGCTCTACTACATAATCTTCTACAACTTGATTCAAACCCCCTAAATCGACAATCATGCCGGTGCGTGGGTCAATTTTACCTTTAACAGTGACTTCTAGATGATAGTTGTGTCCATGACCGTGGGGACGAGCGCACTTACCATAAATCTCAGCGTTTTCTTCGTTACTGAGGTTAGGATGAGCTAGCCGATGGGCGGCGCTAAAGTGAGTACTGATGGTGAGGTAGGCTTCCATTGCGTTTCCCATATAATCTGCCCAAAGTTCAGGATGTTCAAATAACTGCACACGGACTAGAGGCAAATGGGGTGCTAGCCGCTGCCAGATAATCCGTGCAATATTTTCAGTGGTGGGCAGAGTTTGTTGAAATTCTGCCCACACATCGTTGAGATAAGAGAAGTCCAATTGACTGGTAACTTCCCGTTTAATTACGTGTTTCACATCAGACAAGTTCAGCACCATGCCATATTCATCCAATTCCCCGGCTAGGGAGATGAATAAAACATAGTTATGTCCGTGTCCCGGAAATCTAGTACCTGCACCAAATTTCTCTATATTTTCGGCTTCACTCAGTTCTGGCAACCAATAACGATGACTTGCTGAAAACTGAGCACGGCGATTAACAATGCATTGCATGAGTACACTATGAGCAGAATTTAAAATTTCTTAACTTTTCTCTGCTTCCAGCATAAACTAATTCATAAGTTATATGTCATTCATCCTTAGTCATTCGTCCTTAGTCATCCAGCAATAATTGACTATGTAACAGAAGCTTGTGCTTCACAGTGCAATCTCGAAGCTATGCGAAATAGTTCATGACCTGTGTGTAAATAACGCTCATCGTAGTTCAAAGGGAAATAACCTAATTCATCGAGTCCATCTGCTACTTGATCGAGGCTGTAGTAGAGGTGAGCAGCTGTTCTTGCTAGACTAGGAGGATTTGGCAGGGAGCGAAAAGTAATTTGTGCCTGCTTGAGGTCATCTCGACAGGTTTTTAAGTATTCCTGAAATTCATCTAACAACTCATCATCAAAGGGATCGGCAGCTAATTGCTCCATTTGTTCTTCTAACGAATAAAGAATCGTACAAAGCAAGCGATTTACTGGTTGGTAGACTTGGCGCAGCCATTCTTCAACTTGCTCGTCAACATCCCGTCCAGTTTTTCGTCTTGTCTGGTAATGCTGTTGCGCTGATGCTGTACGCTGTTGGCGATCGCTATTTAATTTTTGGGAGTCATCTTGCAGTTCTTGGTCATAATTACGGCGATTTTGGTTGTCGCCTAAGACCTCATAAGCTGCATTGATGCGGATAATTTGCTCGCGATCGGCTGTTTCCTGATTACTGTCAGGATGAAACAACTTAACCAAGCGGCGATAAGCTTGCTTAATCTCCGCTTGGCTAGCACTTGGACTAACTTTGAGAGTTTCGTAATGGTTAGAAACGTGCTTAGAATTGACCATTAATTCAATTTATTGTTAACTGACGCTAGCGGCTAACCTTGCCTCCAGGTCTTGGAACAACGGCGTACTCAAATACCTCTCACCAAAACTGGGCTGAATCATTACAATTAAACGCCCTTTGTTTTCTTGACGTTGGGCAACGCGAATTGCTGCACATAAAGCTGCTCCACTGGAAATGCCAGATAGTAGCCCTTCTTCTTTTGCCAAACGCCGACTATAAGCGATCGCTTCTTCATCGGTGACGGTAATCACTTCATCAATCAATTTTATCTTTAATACTTGCGGAATAAACCCAGCACCAATTCCCTGAATTTTGTGTGGGCCTGGACGTCCCCCAGATAAAACTGGGCTATTGGCTGGTTCAACAGCGATCGCCTTGGAATTAGGCTTGCGTGCTTTAATCACTTCTGCTACACCAGTGATCGTACCACCTGTACCCACTCCTGCCACAATGATATCAACTTGTCCATCGGTATCTTCCCAGATTTCAAGCGCTGTAGTTTCCCGATGCACTTTTGCATTGGCTGGATTGCGGAACTGCTGCAACATATAGGTATTTGGCGTAGTATTAACCATTTGTTGCGCCCGCTGAATTGCCCCACTCATGCCTTCCATTCCTGGTGTTAGTTCCAGTTCTGCTCCATAAGCTCGTAACATTGCCCGACGCTCTCCACTCATCGTCTCTGGCATTGTCAAAATTAACCGATAACCTTTAGCTGCTGCTGCCATTGCTAGGGCAATTCCTGTGTTTCCAGAGGTGGGTTCTACCAATACTGTTTTTCCAGGAGTAATTAGCCCCTCCTCTTCAGCGGCGTTAATCATACTTACCCCAATCCGGTCTTTGACTGATGCCGATGGGTTCATACTTTCCAGTTTCACCACAATTTCCGCAACACATCCTTCTGCTTGAGGAATGCGGTTTAACTGCACTAAGGGTGTACGACCGACAAGTTCTGTAATGTTACGAGCTATTCGCATAAATTAGTCCTTAATTATTAATTATTTGTTATTGGTCATTAGTCATCAACAAATGACAAATGACTCTTGACTAAATGTAGTACATGATATCCAATTGCCGCCGCGAATCTCGTTTTTCACAAAGATCCTGGAGCGTATATTTTTGCAACACTGAATTTGCCGCGCGACTTGCTTCTTGCCAAATTTCTTCTATAACTGAACTGTCTATGCTTTTGGAATTAACGTTTTCTTCACCAGCCCGTGCCTCTAACCCTTCTAAACATTCCAAAATCTCAAAAAGGATGATTTTCCAGGGTTCTCGCGTTAACAGATAGCCACCTTTTGACCCGCGCTGACTCTTAACTATACCGCCACGCCTCAAGGTTGCTAGTAGCTGTTCCAGATAGCGATCGGGTATGTTTTGTTGTGCTGCAATTTGTCGAATTTGCAGCGGTTCGCCACTTTCGTAATGAGCGGCCATCTCTAATAAGGCCAGAATTGCGTATTCTGATTTACACGATAGTTCCACAAGCAGCAATAAGTTAAGGGTTAGGAATTAGGAGTTAGGAGTTAGAAGTTAGAATATTACGTGATATGTAACTTTATACCGCCAAGTTCTATTAGAAAAGCTCACTCAGAAAAAGTTGCTGGCAGCGTAAGTTAGAAGTTCGTCACTGGTAGGGTGAGCATTACAATGCCTACCCTACTCTGCTCTATTCATATAAAAACCGCCATAACTCATAACCTCTAACTCACAACTCCTAACTTTTCTAGTATACTCCGGTTAACTACTGGGGTTTGTCCATTGCTGGTACTGAAAACAAAAAGCCCCGCCTGATGGCGGGGAGAAATAGAGTTCAAAATTGTTAGTGGATAGTCAACAGTCTAGAAGGTGAAAGTTGTTCTGAGCGTACCGATAATTGCATCATCGTTATCGCTGTTTTGACCAGGAGAGGTCAACCAGATTACACCAGGGGTAACAGAGATGTTATCTGACACACGATACTTGTAGAAGCCTTCAAAGTGATAGGGTATATCATTACCAGCAGCAACACCTGCTCGGTTAAAGGCATAGGGTTCTGCACCAGCAAAAACACCTAAAACGTTACCCTTTTTGCCGAAATCAGGTAAGGCTACCCCAACACCATAGCTCCAAGCTTCATAATCATCACCTGCACCAAAGCCGGTGACATCATGGTAAGATACGAAGCCACTAACTGACAGTTTGTCGCTGGGTCTAAACGCAGCCGACACACCATAGGAATTGCTTGAAGAGGCATTTGTAGCACTAAGGGCGTTAGCTTGTCCAGTACCTACTAGAACCTCTCCAAAAGTTCCATCTGAAGTGGAACCTGAATTGAATAACAAACCACCTGCGGCACTATAACCGTGAACATAGGTAGCAGCTAAAGCTAACCGATCGCCAACACTAAAGTTCAACTGTCCAAGAGCTGCATAGTCGCCGTTGGTCAGACCTGAACTCAGAGTAGGATTATTAGCTTCTGATGCTAAGTAACCCGCAGTGATTGAGCTATTTCCCAGGATACCGCCACCTTTACCAAGGGGTAGATTGAGCGCTATACCTGCACCACCACCAATCCGATAAATGGGACTTTCAGAAGCAAAGGTAGATAAAGCGCCGTTACCGCCATCAGTGTTGTCGAAAAAGTAAGGATTATTAACGGCTGCATAATGGCTGTGTCGTCCACCACTAGCTGCGAGGTACACTTGGGCTGGCCCTATGGGAGCTTCATAGGTCAATCGGTCTATTTTGACGCTGTTGTTCCCAGTGCTACCGACTTGAAATGTTTGTGTGCCTTCCGCATCACCGATGATAGGATTACCAGCGTTATCCCTTAGTGAAAAGGCTTGTGCATTACCGGCTGCTAGACGTGTGTGCAAAACATCTCTACCCGTGAAGCTGGTTTGCAAGTCTAAACGTACTCTGTCTTGGAAGACGGTATTATTGTTATCACCAGTGGTTCCCCCAAACGCATCACTAACGGCAAAAACGGCTTCACCAACTAGTTTTGTGGTAGTAGAGAACTGATTAGCTTCCAATTCAGCAGTCCGCGCTTCTAGGGAATCTACACGACCGCGTAGAGTTGCCAGTTCTGCGGAAAATTCTTCTTGCAACCGTTGTAAGGTAGCTAAATCTTGTTTGGTTACCAAGTCAGCTGTTGCTGTGGCAATCAATTCGTTAACCCGATCCAAACAGGCGTTCAAACCCGCAGCAAATTCATAACGGGTCAAAGCACGGTTACCGCGATAAGTAGCATTCGGGTAACCTGCAATACAACCATAGCGCTCAACCAAGGATTGCAATGCTTGGAATGCCCAGTCGGTGGGTTGTACGTCGGAAAACTGAGAAACCGATGTTACTTGAGACTGAGAGTTATTTTGATTGCCTTCGTTGCTGTAGCGATTAACTTGATCTATCGTTGTTTGAGCCAATATTTCTGGCTGCTGGGCAACTTCCGTTACACCTAGTTGCTTGGCTGGTGATACTTCAGTGGTTGTGCTTGGAGCCGCAATTGCTGTTGTCGAAACTAACAATGTTGCTCCCAAAACTGCTGGGCTAACCACTAAGGATTTCCACAATAAATTAGACATCTTTTCCTTACTCCTCACACCTTGTTTAGATAATTGTTTTCGTGCACCTAATTCTCAAAAATGCGACATCTCATTAAAATTTGTGGATGAGGCATAGTTGCCACTACTACAATTTTAGTTTTTGCAAAGCTAATAAACGATTAACTTAGGGTTAAAAACTTATGTAATTAACTTATGCAAAAACATATCTTTATATCATAACATTATAAAACATCTGATCTAGATGGCAAGATTAGAGCGATCGCCTTAATAACTGTCACACATAAGTTATCTATATATCTAAGCATGGAGTAGAGTTTAGGGCATTTGCCCCCTATTTGGCTAAATTACTCAAAGCTTTAGACACTTAGCAGATTGTAAGTAAAAATCACTTCTTGCACTTAGCCCTAGTAAAAATCGCACACCAGTTAAAAGACACTGGCTCGGCTATATAAAGGAAGTTTGTCTGCTATTGCGATCTTAAAAATCAAGGCTTTGGAAACCCACCCACTCCAAAGCAAAACCCGTAGTTCTACTCTTAAAGCTTGCTATGCGCTACGTTGTCCCGTCGAGGTAACTTCCAGTTGCCTAGTGCAAGATGTTAGAAGAAATTACTTAATTAATTTGGGAAATCGCCTGCGCTACATCAAAGTCAGCCTGCGTCAGCCCACCTGCATCATGTGTTGTGAGTGTAATCTTCACTTTGTTGTAGGAAATCTCTATATCTGGATGATGTCCTGCCGACTCAGCCGGCTCCACCAGCTTATTGACAAACTCGATTGCTTGGATAAAATTCTTGAATGTACGGGTAATTTGCAACTTGGAGCCTTCAACAGTCCAATCTGACAGAACCTTTGCACTTTTTTGAATTTCCGCCTCGGTAAGTAGTTTTGCCATAATCACAAAATTCCTGGTTGTATTATATTGGTCATATTATGTATTTCATAAAATCCAACCCCTTTTATTCTCTACAAAGAAAGGATGGGAGGATAAAGCAGAGCATAATGCGTGTGTGGATATTTAAATTAGACTCAATAGATATACGCTATTGCTCACATCTGGTCAGACCCCAAGGTTTGATGAAAAATATTTTTCTTTTTAAGAAAACTTAAACGCATTGGCTTTGCCCGCCGCAGGCATGGTTATCTAAGTTTTCAAAATTAACCATTGATAAAACAAAAGTTACCCATAAAAAACTATCCGCCCTGATTTAGATCGGATGGTCTAAGTCAGAGCGGTCTAGCGGGTCTTCAGGTTGCAACCAGACTGCCGGAAGGAACTCCGAGCTTGCCTAGCTACTTGAGCTAACTTAGTATCTCAAAGATGACTAAGGCTAACTTTTAGAGAACAGCCCCGGCACACAGCCGGCTAACTGCAACCTGATGACCCATGCATTTACTACTTTCTATCATGGGCATCACCTCCTTATTGCCTAAGCGGTCTTAGTTTTAAAAGGGCAGAGAATTTACTCTGGGTTCATAACCTTCACCTAACATAACACATAAATTTAGAGATATTAACCATATACAGAAAAAAATCTCCCACCTTTTGGTGGGAGATCACTGGAGAATGGGGAATATTGACACTTTATTGGCTTATTACAAGGAGATTATTTAATCTGGGTAGTGTCAATTTTCGGCAACCACAACTGTTATTCAGGTCATGGTCGGCTTTTTGTTCTTAGAGTTTTAGAGAGCATTACCGCGAGGTAGAACTTCCTCAGGGAATACAAATTGTTCGTGGGGTTGATCTTGAGGAGCCATCCAAGCGCGGATACCCTCATTCAGCAAAAT